>JAPLKI010000025.1:0-300000 GCA_026388155.1 Elusimicrobiota bacterium
GCCGGCCTTACGCGCGGCGGAGAGTTGCGGAGTTAGCCCTTAATGCCGGTTCCGCCCTGCTGGGCCAAACCGGCATTAAGCGCAAGGTATGGGAGGTCTTATGCAAAACCAAGACATGCGGTATTTCCTTTATGCCAGAAAGTCCACGGACGAACCTGATAGGCAAATCCTATCCATAGAGGCGCAGCTTGCCGAGCTCCGGGAGTACGCCCTGAAAGAAGGGCTTCTCATAGTCAAAGAGTTCATCGAGAGCAAGACCGCCAAGGAGCCCGGCCGCGAAATCTTCAATACGATGATAGCCTCCATGGAAGACGGCAAGGCGCAGGGCATAATCGCCTGGCACCCGGACAGGCTTTGCCGCAATTCCATCGACGGCGGAAAAATTATCTACCTTGTAGACACAGGCAAGATAACAGCTCTAAAGTTCCCTACTTTTTGGTTTGACCCCACGCCACAGGGCAAGTTCATGCTCTCAATCGCGTTCGGCCAGTCCAAATACTACGTCGATAACCTTTCGGAAAATATCCGGCGCGGCTTCCGTCAAAAACTCCGCAATGGTATCTGGCCCTGTTGTGCACCGCTCGGCTACCTGAACGATAAGAACACCAAGACGATATATCCGGATAAAGACCGGGCGGTCTTTATCCGGAAGACCTTTGAGCTTTATGCTACCGGCGATTACCCGTTGGCCGAAGTGCGGCGCATAATGAACGAGGTTGGACTGAAAGGGCGGCATACCGCCCTTTCAGTAGGGAACTATCAGTATATGCTCAAGAACCCCGTCTATTACGGGCTTATAAGGTATAAGGGCGAACTCTACGAGGGAAAGCACGAGCCGATCATAACCAAGGCTCTATTTGATACGTGCCAGGCCGTAATGCTCCGTAAAAGCAAGCCCAAGGGGCCAAGGTTGAAGCCGTACACCTATCGTGGGGTCTTCCACTGTTCCACTTGTGGCTGCTTCATTACTACGGAAACACAGAAGTCCCATAATTATCTCCGCTGTACCAAACGGAAAGGGCCTTGCGACGAACACTTTGTACGCGAGGAAGTTATAGAGGAACAGATAAAAGGAGAACTAAAATCTGTTTCCTTACCCCCGGCCCTGGCAAACGGGCTCATCCTGATGGCGGAAAAGGAACGAGCCGCGTTTGCCCAGGCCGGGGATAGTGCCCGGCAAAAGCTGCGAGGTGAGTTGGTTATCCTTACAGACCAATTGGGCAAGTTGCTGGATTTGGTACTGCAAGGCCACCTTACACAGTCCGAGTACGCTGAACGTAAAGCCCAATTGGTCAATGGGAAAAAGGAAATTGAAAACAAACTCGCAGCTTTTGCCCGGCAGGGAGCCAATCGGTTCGAACCGGAGCTAGAACTATATCGCGAGGCGGTTCACGTCGGGGAATTGGCGGAGAGCGGAAAAGCGGAGGAAAACCGGGAAAAGTTGAAAAAGATCGGTTCGAACTTCCGTATCGGCAGGCGGCGGCTTTCCGTCGAGTTCAAAAAACCTTGGGAATTTATATTTAATTTTAATTCTGCGCGCGCAGAAAATAATAATTTTTCTGCCGATTTTTTTAAAAGTGAAAAACTTCGGAAAGGGAGGGATTCGAACCCTCGATACCCTTTTGAGGTATACAGACTTTCCAGGTCTGCGCCTTCAACCACTCGGCCACCTTTCCATCTGTCGCGCCCTTCGCATACTCACGCTCAGGGTTGATTAGCAACCGGCCTTTAAGCGGTAACGGCCGGCGCTCCATGAGGGGAAACCGCTACTGCGGTGTCCCCTCAGCTGTTGGGAAGGGGTGGAGCTAAGCTCCCCTTCATCGTTCGCTTTGCCGCTTTTGGCGGCCCGCTTACTGAACCCCTTCTATAAGGTCCCCGCGCTCACTAACGAAGGTGATCGCGCGGGCATATCATACCCCTCACCTGCGGCAGATGTGGGGCGGAAAAATGCTCTGTTTTTTAATTTTATGATATTTGATAGTATAAATACAGTGAAAAAGAAAGAAACCATTGAACTTGTGGCCACCAACCGTAAAGCCCGCCACGATTATTTTATCCTTGAAACCTTTGAGGCCGGTATCGCGCTTGAAGGGCCCGAGGTTAAATCCCTGCGCCTTAAGCAGGCTGTCATTACACAGGGATTCGCCCGGGTTGAAAACGGCTCGGTTTTGCTTTACGGTCTGCACATAGCGCCCTATGCCTATAATACGATGAAAGACATTGATCCGCTAAGAGCCCGCAAGCTGCTATTAAAACGCGGTGAAATACACAAACTGGGCAATGCCACCGCCATCAAGGGGAATACGCTGGTAGCGCTTGAAGTTTATTTCAAGAAAGGCTGGGCCAAAGTGCTTTTGGGGCTTGCCAAGGGCAAAAACGCCTCCGACCGCCACGAGCAAATAAAGAAACGGGATATAGACCGCGAACTTCGCAGGGAGTTGGGCGATAAATTTAAAGGGTAAAGAAGAGATTACAGCGATGGGGAAGAGATGATGGCGCAGAGATTAACGAATTGTTGGTTCATCGTTGTAATCATGTCGTTTTATCCGCTGTCTGTTATAGCGGGAATCTCCGCCTAGAACCTCAATCCCGTACTGGCGTTAGCCAGTGTGCGGCCGTGCGTGAAAGTCAATCCGCCTGACAGATAAGCCAAATTCAATTTAACTTTCAAACCAAAAGTATAGCGGGGTTCAAAAACATATATTGTTTTGCCGATAAACGCCGTATTATTCGTGTTTTGTGGCGTCAATTGCGTATAGTCAAAACCGGCTCCGAAGTACGGAGCCACATGCGCGGCATTAAGGGAAAACATGAGGCCTGAGTTAAAGTGCACGGCGTAAAAAAACTTATAAACAGCCAGGTCGCCCATAGTAATAAGCATCATCTGCATATAATGAGGCGCGTCTGAAACTTTCCTGAGGCCGTAACGAAGCCCCCCGCCGGCGACAGTAAGCCCCTGATGGGATCCTGCGCGTATAAACCCGTCCAGGCGGTAGGGCATGCCTATATCGGCCTGCACCAGGGTAAGCCCGAACGGATGATCGTTTTCCAGAATAGTGTCATTCTTTTCAGGCGCGAACTGCATGGAGCTTTTAATACCTATGTCAAAACCTGAAAAACCGAGAGAGCGCGCGGTCTGGTTTGAGCCGGACCCGAGCAGACCTCCTAAATCTCTGGCAAAAGGCTTAAGGTCCGACTTCAACGCGAAAAGAAAATTTGTATAACCGGCAGCCGAAACCGCCGCCGGAGCCAGCATGCATAGCGCACAAGCCGCAAAAAATATTTTTTTCATCGTTTAAAACCTTGTTCCTGCGGCTTCCAGGGCAAGAACTTTTCAGATTACGACGCGCCGCCAAGGACTTCCTTCACCGTGGTAAGTCCAAGAAGCACCTTTTCAAGCCCATCCATGGCGATGGTGCGCATGCCGCCTTTCATGGCCAAATTTTTAATCGGTATGGCGGAAGGATCTTTAAGTATCTGCGCGCGGATTCCGTCATCCAGTATAAGAAGTTCGTGCATACCCACGCGCCCTTTGTAGCCGCTGCTCTTGCACTCGTCGCAGCCCTTCGGCCTGAAAATTTTCCTGCCCGGCGGAATAGTCACATTACAAGCTTCAAACACCGCGCGCTCTTCCGGGGAAATTTCGGCTTCTTCCTTGCATTTGCAAAGCCGCCTTGCCAGACGCTGGGCAAGCACAGCTTTCATGGTATTTGCCACAACGAACGGCGGCAGCCCCATCTGGGTAAGGCGCTCCAGCGCCGAAGGAGAATCGTTGGTGTGTATGGTTGAAAAAACCAAGTGCCCCGTCATGGCGGCTTCAAGGGCTATGCGGGCGGTTTCACCATCGCGTATTTCCCCCACCATTATGACATCCGGGTCAAGGCGCATAAAAGAGCGGAGCGCCGAGGCAAAATCGAATATTTTATCCACCCCGAGCTTGATCTCGGGATTTACCGGCACCTGCACTATGCCGTCGATGTTGTATTCCACGGGGTTTTCCGCCGTGAGTATTTTAATGTCGGGGCGGTTTACATAGTTCAGGCAGCCGTAAAGCGTGGTTGATTTGCCCGAGCCCGTGGGCCCGCACACGAGCACCAGGCCGAAATTCTTTTTGCCTCCTATGCCCTGAAACTGCGCCAAAAGTTTCTTTTCCGTGTCCGGCAAAAAGCCCATTACCTTTATGTCAACGCGCACTGAGGCGCGGTCAAGGATACGCATTACGCACGACTCGCCATAAACCGTGGGGATCATTTCAACGCGGAACTCTATAGGGTTCCCCTTGGCTATTATCTGTATGCGGCCGCTCTGCGGAATGCGGCGCTCGGTTATGTCCATTGAGTTTGTGAGAATTTTTATCTTGGCGGTTACGGCGTTGCGGTAAGCCCAGGGTATAAGAAAAGAGGCCGCATGCAGCATGCCATCCACGCGGTAACGTATAAGCACCTTGCTGTTTTTTCCGGTGGCATCTTCAAAAGGCTCTATATGTATATCGGAGGCCTTTAAGTTAAGGGCTCCCAGTATTATTGCGTTTACCAGCTTTTCCACCTCGGGAGCGTTGGCGTCCACATCCGAGATGTCTTTTTTTGAATCGTCCCCCGCCAGCGAAAACCCCTCTTCATCGGGAACCTTGGCGGCCACGGATTCCACCAGCTTGTTTACCGCGGCGCTGTCGCCGCGGCCGTAAACATTTTCAAGCAATCTGGTGATTATCTGGGGGAGCGCGAGGAAGGCCTCCACTTCAAGCCCGGTGCGCAAACCGATATCTTCCACCACCAAAAAATCCCTCGGGTCAGCCATCGCCAAAAACAACTTATTATCCTGGTGCGCGAAAGGCACGCAAAGCTGCTTCCTGGCCATAGCCTCGGGCACAAGCCGCACAATTTCCTTGGAAGGATTTACTTTAGACAGATCTATGGCTTTGAATCCCCATTCGGCGGCAAGGATTTTAAGAAGCTTGAGTTCCGGAATAAGCCCTAATTCGGCCAGGACCTGCATTAAAGATTTGTTTTCTTTTTTGGCGGTTTCCTCAGCGGCCGTCACCTTATCCTCAGGGACAAGCTTCTCCTCTATGAGGATTTCCCTCACATTCCTTTTTCGCTGAAGTCCTTTAGCCAAAATCATATCAGTTTATAATTATAAACATATTCGCCGGCTTTTGCAATGCTATGATAGCGCTGAGGCGCTAGAAGCTCTGAAGTCTGAAGTTAACTAAATTTGAAGAGGCCGTTTGTCGGCCATGGATCTGTGGCCGACAAACGGCCTTCCGGAACTTCAGCGCTTCAGGGCTTCAGAACTTCAGGACTGGTTTACCGGAAGGCCAACTGGTCGCCGACTGCCAGCCTGCCCCCGCAGCGGCCCGCGTTAAGCTCCAGCACGCTTTTTGCCCCGTAAACCCACGGCGAGAAGCGCCATGGCTTCAGATTTTCAACGACCCTGAGTGTTTTTAGATTTTCATCCAAAAATACGGCGTCTATGGCGAAGCTCATGAAACACATATGTATCATGGCGCACGGGAAAAGCCACAGCCCCTCCTCTTCGCCAATGGAACGGCGCGGAATAAGGCCAAAAAGCCGGCTTGAAAAAGTATCCGCTTTCCGGGCCTGTGAAACCACGGACAGATTTCTTGTAAGGTTGAAAACGATCATTTAAACATCTCCTCTGAAAGGTTGCAGGCAACAGGTTACAGGTGACAGGCAGAGGGCAATCCCGCAGCTTAAGTTCTTAGTGTTTCCTGCTGCCTGTTACCCGCTTACCTTATCACGGCGAACTTGCCTTTCGCGCTTCCTTTGTCGGTTTTAAGGTGAAAAACATAAACGCCGCTTGCCACGAAAAACCCCGACTCGTTTTTCCCATCCCAACCGGGGCTTGAAAGTTTTTTCACAAGTTCACCTTCCTGGGTGTAAATTCTAAGCTCAACATTTCCCGCCAAAAGTTCAGTCGGAATGGTAAAAACAATAGTTTTGTCGGTTTTAGGCCGGAAAGGATTTGGTAAAGGCAGCGATTTAAAGGCGCCTTTAAAATCCGCATATGTATTATTAACGGCAAGACGCATAGCTTTCAAAGCGTTTATACGGCCGAAACCAAAGTACTGGTCGGCCCCCGGCATGCCAAGATCGTCAGCGGAATTTTTCATTATATCCCAAACTTGGCCGGGAGAAAGTCCCGGTTTGGCTGACCAGATAAGCGCCGCAAGTCCCGAAACCATGGGGGCCGAAAATGAAGTGCCGGAAGCGTAGGTGTAGGCGCCGGCTAGATCCGTGGTTAAAAGATTATCGCCAGGCGCCGTAAGCCCGCCCTGGGTCATCTCTGAACCGTAATTTGAGAAAGAAGCCAGATTGTCGCCTGAGTCAGTAGCCCCTACCGGAATTACATGCGAGCAATTAGCCGGAGAATCGACATAAGAAGACTCATTGCCGCCGGCCGCCACAATAAGCAGCCCTGCTGCGTAAGCGGAATTTACCGCCGCCTGCAACTGTCCGGAGGAATCACAAGTGCCGGGCGAACCAAGGCTCATATTGATTATTATTCTGCCGATACCGGGCGAATTATTCTGGGTGACGGCATAATTTATAGCCGCGGATATGGTGGCGTCGTCCGTGGAACAGGAGCCGGTTCCGCTTTTATCGCCGCAGTTTGGCGTACAGTCATTATCGCTAAAGACCTTAAGAGAAAGCAGCTTCGCCCCCCAGGACATTCCGGCTATGCCGATGCCGTTGTCGGTGGAGGCGGCGGCCACCCCCGCGGCATGAGTGGCATGATTACAGGCGGGGGTGGGCGCGTTCGGGCTCTGGGCGCTTAACTGGTTGGGATCAAAAAATTGGCTTTGGCCGGTAAGCTTGCCGGAAAGATCCGGATGCGTCCCGTCTATACCGGTATCAAGAATGGCGACTGTGATTGTATTGGATGAGCCGGTATCGAATTCCCATGCGGAAGTTGCAAGCACGTTCACAAGCGCGTACTGGGAAGAAAGTAAAGGGTCGTTTGGAGTCTTTTTTACCCTGTAGGCCCGGTCCGGCTCCGCAGCTTCAAGACCGGTGACATTTTTTGCCAGGGCGAGTCCCCGCGTTACCGTCATGCCGTCAGGCAGGCCGACAAGCGTCCAACCGGTAGAGTCGAATTCCTTAAGAACGGCAAGACCGGCGGATGCAAGGTGTTTTTTTTTAGTTTCAGCGTCGGTTCCCGCCTTAAAGCGGGCAAAGATCATTCCGCTTGCCGCTTCAACCGCGACTCTGGCATGGCCTGAAACCGCCGGGTAAGCCGGAAAGAGTTTCTCTGTTTTGAGAGCGAAGCAAGCCGGCTCAAGACAGCATAAAAGAGCCAGAAAAGCGGCGAGTATCCGCCGCATTCCGGCCATACTACTGCCCGGTTGGGATCTGAATGGCAGGGAACAAAAGGAGTATACGGAACAAAAAACGGCAAACGGCAATGCGGCAAAAAAAGTCATCTTTGCTCCTACCGATTACCGGTTACTGCTTTTTCCTGGGATTTTTCAGCGCTTTGGCATAGGCCTCTTTAATGAGCTTTTCGGCTTTGGCTTTTAACGCGGAGTCGTTTATTTTAAAGTCTTCAGGCCAGCCGATCCATAACCCGCCGGGCTCGCGCGAAGAATTCATTACGCCGGCCGTCACCAGCAATTCCCCGTCAAAGGCCGTGTCAGCGTTGGCAAGGCGGGTTTTTGATTTAAGCATTTTAACGCCTGTCACGCTTATTTTTGGTTCGGCGCCGGGCGGGTTTTTGCATACGCCTTTGGAAAGGCAGGCCTCTATTTTGGCGTAAAGGCCCTTTGAAAGAAGTTTTATGTCTTCGTAGGTGCGTTCCTTATATTCGGTGACCGGCATTACCACGGCATTTTTCCGCCAACTTATCCCCTTCACTTCAATAACACCGGAAAAGACAATAGCGGCTACGGGAACGGTGCTTAATTTTACGACCTCAAGCGCCGGCGCACTGACCGTGACGAAAAAAAAAGCCAGAAAAAAAACGGTTTTACTTTTCATTCATCCCCCTTATGACCGCAAGCAGATCATGGATATCGTCCAGCTCGTAATCGGCTCCGGAAACCTTGGTGTCGAACTCATTGCCATATTTAGCCCAGGCCGTCTGGATACCAAGATTTTTGGCGCCTGTAATGTCTCGTTCGGCCCAATCGCCGACCATCACCGCCTCCGCGGGTTTTACCTTTAAAAGTTCAAGTATTTTTTTGAAAGGCTTGGGAGAGGGTTTTTTCTCGCCCGTATCGTCCAAGGTGACCACATGGTCAAAATAGTGGTGAAGGCCTAAACCGACTATGCGCAGCCAGACAGGCAGGCGCGGGGCGTCCGAAACCACGCCCATTTTAACCCCGGCCTTTAAAAGCTCGGTGAGGGTGAGTTTTACATGCGGGTAGAGGGTCATGTGTCCCTCTTTGGCCCGCTTGTAGCCGATGATCCCCGCGGCTAAAATTTTGTAATCTATCTGGCCGAACTCGCTGGTAAGAACCTTATCGAAGATATTCTGATCCTCTATCCCTTCCGCCCAATAGACCTTGAAAATTTTGTCCACCATTTTATCTTTCGGCGTGCTCAAGCCCGCGTCTATCATGGCGTCCACAGCCGCGTCCACGGAGGCGCGCTTCATACGCATGAAATCCATGAGGGTATTGTCGATGTCAAAAATTACGGCTTTTATCATAATTCCTTAACTTCTATTGCCATAAGTTTTATGCCATATGCTTTTTAGGAGTTTCCTTGTAACTTATGGCCTTTGGCTTATGGCTTATGGCTTATGGCGCCGAGAAGGTAGCCTCAGGCTACTTTCTCGGCTCTGTCACCCTTTCAACGTATTCAAATGTTCTGGTATCCACCCGTATTTTATCGCCTTCGTTCACAAAAAGCGGCACTTTAACTTCAAGACCGGTCGACACTTTGGCGGGTTTGGTGACATTGGAAACCGTATCACCTTTAACGCCGGCTACCGTCTCGGTGACTACCATCACTAAATTTGCCGGCAGCTCTATATTGTAAAACCTTTCGTCAAGATAAAGACCCTGCACTTCCATGTTATCGCTGAGAAACTGCATGAGGCTGCCTATTTTTTCCATGCTCAGGCCCAACTGTTCATAATTCGCATTATCCATGAAATAGGCCATCGTTCCATCGTTATACATGTAGGTTTTCGGACGTTTTTCCACCATAACTTCCTTAAATTTGTCCTCGGGCCTGTAAGCGGTTTCAATTACCGAGCCGGTATCAAGGTTTCGCAGCTTGACGCGAACCACGGCCCTGGCCTGGGACTTGCGGTGATGCTGATGAGTAAGAACCTCGACGGTCTGGCCGTTCTCATTTATGAAGATGTCGCCTTCTTTGAATTCAGTAGCTAGTATCATTTCGTGATCTCCTTCAATATCGATTTCGCTCAGGGGTTAGGGGCGATGGGTTAGGGTTTAGGGAAGCAATTCCTTATTTCTGCAACCTCTACCCTCAACCCTAGCCCCTCTACCCTGTAGTTTGCCCCCTGCTGCTTTGGTACGCCATTGCCTTTAATGCCAGTATCCGTTTTTCCATGGGGGGATGGGTGGCGAAAAGGTCAGCCGCGAGGCCCATTTTTTCCTCTATCAGGCTGCCGCGCGGGTCCGTTATGCACATATGCGCCACTCCGTTGTTTATGGCGTAAGTGGGCATGACGGCGTTACGTATTTTTTCAAGCGCAGACGCGAGTGAAAGCGGATTTCTGGTCAGCTCGGCGCCGGAAGCGTCGGCCAGATATTCACGCTCGCGCGAAACCGCCATGGCAAGAAGCCGCGAGAGAATAGGCGCAAGTATCACAAGCGCTATCCATAAAACGAACAAGACCAGCATCAGCGGTCCCAACCCCTTTTTTGAGCCCCCGCCTGAAGAAGAGGAAGATGAGGAGCCGCCGCCGGTAGAAACCCTTGAGTAGCGCGTACTTCTGCCGGCGAAATCGCTTAAGAGGCCGATAGCTCCGATGAGCGCCGCAGTCACCGTCATAAGGCGCATGTCGTAATTCCTTATGTGGCTCATCTCGTGAGCCACCACGCCCTGCATCTCCTCGCGGTTGAGCGAACCCAAGAGCCCCTCGGTGACGGCAATAACGGAATTGGCTGGATTCGTGCCGGTGGCAAACGCGTTCAGGTCAGGGTCCGGAACTATATAGACCGTAGGAGGCGGCAGCCCCGCCGCCGTGGCCATCTCCTCAACTATATTTATCAGCTGCTTTTCTTTTTCATCCGTAGACACGGCGCGCCTGGCCATAGTGGACTTGAGCACCATGGCCGGGCCGTTCAGCATGCTGTTGGCAGCCATACCCAAACCGATGAGGAGCGCTATTATTGTGCCGTATGGGATCGGCTGGGCGGTGTGGGTGTCGGCCTCGTAATAACCGGACGAGGTCAGGTTATATTTCGGGTCCGGCGCGGGATTAAAGCTAAGATAAAAAAAGTCAAACCCAAGCCCTATGAATAAAAACAGCGCCACAAAGACGCTCATAATGAAAGCCGTCATCCGTCTGTTGTGCGCCTGTTGTTCGAAGAGGTTCATAATGCAGAGGCTGGGGGCTAGCGGATAGAGATCAGCGGCGGAATACTAAGTTTTTGCTTAAAGAGCTCATTCCCCATCCGCCAACCGCTATCCGCTATACCCTGTCTTTTATACCGTCAGGTCCACCTTGGGGGTTTCCCGTTCGGGGGAGTCGGCCGGCAGTTCCCAAAGCGTCGCTGCAGAGAAGCCCATCATAGAGGCTAACACATTGGCGGGGAATGTCTGCTGCCGGTTATTGAAGCTGGTTACCACATCGTTATAGAACTGGCGGGAAAAACCGATCTGATTTTCAGTGTGGGTCAGCTCTTCCATAAGCGATTTAACGGATTCGTTGGCCTTGAGGTTGGGGTAATTTTCCGCCACGGCCATCAATCTGCCCAGGGCCTGCGTGAGCATGCCTTCCTTGGCCATAATGTCGCCGGGATTGCCGCCCTGCCCGGCTGAAACCGCGGCCGCGCGGGCCTGTATGACTCCTGTAAGGGTTTCCTTTTCAAACTTCATTTCTCCCTGGACGGAGGCGACCAGATTGGGAATAAGATCGTGGCGCCTTTTAAGCTGCACATCTATCTGTTTGAAGGCGTTAGCCACCTGATTCCTGAGCCTTATGAGGCTGTTAAAAATGGCCACTACTCCAAAACCCAAAAGCAACAAAACAACCGCTAATACAACCATATATTTCCTCCTTTATTTTGTCAGTATTTCACAACCGTTTTTTTTCACCAGCACAGAATCTTCTATTCTCACGCCGAATTTGCCGCTGAGATAAATGCCGGGCTCCACCGTAACCGCCATGCCCGCCTTTAAGGTTTCTTCCGACTTGGTATTAAGGGTGGGCGCCTCATGGATCTCCAGCCCCACGCCGTGACCGGTGCCATGTATAAAATACTGGCCGTAACCGGCATCCGCGATATGGTCCCTGCAGACCTTGTCCACAAGCCGGGCCTTTACTCCTGCCTTGACGGCCTTAACTCCCGCTTTTTGGGACGCGGCCACAATGGAATGGATTTTAAGAAATTCCGGGGTAGGCCTGCCGTAGAAGAAAGTGCGGGTTATGTCGGAACAATAGCCTTTGTAAATGCAGCCGAAATCGATCAATACCGCCTCGTTATTTTTAAGTTCGCGCTCCGAACTCTCATGGTGCGGCAGGGCTGAGTCGGGACCGAAACCGATGATAAGGTTAAAAGAAGGCCCTTTAGCGCCCATAGCCTGCATAAGGTCCTCAAGCTCTCTGGAAACCGAAATTTCCGTTCTACCCCGTTTCACTCGGGGTTTTATGCGTTTGAAAGCCTCCGCCGCTATGCGGCAGGAATGCCTGAGCGCGGTTACCTCCTCCCCCTCTTTTATGAGCCGCAGAGAAGCGGTAAGCCCCTTTTTCTCCAGACAACCCTGTTTTGCCCAAAATTGCCCGCGCAAATATGTTTCTGTCTCAGGTTCAAAGGCGGTTTTTTTTAATTTCTGTTCTTTCACCTTGGAAATAACCGCTTCAAGCGTGTTATCGCAGGAGGCGGCGTTTATGAACGGGGCTTTTGAATTAAACTGCTCCAGCAGCATTTTAGGCATAAAAGCCCAGGCATCAGTCCTTGAAACAAGCATAATGTAGCCGTCCATGGAGAATCCGGTCAGGAAAGCGGTTTCAAGCGGACGCGTCACCACCAAAGCGTCAATTTTATCGTCTTTAAGAAGCCCCTGCAAATCTTTGATTCTTCTAGCGTAAAAGTTCATGCGCGGCCCTCTCATGAAAAAATATTCGTCCTGATACCGTAATTATACAATTTTAAAAAGGGTAGGGGGGTCTTAGGGCTCGGTTTAACGAGCCCTTAACTCCGCGATTAGTTTCAGGTAATCTTCAAGCGACAACTCCTGAGGCCTGACTCTGGATTCCAGGTTGATTTTTGAAAGCGCGCTTTCTACGGCTGTCTTTGAGAACCTGCCCGAAAGAGCGAGTGAATTAACCAGGGTTTTTCTTCTGTGCGAGAAAGCGGATTTTAGTAAGCTGAAAAGTTCTTTTTCAAGCTCCGCGGCCAAAAACTTCCGCGGCCTTAAAACAAGCACGGAAGAATCCACTTCCGGCTCCGGCTGGAAGCTGGCCGCCCCCACGTCAGCCAGTAAAGTAATATCGGCGCGCGCCTGCGCGGAAATAGAAAGATAGCCGTAGTCGTGTGTACCGCGCTCCGCGGTCAGCTTGCGGGCCACCTCTTTCTGGAACATAAAAACCGCAAGCGCAAAATTTTCAAGGCGGAGGACCCGCTCAAGTATCGGGGTGGAGCAGGAGTACGGGAGATTCCCTATGAAAGCCGTCTTTGCCCCGCGCATTTCCGCAGCGAGGTCCAGTTCAAGAAAATCCCGGTTAACCAGGCTTATGCCGGGATATTTTCCGCGCAGGAAATCAGCCATCTCGGGGTCAATTTCCACCGCTTTAAAACGCGGCCCGTATCTGGGATAAAGGAAATCCGTAAGGGCGCCGCGGCCGGGCCCTATTTCCACCAGATTTTCAAATTTCTCCCCGTCAAGAGCGGAAACTATTTCAGCGCAAACCCGCTTGTCTGTTAAAAACACCTGGCTGTATTTAGGCATAGTTTAAGAGCAGCGGATAGGGGAAAGCGGCTAGGGGTTAGGGAATGAGTTCCTTAATGGCGCTAACCGCTCGCCTCCAGCCTATATCCCACCTACCCCAGCCTCATTCTCACTTCAGCGCCTGTTTTCCACACATCCCCGGCCCCGACTGTTATTAAAACATCTCCCGGACGCAATTCTTTGGACAATTCGAGTGCCCCCGGGAATTCCGAAGCTGCAATGCCGGTTTTTCTAAGCCCGTCAAGCAGCAGCCGGGAAGTGACTCCAGGAATAGGTTTCTCCCCCGCCGGATAAATTTCCATTACATAAACCTTGCCCGCGCTCGCGAATGCGGGCGGGAATTGGCGGAAAAGAAGTCTGGTCCTTGAGTAGCGGTGCGGCTGAAATAAAACCACCAGCCTGCGTCCTTTGAAAAGTTCAGCCGCCGTATCAAGCGTGGCTTTTATCTCGGTGGGATGGTGGCCGTAATCGTCAAGGAACTCCACGCCGGAGACCGTTCCAAGGCGTTCCAGGCGGCGTTTCACTCCGCTAAAATCCGCGAGGCCCCCGGCCAGCTTGTTAAAATCAAAACCCAGGTAACTGCCGGCGGCCATGGCGCAAAGGGAATTAAGCAGATTATGCCGCCCCGGCGCGCGCAGGCGCACTCTGCCTTTTTCGGCTCCCTTGAAAACCGCCGTATAAGCCGTGCCCCCCCCCTCAAGCTGCCTCATGTCTTTCGCCGTCCAGTCGGAGCGGTTTTTAAGGCCGTAGGTTAAAAATGGCCCCTTTAGCTTTCGGGCCATTTCAAGGACGTTAGCATCATCGGCGCAAAGGACGGCTGTCCCGTAAAACGGCGGTTTGGACGCGTAAGCCAGGAACGCGTTTTTCAGGTTGTCCATATTCCCGTAATGCTCAAGATGGTCGGAGTCGATGTTGGTAATGCAGGCGACCAAGGGGGAGAAATAAAGGAAGGAGCCGTCCGATTCATCGGCCTCGATGACAAAATATTCGCTTTTGCCCAGCCGTATGTTAGAGCCGGCGTTTTTAAAAATCCCCCCCACCACCGCGGTGGCGTCGGCTCCTGCCGCGTGCAGGGCCGCGGCCGTCATGGAAGTGGTGGTGGTTTTTCCGTGCGTACCGCTTACCGCCACGGTCTTTTTCAGTTCAGCGATTTTTGAAAGCATCCGCGCCCGTTGAACGACTTTCACACCGGCGGCGTATGCGCGCTTAAGCTCCGGGTTGTCCGGCCCGATGGCGGAACTGACTACCACGATATCGCTCGCGCCGAGGTTGCCCGCCTTATGCCCCGCGAAAACCTCCGCGCCCTCGGCCTTTAATCCTTTTGTTATCTCGGAGTCGTTCAAGTCGGAACCGGACACCTCAAAGCCGGCCGCGAGCAGCAGCCGGGCTATGCCGCTCATGCCTATGCCGCCGATGCCTATAAAGTGAACTTTTTTTATTTCCTCAAGCGAAAAATCAAGCGTGAAATTCATTTTACAGCTCCTTCAATCCGCGAATGCATTCCTCAAACCAGCTTTCGGTCTGCTGCCGCAGCCTGACGGCGTCCGGGTTCAGATCGGCCACCGCCGTATTATCAAGCCCCGAAAGCGTCCCTTCAAAACTTTTAGCCCCGCGCCTGAAAAAAACCAGGCAGGGCACGGAGGAGACAAGCGCCTCCGCCGCCATACGCCGGACGGCAGGCGAAAGCAGGGTCATCGGGCCAAGCTCATCAAGGAACAGTATTTTTTTATCCTTCGCGGCAGACTCAAAGGCCTCTTTGAAAGCCGTCTCAAGTCCGGGCAGATTCACTCCGTATTTATTCAGCCGCGCCGGACCGAACAGATTTTTTGAAGCCAGTTCAAAGCGCTGTCCGCGCGCGGTTTCAAGAGTAAAGCCCAAACGCGAACCGGCCTCCCTTTTCTCAATAGTGCGGAAACCGGAGAGCCAGTAATTGTAGCTGAAAAAAAGTTTCGCCACAAAGATCTCTTTAAGGCTGTAACTCCTGAAGGCTATAGCCAGATTTTTTTTCATTGTGAACAAGACAAAAGGCGCATATGCATAAAGTGAAGGAGCTATTTATAACTTTGAACCTTTTCCGCTCTGTGCCTCTTCCCCCTGCTTTAACCCGCCTCCCGAAAGCCATTTGATATTGGAGAGGGCTGTTTGATTTTCAGGTTCTTTTTTGAGCGCCTCACGGCAGGCTTTAAGGCCTCCGGCCTCATCTCCCTTTTCCACTAATGCCGCGGTCCTGCCCAAGTCGGATAGAACACCGCTTTTCACGTCAAATTCATCCAGGGCGGAATCAGCGCGGCCAAGCAACAGATAGCCGAGGCCCAGCACCGCGCCGAACTCCGGAACTGTTTCAGGTCCAGACCCGCGAGGCTGCCCCGCCGCCGTATTCGCGGCAAGCGCCGGGTTCTCCATCTCTTCAACCGCGTCGGAAACATTTTCAAGCCAGTTGTCGCCCATAACCCAAAGCCCCATGTCATTGCCGACATTTCTGGGCTTGTAGCTGACTTCAGCGGCCCTTGGCCCGCCGGCCCCGGGCGCGCCGGCTGCCTCCCGGCTGCCGGCGCTTTTATGCGTTTCAATGTTCAAAGAAAGCTTCGCGTCGTTTCCGGGGGAAACGTCCTGCATCATTTTTTTTACTTCAGCTGAAATAGCGGCCGCTTTTTCAAGCCTTCCGGCGGACTTCCCGGCCGCCATAAAATATTCCTTTTTCGTGTAGGAAAGACGCGGTCTTTTGTAAGCGGCCGACAGCTGGTCTTTAAGGGCGCTTGGCTTTTCCGGGTCTATTTTAACAAGCCCGGTTTTTGGAAGTTCCAGGATTTCGACCTTTATCTTTACATCCTCGTCTTCCGGAATTTTAGCCACGGCGTTTTCAAGCGGGCTGTCTCCGGCGCTTGTGTTTTCATGGGTTTCCGAGCCGGGCCCGCCGCCGCCCGCGTAGGCAAGCGTTATGGAAATGCCTCCCTTGTCATTTTTAGGAGTAAGCAAAAACGCCCCCTCCAAAACTTTTTTTATTTCCCCGCCGCTGCGTTCGCCGGTTTTCAAAAGCGTCCAGGCCAGACGGAAGCGCACCACCGAATCGCCGGGTTTTAAAACCAAAGCCTTTCTGTAAAGCTTTACGGCCGCGCCGTAATCACCGCGCCTGTCGTATAAAGCGGCCAGTTCGAGCATTGCATCCTCGTAATCCGGATAAATAGAAAGCGCTTTTTTTAATTCCGCCGCCGCCTGGTCATAACGCCCCAGCCGCGAGTAAAGAAGACCGATTTGAAAACGGTAAAGAGGGTTATCGGGCTCAAGCGAAACCGCGAGCCTCGAGTAATCAAGCGCCTTCTCGTATAAACCCATGGAATGATAAATCGAACCGATATTCATTTTTATATCCGCGCGGTCGCCCGCTATAGCGTCCGACCTGGTAAAATTATCAAGCGCCCCTTCGTAATCGCCCTGCCAGGCGCGCACTATACCCTTAAGCTGAAAAGCCATGGCATTCCGGGGATCACGTTTCAAAGCGGAATCAAATTCTTCCACCGCTTTTTGAGGCTCCCCTAGCCAATAGAGGCTGGCGCCGTAAAGCACGAGGGCGCTTGGATCGTCGGGGGTTTTTTCAAGCGCTTTCAAGAATTCATCCGCAGCTTCGGGATATCGTTCGGAGTTCATTAAAGCGTAACCTTTGCGCAGGTTAAGGGAGCTCTGTTCCTCCATCAGTCTGTCCCACACGGTTTTTACCTGCGTGTTTTCAAGCGAGGCAAATGCTGATCCGCGCAAAAGAAGAAAGCAGACAAGTATGGCGGCCGGAAGTGGCATACGATAAATGGATTATATTAATTAAAAGTAATAAAAGGAAACCAGATGAAAGACAAGCTGGTTTTAAGATTATGGAAGGTTTGAACGACCCAGTAAGGCAAAAACAGGCAAAAAGAAAGGGAGCACGAAAAGATTGCGCCTGCCAGATGCCTTTTCGTGCTCCCTATTGTACGCAACGCAACAACTACCGCGGCCTGCCGCCGCATGCCTCCCTCAGATACACATAATAGTAAACCACAACTATCTTATACCACATATCCCTTGACTTGTCAAGGCCTATGGTTAAAGGCACAACAAGGACAATCAAGCTGCTGGAGGGAAAACTGAAGACTCAAGATTTAGGATTCAAGACCGGATAAGCAGGAAAAAGTAAAAATCAGGGGAAATTTGGAGATTGTATTCTAATTTTAAATCTTAAATCCTGAATATAATCTTGTGACCGCATACTCTTATTACCGGGTACCCGCCTGCCCCAGTGTTATCTGCCGCGGAGCGTTAAATTTCCCTTCAAAGCCAAGCAGGTCAACATAAGAAACCCTCATCCAGTAAACTCCCGGCGGCAGCTGTTTATTAAGGTCTATGGTGTCTAACGCGTCATATTGCCGGTCCAACACGATCTTTGTGAAACTCTGATCGACGGCTATCTGTATATGGTAGGCCTGCACCGGGCTGGCCACTGAGATCATCTTTACCAGATCTTCGTTTTTTATAGCCCTGTAGTTCGGGTCAGCCACCTTGGGCACGCCTGGTATAAAATCGGGGTTTTTATCTCCCTGCTGCGTCTGCGTTCCTGTTTTTTCCGTCCGCCCCATTTTAAAGGAAATGAGCCCGCCTTCCAATTTTATCTGCGGCCCATTTCCCGCGCCAGCCAGGGTGGGGGTTCCGCCCTGTTCAAATTCCGGCGGCGGAGGAAGCTTTATCGGCTGTGATGGCGGCATATCAAGTTTAACCTCGGAGGCGAAACCCGCCGGCACTTCCACCGTCTTGCCTTGAGATTCTACGGAGGCGCGGCCGGTATAAACCTGCACAAGCGTGGTCAGATCATCTTTTATTTTGGCGCCGAATTCGGTATTTTTAGTTTTGGGGATTATTCTCGCGGAAGTAGTTACGACCCTAGAACGCATCCCGCGCATTTCCCCGCTCAGCAGCTCGACATCCGCCTGTTTATTGGGCGGACGCAGAACCGCTATGGAATTGGGATACAGGTTAAGGATTTCGCCGGTGTAAAATCTGACATCGGCCCTGGCGTTCACGGTGGTGCGCAGAGTGTCGTTTTTAAAAAGTTCCATCTTAGCTTCCACAGCCTTCCAATCGGCGGAGCCGTTGGGCCTGAGAAGGACCTCGTTGATGTAATTGATAAGCTTGGCCGCCCGATACTGCTCCTTTATAAGGACTGTCGGCACCCTGAGAGCCATGCCCGGCAGCGCGATTGAGGGGTCGGAGGAAGGCAGTTTGTTATATTTGAGCAGTTCATTCCACCTGGTCGGGTCTTTCAGGTAAGTTTGTGAAAGGCTCCAAAGCGTATCGCCGGGGCGCACCACAATATTCTGCAGCTCCTGGGCCGATGCCCTGCCGGCAAAAAGGGAAAGGCAAAGCCCCAGCAGGAAAGACCACACGCCTGTCTCCGGCATACCCCCGCCGTCTGAACGCCCGGCTTTGGCCCCACCACGTGCTTGTCCCGCTCTTTTGGTTCGTATGCTATCGTCTTTAGACATAATTTCGTCAATAACCCGTTACATTGCCCCAAAAGGGCGGGGCTTGCCCGGCTTTGCCGGGCCCCCTCGGTACCGAAGCAGGTGGCGGGGTGACAGATTGCCCGGTCATCCGGCCTCCGTCCTCACCGACACTTTGCCGTTATCATCGGAGGTCAGATTTTTGGGCACGGTAAAAATAAATTTAGCTCCCTTGCCGGGTTCAGACTCCACCCAGATGCGCCCCTGGTGCGCGGCGGAGATGTACTTGCAGATAGTAAGTCCAAGGCCCGTACCGCCCGCTTTCTGGCCCTTGACCTGTTCAAATTTTTCAAATATTTTATCAAGGTATTCGAGGGGAATGCCATCGCCCGTATCCTGGACAAAAGCCGTTATTTGACCGTCCCCATCTTCCAGCCCCAGCGTAATAGAGCCGTTTTCAGGGCTGAATTTGATGGCGTTTCCGATGAGGTTCGTAAACATTCTCTCCATAAGGACCGAGTCGGCCGTGAGCGTCACCGTTTTTTTTGCCTCAAGGATGAACTTGATATTCTTTCGCTGGCCCAAAGACTCCATCAGTTCAATAACTCTCTGCCCGACCTCGTTTAAATTGACGGGGGTCAGTTTCGGTTCCATCTTACCCGCCTCCATCTTGGCGATGTCGAGAATATTATTTATCATCCCAAGCAGTCTGAACGCGGCCTTATCCATTGACACCAGCATTTTACGCTGGGACTCGTTTACCGGGCCGGGAATTTCCTTCAGCATAAATTCGATAAAACCTTTTATGGCTCCCATGGGATTGCGCAGATCATGGGTAATGGAGTGAAGGAATTCGTCCTTTATCCTCGCAAGTTCCCTGTCAAGCGTGATATCGGAGAAAGCGACCAGCGTGCCGAGCTCCTCCGCTTTTCCCGGGGCGGTTATGGGCCGCACGAAGCATTTAAAAAAACGCCTGGAATGTTGCAGATCAACTTCAAAAACGCTTGAGAAATCCTCTTTTTTACTCTCAAGCACCTCGGCGATAAGCTCTTTTATTTTAGCGTCGCTTATAAGCTGCAAAAGAGCTTTTCCCTCAAACTGTCCGTCGGCGCTAAGCCCAAGCACCGAACGCGCGCGGCGGTTGACCAGCTGAACATTACGCTCCTTGTCTATCATCACTATGCCGTCCTCCGTAGAAAAAAGCACGGCTTCAGTGTTTTTTTGCTCCCGGATAATGCGGTCCACCTGCATATCGGAATAGGTTTTAAGGCGGCGCACCATGTTATTGAAAGTTTCCGCCAGGTCGCGCAGTTCGTCCGCGGTGGTAACAGTCACGGTCCTTGAAAAATCCCCGGCGGCAACGCCGGCGGCTACTTCCGTCAATTTGGTGATGGGTCTTGAAAGGTTCCTGGACATCAGCCAGGCCGCGGCCACCGCGAGCAGCACGAAAACGATCACCCAATAAAGCGCCTGCTCCCGCATGAAACTGGCGTAGCGGAAAGCGACTTCTTGCGGCTGTCTGACTATAACCGCTCCTCCTATTTCAGGGATCGGCGCATAGGCGCCAAGAAACTTTTTACCGCGGGAATCCTTAAATTCGGACGAGCCGGATGAGAGAGAAGTAAGCGCGGTTTTGGAAATCTGCCAAAGGCCGGCCTCTCTCACCTCCTCGGGATCAATATCGCCCGGATACGCAATGGCCCTGCCCTCGGAGTTAAGGATCACGGGGAACCCGCCGCTGCCAAGCTTGCGCAGATCAAGAGAATTCATGAAGCCTGCCATATCAAGCTCCGCCCTAAGAGCCATCTGTTTTCCGAACGGGTAGTAAAGGATCAGTTTTTTTGACCCGCCGGCCAGGCTGAAATTTATAACGCGCCGGCCGGTCTTGCGCAGTTCCTTAAAGCCGGGCTCGGAACCGTGAGAAACCAATGTCCCCCCGCCCTTGACAAAAGGGCTTATAGCCTTAAGCACCTCCTGTCCTTCGGGAGAAAGCACCGACACTTCCAGCATATCCCGGTCGGTTTGCAGGAAAGAGGCCATAAGCGTCTGTTTATTTTCCCAATCCATTTGAGCCAGGGCGTCCAGCACAAAGCGCAGTTCGGAGTCGGTGGAAGAGATACGGGAACGGAAGCCGGAAGCTATTCTTTCGGCGATGTTCAGGTGCAATTCAAGGATAGCGGTCTGCACGCCAAGCTGGCCCATGTTTATGAGCCGCCAGCCAAGCAACGAAAGAGGAATGACGGAAATGGCAAGCATTACCGCCACGAACTTATGAAAAATCCTTATCTTCACGGGAATATTATAGCATTACTCCGAAAGTTGCAATTACTTTTACTCCATATTGGGACAGGGGCTGAACAAAAAAAATGCAACTTTCGGAAGGCTGAAGGTTTAGAGCTAAAGGCTGAAGTTGGCCGTCTGGTGGACATAGGCCCTTAGTAGACGACCCCTTCCCAACTCCTTAAGTGACACCGCATGGCGGTTTCCCCTACCTGTTGGGAAAAAGTGCGGGGTAAATCTTCAACCTTCAGTCTGCCCGCCTTCACCGGTTTTTGAGCAGGTTAATCATGGCGCGCAGCGCCGCGGCCCTGTGGCTTATGGAATTTTTTTCCTCCGGCGCGAGCTCCGCCAGGGTTTTTCCAAGAGCATTCACCTCAAAAACGGGGTCGTAGCCAAAGCCGTCCTTTCCCCTGGCTCTGCGGGTTATAAAACCCTCAAGCTGCCCTTGCGCCATAAGAGATTTCCCATCAGGATAAACAAGCGCCACCACGCACCTGAAGCGGGCGCTTCTTTTCGCGGCAGGCAGGCCGGAAAGGGCTTCCAGCAGTTTTTTATTGTTTTCCTCGTAAGAACAGCCGGGGCCCGCGTAGCGCGCGGAAAAAACCCCCGGCGCGCCGCCAAGAGCGTCCACCTCAAGCCCCGTATCGTCGGCCAGCGCCGGCAGGCCGGTAAACCCCGCCGCGGAGCGAGCCTTCTTTAAGGCATTTTCTTCAAGCGTGGATCCGTCCTCATCGACTTCCGGCGCACCCGCGAAATCCGCCAGAGTTTTAAATTCAAAATCGGACTTGCCGAATATCTGCAGGATCTCGCCTGATTTATTGGGATTGCGGGTAGCCAGAACTATTTTCATAATTTATCATTACTATCCTGGCAGACAGAATTCAGATTTTAGAGTTTAGATTCTAAGTTTTAGATTCCAGCTCCCCAATTCCGACTCCTGAATTCTGGCCGATGGCTGTGTCGTAACAAGGGCTATCTCCCGCCCTTTTGGTTGAACTTTAATCCAAAAGAGCGGGGCTATGTCTATCAGACGGCCCGATTTCCGGCCACCTGAGTATTTGCCTTTTATATCCGCCATTTTGAAATAACACAAACTTCAAGCGCAAAATCCGGGTTTAAAAATGTAAAATATCCGCTATGACACCGGACAAGCAATATGATTTTAACATTTTTAAGCCGGGGCAGGCTTCTTTCGGGGACATCATCGAAAGCTTCAAGTCTTTTCATGAACTGGCCGCCCCGCTGGTTGAAATAAATTCCGCCGGAATCCGTCTTTTCACCATCCCTGTTTACAAGGATCAAAATTATACCCTGCTGCCGGCATTCACCGACGCGCGTCTGCCCAAACCTCCTTTTGCGATAAAGTCTCCGCTGGAACTCCTCAACTTCTATTTTCATTCCCAGAACGCGGATTTTTTCACATTCAACCCGTCAGGCGGCAGTTCCGGCGCCGCGGGGCCTGAAGTTCGCCTTAACCGGCTTCAGCTTTCCCTGATAATAGGCGCGCTTGAAACACTGGCTTATCCCCCGTTGGAACCGTCCGCCGCTGAAACAGGCAAAGGATACAACCCCTCCAATTCCGTTAGGCTGGCTACGCGGTCTTTAGAGCAGATACGGCCGCACAGCGCTTATTACATGGCCTCGTTCGCGGGCGCCGGGCCGCAGGCAAATTTCATAAAAGCGGCCGCGCTCGCGGAACTTGACCTTTACCAGGACGCCTATGATCTGCTGAAGGACGATAGAAGTCCGCGGGCGTTATGCCTGCTGGCCGAAATTTACCGCCGGACCGACAATCCGCGCAAAGCCCGTGAGATACTCCTGTCCATCCCGCAGGGCACCGGCCTGGACCGTAAAAAAAGTCTTGAGACCGCCTGGCTTGATCTGGACGAAGGAAAAACTGCCGAGGCTCAACGCATATTTGGAACTCTCCTGGACGCAGGGGATGAACGGCAGGAAGCGCTTTTCGGCCTGGCGCTTGCGGGCGCCGGCAAGGTAATGAAGACCGAAGACCCCGATGTCCTCCGAGAGGCTGTCGCGGCTTTTGAAGCCGCACTTGAAAGCCATTTAAAAGTAAGTTCCAGAATGTTTTTTTACGCCGGAAACTTTTTTTTACGTTTAGGCCGCTCAGCCCGCGCCGAGATCTGCTACAGAGAATCGTCACGCCTTTTCCCCTCGCCGCAGGCAAGGGCGAATCTGGTTCTGGCCCTGCTTAAAGGGAATGAATTAGAGGAGGCCGCGGCTATCGCCGCTGAACTAGCCCTTACTGAACCGGCCTCGGTCGGACGCCTGGCCGCGCAATTTCCAAAAGATAAAGTCCAGTGGCTTTTTAAAAACGCCTTTCGCTCAATTTTGGAGGCAAAGCCTCCCTCCCCGCCGCCCGCGGCAAAAGGATCTCCGGTCCCCGCCGTGCAAACACCGTACGCGCCGGCGGAGAGCGTCGCCCCGCCGCCCGCTCTGGCGCCAGAGGCCCGCGACAGCTCAGAGCCGCAGCCGTCAGAAATGGGTACTGGCGGCACTCCGACTCAGCCAAACAGCACGGCTGATAAGCTTCCGGCTCAAAAACCGGGCACGCCCGCAGGCGGACAAGCGGACGGCGGCGTCAAAACCGAGGAAGCCACAGTTTCACTTGAAGCCGCCGCACCGAAGATAAGTTCCAGAAGCGTCAATGCATCCGCCTCCAAGCCGGTAAAAAGCGCCCCGCCCGCCGGTGTGCCGCAGCCGCAACCAGGCAGGCAGACCGGCTTGCCGGGAGGAGGCAAGGACGCGTCCGCTGACGCGAAACGCAGCCAGGCAAACGCGCCGGACACAAAACTGGAAACGTTCAAAGGCATATTATCGTCTCACAGCGCCTCCCAAGAGGAAACTAAAAAAGATTCTTTCCTGTCGCGCGCTTTCACGCTCGCCTCGGACCTGGAGGACCAGTTCGGGGAAAAAATCTATTTTAACGCGGACGGTCTTACGCAGATTGAACGGAAACTCCGCCTTACTTTCATTAAGACCAAAGATAATCCGCAGGAGAGATTGAATGCGGTTAAGGATTGCTCCGCTTTTCTTTGCTATGTCCTGCAGGAACGGCTTAAAGGCCGGCTGATAAAATTCCAGGACTTTGACCCGTGGGGCTGGCCTATGATCTTTGAGCAGCCCTCAAGGAAGATTACAAGTTATCCTGTAGAACGCGTGTGGAAACTGCTCTGGCAGGACGACCTGCCTGAACCCGGCTGGCTGATAAAATATCTGCACTATATGGAAGAAGAGCTGAACTCCGCTCCGGGCGCAAAGCTGCAGGGAGTGGTCGCGGTACGCTCCAGGGTTATGAGCCATCCGGAAAAAATAACCGAAGCCCAAACCGAGCATAAACGCATTCTTATTTTAGCCTCATCCCTGGGCGAAACCAGCTATATAGAAACAGGGCGCACCGGCCTGATAAAACTGGAGCAAATCTTAAAAAATAGTTTTCACCCCAATGTCCCGCCCACCGCCGACGGCTGGAAACTTCTGCGCTGCTACGGTCATATTCTGGCGGGAACCCTGACGAAAGACTTTAAGGCTTCCTGGTACAACGTGGAAGGCAACGACGGTTTATGGTCCATGCAAACGCCCTGGAAAACATTTATTTTCCCGATCGGAAAAATTTACAAGGCGACCTCCGCAAGAGAAAGCCTGCTGGAATATTACGACCACCTTAGCGAGGAAAAACTGAAATATATGGGGTAAAGGCCCGGATTCCCAGCCGCTTTACCGTCTTGATTACTAAATTACTCCCTCTCTCTGGGCCTTTTGTCCCTTGACTTTACAGGCTCTTTCGGTCAATAATATTATAACGCGCGTAAGACTTAAGGAGCCATCATGCTTAAACTCGCCGCTTTGCTGACAGCTTTATCCGGATTTGTGCCCCCGCTATCGGCCGCCTTACCATCCATGTCCTTACCGGACGGCCTGCCTGATTTTAAACTTAACTCGCTGAACGCGGCGCAGATTTCATCTTCACCCGCTGTATCCTCATACGATCCTCAGGCCGGAAAAGCAAAAACGGAAAATATCAAAGACTGGACCATCATGGTATTCATGAACGGCAAAAGCAACATAGAGCCCTTCGCGCTGGGCGACTTTAACCGCTTTGAAACCGTGGGCTCAAGCGATAAGGTCAACATTGTTGTGGAACTCGGCCGCTCAAAAGGCCTGGAGAACGACACACAGGCCGACGGCGACTGGGACGGCGTAAGAAGATATCTGGTGGTCAAGGACGCCGACAAGGACCACATAACCTCGCCCGTGCTTATGGACCTGGGCAGGGCTGACATGGGCGATTACAAGGAAGTGGTTTCTTTCGTTAAATGGGCCAGGGGAAATTACAGTTCGAAACGCTATATGCTCATCATATGGGACCACGGCTGGGGCTGGCTGGACCCCAAAAATTTCGGCGCGAACCACGTGGACGACGCGAGCACGCCATCCAAATCCATTTCCCACGATTTTGTCACCGGCAACTATATAAAGACTACGGACCTGGGAAAGATATTCAAGGAAGCGGGCAAAGTCGACCTTTACGCCTCGATGGCCTGCTTCATGCAGATGGCGGAAGTGGCCTATGAGATCAAGGACGGCGCGGATATCATCGTGGGGTCGGAAGAGGTTATACAGCTGCCCAGTTTTAATTTTGAGGATTTTTTCGCGCTGATGCTTAAAACTCCCGAAGCCTCCGCGTATAAAGCCGGCCTTTATCTTGTGGACACTTTTAAAGAGATGTACTCGAGGCCCGAGTATGCCGACATGCTTGAAAAGTCGAAGTACGGAACCCAGCTCTCGGCCATCAGACCCGATAAGCTTGCCGCTTTCGCCCGGAAAGCCAAAAACTGGGCCGCGCTTGCCATGGAAGTCAATGATACCGGGGCTTATAAAAAAGCGAAAGAGGGCCTGCTGCGCTTTGAGGTGGGAGACGAAGTAACGGACCCGGACAAGCAGATATCTTTTTACGGCGACCTCTACAATTTTGTGGAGCTCGTCAACATCAGCCTGAACACCTCCCTTCCAGGGGCAGGCAAATTCAGGGCGGCCGGAGAAGACCTCAAGAAATTCATAACCGACGAGCTTGTAATAAAAAATGTCTACCAGGGCAAAGACCGCACGGGCAAGGATTATTCCAACACCCACGGGATTTCCATAGATATTCCCGGAAAGCCCGGGACCCTGGTAGAATACAACGACACCTACGGCGAACTGGCCTTTGAAAAGGCGGCAGGCTGGCAGAAATTCATGAAGTATCTGGAAGCCCTGAAGTGATGACGGGACCGGCATACAAAACCTCTAATTTCAGCGCGGCATTCATGTTTCTGGGCGGCGCCCAGCGCAGGGCGCTGTCCGCTTTCTATGCTTACGCGAGAGCCGTTGACGATATAGCCGACGACCCCGCGCCTGATAAAAGCAAGAAACTCGCGGCGCTTGCCTCCTGGAAAATGGAAATAGAGGCGCTTTTTTCAGGAGAAGGAACCGGAACGATACAGGGTCTTAAAGAAGCTGTTTCGACTTTCCCTCTTAAAAAAGAACATTTTCTGCTGGTCCTTGAAGGCGTAAGCCGGGACCTTGATAAAACCGCCTATTCCACCATAGCCGAGCTTGAGAGCTATATGTATAAGGTAGCCTCAGCCGTAGGGCTGACCTGCCTTGCTATTTTCGGCTACGAAGATCAGAGGGCCGGAGAATATGCCGAAAACCTCGGCTATGCCGTACAGCTCACCAATATCATAAGGGACGCGAGGGAAGATGCGCTGGCCGGACGCTTTTATCTTCCCTCCGAGGACATGCGAAGATTCGGCTGCCGCGCGAATGACCTGCTTGATTTGAATTATCCCCCCAATTTTATAGAATTGATGAGCTTTGAAGCCGGCAGAGCCAGGGCTTATTACGCCAAAGCGCGCGCCCTGATAAATCCCGCCGGCAAAAAAAAACTGTTCAGCGCGTTCGTAATGGCGGCCGTTTATGAAACCCTGCTCGAAAAAATCACCGCATCGGGTTTCAGGGTAAAGCGGGGCAGGATACGCCTGAATAAATTTGAAAAAATGAAGGCGCTTTACAGGGCCTGGAGGAATTATGCTCAAATCTGATTCGTGGATACGCGAGAATTGCCTGAAAAACAAAATGATCTCCCCCTTTGTGGAAAAACTTGTGGCTAAAGGCCGCATTTCCTACGGGCTTTCCTCCTACGGTTACGATATTCGTGTGGCAAATGAGTATAAAGTTTTCACCGACGTGCATAACTGCGTGGTGGATCCCAAAGAATTCAACTCCAAATCTTTCGTGGATATCCGTGCTCCGTACTGCATAGTGCCGGCTCATTCCTTCGCGCTCTCGCGCTCCGTGGAATATTTCCGGATACCGCGCGGCGTTATCGGCCTCTGCATAGGCAAAAGCACTTACGCCCGCTGCGGAATAGTGGTGAACATCACCCCGCTTGAGCCGGAGTGGGAGGGGCACCTGACCCTTGAAATTTCAAATACCACTCCCCTGCCGGCGAAAATTTACTCGAACGAGGGGATAGCGCAGCTGATTTTCCTTGAGAGCGACAAGATATGCGAGATATCCTACAAGGACAGGAAAGGCAAATACCAGTCGCAGCGCGGCGTTACGCTTCCAAGGATAATTTCTGGAAAAAGGGGATAGAGGCTAGCGGTTAGAGGTTAGGGAAGGATCTCCTTATACCATATGCCACGACAGCAAATCTTTCCACTCTACCGAACCACTTTTAAGTTAACAAAAGGCTGAAACATGTCAACGGCCGGTAAAAAAATTATTTTTTTCTGCCTTGCGCCGGCTTGTCTGGCCGGGGCGGGATTGGTTTTTGCGGCTACTGGCCAAAAGCCGGCCAATCCTTCAGAGGTGCCGTTCCAAAGGCCGCTGGCCCACAAAGCGGCCCCGCTCAAGCGGGCAAAAGAGCTTCAAGCCGCCGGTCCTTCCGACAGTGCGCTTGATACGGCCATTGCGGCGCTTAAAAAAAACCCGTCAGATAAAGACCTTTACCTTCACACGCTTGAACTTTTACCCGAAACCCCGGTAAAAGCAGGCCCGCAGCAAGCCGGTGTCACAAAACAAACCATGGCTTTTAAAATCATCACCTTCCAGGTTCTGGAAAAAGATAAGGATTATTACGGTTATTACCTCGGCCTCTGCAAAATACATAGAAATGGAGGCGAAACCCAGGCAGCGCTGTCCAACTGCAGAAAAGCTATGGAGCTTGACGCAACGCCTTATCCGGTTTACCGCGAATTCGGCCTTACCTGGGCAAAAGCCGGAAATAAATCAAAAGCGGAAGAAATGCTTTCACAAGGCGTGGAATTATCCTCCGACAATTGCAAGGCTTACCTTAGCCGGGCCGCGGTCAGGGAACAATTCGGGGAAACAAAAACAGCCCTTGCGGATTACATTAAAGCCCTTGCCTTGCTTAAAAAAAATAAAAGCGCGGGGCAGGGGCTGGATACCGCGTTTATAAACGCAAAAATAAAAAAACTTTCGCAGCCGGCGCCTGGCCGGAAAATCGCGGGCTCGCAAAAACCGCAGGCCGTAAGCGCGCCTCCGTCCGGACAGCAGGTACGCACCGTCAGAGTATCCGCCGCGGACGCTGAAAAATGCGCGCGGACCTTCCGCTCCGAGCTTGCCGCCGGCAACCTTGAAGCGGCAGAGCGCTCAAGCGGCGCCTGTTTAAAACTCACCCCCTCAGACCCCGAACTGTGCAAGGACCGCGCCGGCCTGCTTATACGTCTTGGCCACTACGAAGACGCCGTGAAAGAATATAACAGGGCTGCGGAACTTTACAAAAACAGTCCGATGGCGGCTTTTTGCCTGGTTAAAAAGGCTGAAACTTTAATTAAGCTGGGCCGGGAAGCGGACGCGGAAAAAGCGTATGTAACCGCCCTTAAAACAAGTCCCGCTGATTTAACCGCCCTCAACGGTCTGGCCGGGATTTTTGAGACGCGGGGAGATTTAAAGTCGGCCTCCGGCGTTTATGAAAAAATACTTTCGGCCGAACCGGGCAACGCCAGGGCGCGCTCGCGCCTGGCTGAAATCGAGGCAGGGCTTACCCTCCCGGAACAGGCGCTTGCCGCGTTAAAAGAACGCCAGGCGGTTGATCTGAAAAAAACTTCGCCCGCTCCCGAAGACCTGAAATTGTTCAAGGATATTACGGTCGCCGAAAGGAACGGCGCCGTGGATTACCTTAAAATGAAGAACCACGCTTTAAACGGGCTGGTTCTGGAGAAACAAAGCGGGAAGGGCCCCAAACTTTTCTTGACTGGCGCCGGCTACAGGCTTTACCTTTCCTATTTATCCAGGGACGCGGTGGCTTTTTTTGAAGCCCAGCCGATGACGCTTAGAGACGTCTTCGCGCTGCGCGATAATTCGGGGGCGCCCCTTTTTGACAAAGCGGGCAAATTGACGGCGGAGGGCGACGCCGCGCTGCGCCTGGCCAAAAGCGGGAAGAAATCCTGGCTGCTGATATATGAAGCGGTTCCTGCAAGCCCGCAGGCCGAGAAGACGAACAAAGAAATTGAAGCCGCGCTTAAAGAGGGCTATCGCGAAATTTCGGAACCGGAATATCTCTGGCTCGCAAAAGCCACCACCTGCCCCGAAGAAACGCTGACGGAAGAGCCGACTGTCATCATGAAAATAATAAAAATGCCCACATACCGGAGATATTTTTTATGTTCTATCCCCGATACCAGCCTGTGCTCCATGAAGGGCACCACCAAGCTTGCCATATATATAGAGAATTACCGAAGAGGAGATACTCATATCCCTGAAGGCGAAACTTCCACGGCCTTTTTCGGCTCCGGCGCCATCAAACAACGGCACTTCTGCGAGAAAGGAAAGATCTGGATGGGAGATTAGGGCAGGCTTTTTAAGACTGGCGGGGGATCCGTATCTGCAGCAAAACAACACAAAGAGCGGGGTTTTTTTATTAAATTTTTTGAAGTTTTCCCCGCCGCCTTCTGAGTTCAGGAATTTCCGTATTTCATAACGTCAGCTTCGCAGTTCAGATATCCGGGCCAGGATTTCTATTCTTTGCTCCTGCGTTTCCGTCAGCACCAGGTAGGCGTAGTCGCCCATCACTTTACTGTCCATGGGCATGTGGAAAACTATTTCGCGGCCGTAGCACGCCAGCAGTTCCTCGTGAGACAACTGGTAGGGCCTGTCAAGAACCCTGGCCGCGTAGGTGCAGACCATATCGCGCGTGAACCGCGCGTCAGGTTTTTCCCCCGCGCACATCCGCGCGTAAAGGTCCCAGCAGTCGATCCCCTTTGAATGGTTGATCATGTCCATGGTCAGCACACCGGGAGGCCGCGCGTTGATCTCCAGGCCGAAGCAAGTGCCGTTCACCCGGAAGAATTCAATATGAAAAAAATTCTTTTTCAGGTCAAAAGCTTTTAATGCCGACAGGCCGGCCGCTTTCAGGTCCGCCGGTATTTCTTCCGCCCTCAGGTTGTGATAGCTGAGCGGATTTCCCTCCACCACCTCAAGGATGCCGTCATTGTAATGATGGCAGGTAAAAAACACAGGTTCCCCTGAAGCATCGGTAAAACCGTCGAATGAATACAGGTCCCTCCCGGGGTCCCCGATGAACATTTCCATGTAGTACGGGAACGCGGGATTACGGATATTAAAAAAATGTTCCGCCTCCTCCCTGTTACGTATCCGGTAGGTGTCGGAAGCTCCTACTCCCCGGTCCGGCTTGACAACGATATCCCGCCCCGATTTTTCAAAGAAGGCGAGCAGACTCTGAAGGTCCGTCACCATCGCGCCGTCCACCACCGCAACCCCCGCCTGCATGAAACGCCCCTTCATAAGCGATTTTCTGACCAGGCGGGCAAGTTCTGCCGGTTTGATGCCCGGGATGTCCAGGTCCCGCCGGAGGGCCGCGTCCAAGGGCAGCCACCACTCGTTGAAGGATTCCAGGTATTCCGGCGGTCCGTATTTGTTTTTAAGATACTCTACGGTTGCGCGTATGGGGGCATATTTTTCATCAATGATGGCCTCATTTCCGGCATAACAGGCAAGATCGGCCCGGCAATACTCGGCAAGGTCCGCTTTCAGCCCGTCGTCCACGGCCCCCCATTCGGCGTCTCCGACGCCTAACACGATGAAACCGTGCGCTTTGAGCCTGTTGATAAAAAAGCGCAGGCGCGGCGGGTATTGCGGGGAAATGACAATAAAAGTTTTCATGGGCTTAGGGAAAAAGGTACAAGGGCCTTTTTCTTAATCTTTAGTTCCCCCCTGCCTGAAGCTTTCGACCTCGTAAAAAAATTCACAACAAGCGATCCCCGCCGTCCATTTTATCTATAATACAAAAAGCGGGGCTTTTTTATTAAATTTTTTGAAGTTTTCCCCGCCGCCAGTGTTGAGCGGTGGAAGATTCAGGAGTCGGTCAATCGTCAACCGGGGCGTGTAAAAAAGGCACCTTTTCCCCACGGCTCCGGCGCCATCAAACAACGCCACTTCTGCGAGAAAGGAAAGATTGGGATGTGAGATTATGGCGGGGAATGACGCGAATGGTTGAGCAATGGCGTGAAAAAATAATTTTACACAATGGGGGGAAATTTGTTATCATAGTCCTACTATGATACAGAAAACTACTTTGCCCAGTGTGTCTGAAGTTGAAAAAACCAGAAAGTGGCATTTTTTTGACGCCGACGGCCAGATTCTTGGCAGGCTTGCGAGCAGAATTGCCATCCTTTTAATCGGCAAGCACAAACGGCTATATACCCCAAGCATGGACTGCGGAGACTTCGTTGTGGTCACCAACGCAGCCAAAGTAAAAGTAACCGGCAATAAGCTGGAGGATAAATTTTACTTCCGGCACTCCGGCTATGCCGGCGGCGCCAAGGTTATACCTTACAAACGGCAGATGGAAAATGATCCGACCAAGGTGCTGAACCTGGCCGTCCGGCGTATGCTTGACGATAACAGGCTCAGGGATCGGCGCATGAAGCGGCTTAATATTTTTGCCGCTGAACAAACACAGTTCCCGAACCCGGCGTTAAAAAGCGCCATAAGCCTTAAGCCATAGGCTTTGAGGAATTCCTTGCAGCATATGGCGTATAGCGTACGGCTTATGGCAGGTTGAACTAAAAAGGATATATTATGGAAAACAAAAATTTAATACTGGCCACCGGCAGAAGAAAAACTTCCGTGGCGCAGGTGCGTCTCATGCAGGGCGGCACAGGCAAAATGACCGTAAACTCAAAGGAGTTAAAAGATTATTTCGGCAACACCCCGCGGCTTGCGGCCGTTATAAGCTCCCCCTTTGACCTTGCCAAGGACCAGAAATTCGACTGTATAGTGAAGGTGCAGGGCGGCGGCGTTTCCAGTCAGGCCGGCGCGATACGCCACGGTATTTCACGCGCTATCGCGAGCCTTGGCCCAAGCTTCCGCTCCTCCATGAAAAAAGCGGGATTCCTTACCCGGGACTCGCGCATGGTGGAAAGAAAGAAATACGGCCAGCCCAAAGCGAGAAAGAGATTCCAGTTCTCCAAGAGGTAATACCTGCCTCTGGCCATCAGACGGTCTCGCGGAGTTTCTTCAAAACGCGGGGAGGTTTATCCTCCCCGCGTTTTTTTGTATCATTTAATAACTGCTCCGGCGGATAGGCAGTAGGTAGGAATAACTGCTTTAGGCCATAAGCTTATGGCAGCCTTTCTGCTTATGGCTTAAGGCCTACGGCATATGGCGCTTTTCAGCCTAAACGGCCTTGAGCGGCTGAAAAACCAATGATACACGCTTTGTTATTACGCTTCAGTAACCCGGGGCTTTACCAAGCCGCCGTTGCCCTGAAAGAATTGCGGAAACTTGTGTACTGCCTGGCGCAGAAAACGCCTGACCGGCGCAGAATCAACAGGGCAAAAACGCGGCTGCAGGATATACTTCAAAAAGCCGGGAACGGGCGCAGCAGCTCAAACGGCATCCGGCTCATCCGCGATATAGAACAGATACTATCTCTGGTTGAAAAGGGTTTCTCGGAAATCAGGGACTATAAGCTGGCGGGAAATCCGGAAATAGTCTGGTTCTTTGCCTTATATCTTTCCCTTTTGGACGCTCTTGGCGAAGCCTTCACAGGGCATTCTTTCGGGCAGGGTGAAGCCGCCGCCCGGGCTGGCAAGCTTATAGCGGCCGGCAGAAAGCAGCTTGGGCTTTTCAGGGCAGGCCGCTTATCAGCGGCGGATGATTTTTTGGGAAACCTGAAGCTTGCCACCCTGTACAGCGACTTTGACAAGTGGTTATACGAAGCGGAGAAGCTTTCAGAGAACATAATTTCAGCGCGCAACAAGCCCTGACTTAGGAGATAAAAAACATGAAAAAAGCAACCATGATAATACTCTGTTTCCTGATTTCAGCCGAAGTTGTAAACGCGAAAACAATTTCCATTTACCATACAAGCGACGTGCACGGCTGGTATTCGGCCAGGCCCGCTAAATGGGACAAGGAAAACTCCACCCGGACCATCGGCGGGTTCGCGGCCCTGTCTTCGCTTTTAAAAGCTGAAAAGAATCCTTACATTCTGCTTGATTCGGGCGATATGTTCCAGGGTACGCCGGAAGGGAATTTCACAAAAGGCATGGCCAGCATAATAATCATGAACCAACTGGGCTATACGGCGGCGCTCGTCGGCAACCATGATTATGACTACACCGAGGAGAATTTAAAAACGCTGGTATCAAGCGCCTCTTTTCCTGTGCTTGGCGCGAATGTCTATGTCAAGGCCACCGGGAAAAATGTCGACTATTTGAAACCCTACGCCATAATTGAAAAAGCGGGCGAGCGCATAGCGGTGCTCGGCATCGCCGGAGTGCACACCTCGCACTCCACTCTGCCGGCCAATGTCGCGCATCTGACGTTCGCCGACGAACCAGCCGAAACAGCCAGGTGGATGGAAGAGATCAGAAAGCAGAAGCCGGACGCCGTTATAGTGCTCGCGCACATCGGCATCGGCGATTTTGGCGGCAGGAAAATCGATCTTTCAACTGTAACGCTTACGGACGAAGAAACCGCTTACGGAACTATCCCGGTGGCAAGAGCCGCAAAAAACGCCGCTGTGGTCATAGGCGGGCATAATCACACCGGCCTGTTAAAGGGCTATTTCGACAAGCCCAGCTCCACTTTGGTGGCCGAAAGTTACTGGGGCCTTACGGATTTTACCAAAGTGGACTTGGACTTCGACGACGCCACAGGTAAATTTAAAGGCGCGAAAGCCGAACTTATCCCCCTTTGGACCGATAAAACGGGAGAGGACGCCGAGGTACTCAAAACCGTCAGCTCTTTAAGCGCGGAGGTTAACAAGGAAATGGACAAGGTGGTAAGCAAAACCGCCGTTGACCTTTCATTTTCCCAGGAAGGGCTTGATTCGCCCATAGGAAACTGGATGACCGACGCCATGCGCAGACAATCGGGCACTGATCTGGCTTTCCAGAACAGCCCGGGCATACGTGCCGGGTTTACCAAAGGATCCATAACGATGCGCGACATTTATCAGGTAATGCCTTTTGAAAATACCCTGGTAACCCTTACGATGACCGGCGCCCAGCTTTCAGAACTTTTCCTCGACAATCTGCACCACGGCAAAAGCTATCTGCAGGTTTCAGGACTAACGGTTAAATTCCACGAAGGCCCGGACGGCAAAACGACGGGACTGCGCCTTGAACAGAGCGGAAAAGAAATAAAGCCCGAGGATAAATTCAGCGTGGTCACGAACAATTATATGACCACCGGCGGCTCCGGCGGTAAAGTGTTCCTTAAAACCGGAAATATGCAGGATACCATGCGCCCCGTGCGCGAGGCGCTTGTAAAAGATTTGAAGGAAAACCCGGTTACGGCCCTGCCCGCGGGCGGCAGGATAACTAAATTCTAAAATGACCCTAAAAACTGCGGCGCTTTTGGGCCTTTTCCTTATTTTAGGCTCCTGTTCAAAAAAAGAAGAGGCGGTAATTTTCGTCACCGCGCGACTTGAAGGACGCATAAGCGCCGAGCCGGATTCCGCCCTTAAGGGAGCCTTGGCCGGAGGGGTGGCGGTTTTCAAAAACCTATACAAACTGGAAGGCAAGCCCAAACTCGCGCTGGATATGGGTAACTGGCTTTCAGAAACATCCGAAGGGCGGGTAATGGGCGCGCAAGCGGTGCTTGACTGCCTGGATGCCGTGCCCTACTCGGCCGCCGCCCCCGGCTACCGTGATTTGGCCCTTGCCCCCAGGGAACTTGAAAAGCTTTCAAAAACAGTCTCATTTCCGCTTCTGGCTTCAAATCTATACCTGAAAAACAACAGGAAGCCGGATTTTCTGCGCGGCTTCGCCCTGCTTGAAGCCGGCGGACACAAGATAGGCGTGTTTGCAATTAACGTTGCGGATCCGCAAAAGGCGAACCAGCCGAAAAATCTATTAAACTACCACCTGGAAAAAGAAAGCTACGAAATCGAAAAAGCACTTAAAGCATTGAAGGATGGCGGCGCCAAAATTACCGTGATGCTTTTAAACATCAACCCCAAAGCCTCCGCAAAACCGGAATTCTACCGTAAATTCCTTGAAAAACTCCCTAAAACAGACCTCATAATCACCGACGAACCTTCTTTAAAAAAGCCGTTCAAGGCAGGCAAGTCATGGGTGGTGCCTTCGGGCCTCGGCTCAAGCGCCGCGCGCATACGCTTGTACATTGATCCCGTCGCGGGGACGCTCACCGCCATAGACTGGGACCTGCTGCCGCTTGACAAAGCCAAATACGGAGAAGACCCGGCCGCCCTGGAGGTCGTTAACCGGCATTTACACTCGGTTACGCGCTACATGGAGCGGCGCATAGGCTTTCTGTCAACAGAACTTAAGCTGCGCGACGGAGGAAGATCGGCCATGGGTGATTTTGCCGCAGGCTGCATGAAACGCTGGGCCCATTCAAATGCAGCTTTGCTTGTAAATTCAGACCTGGCCGCCGGGATTTCCAGCGGGCCTGTTACCGTAGGAGATATCTACAGGGTTATGCCATACGACACCAGCGTGGTTTTTGTAAAAATACGCGGCGCCGAACTGGCAGACGCGCTGGAGGACAAGGTCCTCTCGGACATAAGCGTTTCCGGCCTTAAAATAATTGCGGGGGAAACCGGCATAAAAAGCGTTGAAACAGACTCAGGCCCGCTTGTGCCGGGCCATGTCTATCGTCTGGCGGTGCCGGATTCCATCGTAAACAACGCGGATTATCCCATTTTACCTAACGCCATGGAGTTCGCAAATTCAAAAAGATTTTTGCGGGAAATACTCGGCTGGTGTTTCTCGTTGCGAAAGATCTCGGCCCCCGAGCCTGAGGCGGAAATGCGGGACACGAACGGGGCGCGCGCCGAAGGCAGCGGACGCCATCCCGCGGAAGGGACGCCGCAGCGGCAGGCCAGCGTCCAGCCCCCGCCCGCTCCGGAGGCGGAAGGGCCGGCCATCGTAGGACAGGCAGGCGTCGTGGACACGGATAAGCCTGAAAATCACGGCACAAAAGGCACTGAATAAAATGTTTGCGGCTATAGGGGCTTTCTTTTCAAAATGGTTCGCGCGACTGCGCGCCTTCGCGATGTTGGCCGGCGCGTGGGGCGTACTTTTCAGCGTAATAACGCTTATCGGTTTCAAGGTCGGCTTTGAATACGACGACGGCCTGGTTTTTTCAACCCCGGCCTTTAAGAGCGCGCAGGGCTCCAAAGCCGAACCTTCGGCCACCCTCACCATAGCGCCGGCGCGCGACTTGCCCCTCTCTTTTAGCGCTGGAAAGCGCGCTGACGCGGAGTATATTTCGCCCGGCGGTTACGGTCTGGAAACAAAGGGGCGGGGATTGCCGGACGAAGATATAGCATCGGGCGCGGATTATTGGAACGCGGTAAACAGGGCGTATAAATATGAGCATATCAAGCCCATCCCCTGGTTGACGGCCTGGTTTTTCAAGGTCCTGGGATTTAAGGTGGAAATTTTCTGCGGCCGCGGGCAGGAAGGCTCAGACAGCCTTGAAAACTCCTGGAAAACCCTGGCCGATTATTTTCATTTCACCACGGACGAAAACAAAAAATATGAGCTGCTTGAACGAAGCCGTTTCATATTTTATTTCACACCGTCGGATGAAGGCGTAATACAGGCAAAAAAAGCCGGGGTGACGCCAGTGAGGATACGCAAAAACAAAAAGTCCTTAAATAACTGCTTATACAACCCCGGCGAATTCAGGGAACGCATACTGCCGCTGTCAGAGTTTTAAGAGAGCAAATAGCAAACGGCGAGTGTAGCGTGGATAGTGCAGAGTATATAGCTTTACAGGAGTTTTTGATTTTCTCCGCACTATTTACTCTACGCCCCACACTTTCGATCCCTGCCTCGTTTTCCCGCAACACCCATTTGCCTGCCGCCCCGAAAACTAATAGAATGTATATAGCTAATGGCTGATTGCATTTTTTGCCGCATCATTGAAAAGGAAGTACAAGCAAGAATTATCCGCGAGGACGCGGACATGGTGGCTATTTACGATTTAAATCCGCAGGCCCCCACGCATGTAATACTTATACCGAAAAAACACATCGCGTGCCTTGCCAAGGCCCAGGCGGAAGACATTGAACTTCTGGGCAAGCTGCAGTACGCCGCCAAAGAAATCGCGCGTGAGCTTGGCATAGGCGAAGCCTTCAGGCTGGTGCTTAACAACGGCCATAAGGCCGGACAGACGGTGGACCATATCCATTATCATCTTCTGGGCGGCAGAAGGCTGATGTGGCCCCCCGGTTGATAAGTTGGGTGGGAACTCCATCGCTATTCCCTATTTACTATTCGCTATTTGCTGTCGTTAAAAGGTGGTGATATTTGTGGTATTCATCAAGCTAAGAGACGAGGAAAACATAGAAGAAGCTCTCAGGCGTTTCAAGCATGAGTGCGAACGCAGCGGTGTGCTTAAAGACATAAAACGCAGGGAGCACTACCTCCCGCCAAGCGTCAAGAGAAAACTCAAATCGGAAGAGCTAAGGCGCAAGATCCGCAAGGGCAGACGATCCTACTAGAACTGAAGCGCTAGTGACACTGGCCTGTCGCGGACCTTTGGCGCTGTCCGCGACTGAAGCGCTGAAGAGCTGAAGTAAAAAACTTCCAGGCTTCAAAACTTCAGTTCTTCAGAGCTTCGGACTTCAGCTCTTATTGCCCCGCGTCCCTTCAGGGGACGCGGGGGTTTTCCGTTCATATAATTTCCTTTTACCATGGCTTCAAACTCAGCGATCGAATCAATACGGGAAAAGCTGGATATAGTGGACGTTGTAAAAGACTATGTGCCCGCGCTCAGGCGCGCCGGCCGCAATTACAAGGCACCCTGTCCGTTTCACAACGAGAAAACCCCCTCTTTCACGGTCAGCCCCGATAAGCAGATCTTTTATTGTTTCGGCTGCAATGAAGGCGGCGACATATTCACCTTTGTTATGAAAATAGAGGGGCTTACCTTCCCCGAAGCGGCGCGCAAGCTCGCACAAAAAGCGGGGCTAAGCTGGGAAGACCGGCATTTTACCGGGTTAAGCGCCGCCGACAGGGAAAACCTTGAAATAAAAAAAGCCCTCGCGGCGGCCTGCGAGTTTTACAAAAAGTTTCTTTTTTCTTCCGGCGGAGAAAAAGCCCGGCTTTACCTTGGCGCCAGAAAAATAAACAAGGCCACCGTAGAAGCCTTCGGCCTGGGATACGCGCCATCAGGCGATAACGCCCTGACGCAGGAACTGCTGGGCAAAGGTTTCTCAAAGGACCTGCTTTCAAGAGCCGGGCTCTCGGGGCTCAGGGACTCGGACGGCAGCCCCTACGATTATTTCAGGGGACGCATAATGTTCCCGATAAAAACGCAGACAGGCACGGTAACGGGTTTCGGCGGCAGGATATTGGATTCGGGAGAGCCTAAATACTTAAATTCCCCTGAAACCCCGGTTTTCTCAAAACGTAAAACGCTGTACGGCCTTGACAGGGCGCTGGCCGGCATAAGGAAAAGCGGCCGCCTTCTGCTGCTTGAGGGCTACATGGATGTTATAAGCGCCCACCAGCACGGAGTGGATTTCGCCGTGGCGCCGCTGGGCACCGCGCTTACCATGGAACACGCCTCCTTTATAAAGCGTTACGCGAAAGACACCATAATAATGTTCGACCCGGACGCCGCCGGTATAAAAGCCTCGGTGCGGGCGGCGGAAATTTTTATGGAAGCCGGCCTGTATTCGCGGATCGCCGAACTTGACGCCGGGCTCGACCCGGACGAATATCTCAATGAAAACGGGCCGGAGGCCTTCGCCCAAAAAATTTCGGATGCGGCCGACCCGCTGGATTTCAGGATGAACCTGTTTTTCAAAAACAGGGCCGCGGTTTCCTCGCAGGACAAAGCCAGAGCCATAGACGCGCTGCTTGAGACGGTTTTAAAACAGGGCGATGAGATACTTAAAAGCGAATGGGTAAAAAACATCGCTTTCCGTTTTGAGGTTTCGGAAATCTCGGTCCTACAACAGCTTAAAAAAAAGAGCCAGGTCCCCGGCAAAGAAAGAAAGCCGGACGAGACGTCCGCCCCGCAGTCCATGCCGGCGCTTGAACTGGGCTTCATACAGCTTCTTCTTAAAGACCCCGAACTCGCCGTCTGCGCGGAAGGCCTGGAGGAAAGCGACCTTTCACACCCGCTGGCAAAAAGGATTTTTTCTGAAATAAAAAATCTTAAACCCGAAGAGCGGCCACGGGCCGCGGCCGCGCTCATTGCCAGGCTCCCTGAGGAAGCGTCCCTGATAATGAAGCTTGCCGTGGCCGATATTCCAAGCGACATAAATCCGGCCCAAAACGCCGCAAAAACAGTTAAAATGCTTAAAAAAAATTCGCACGAAAGGCGGCGCAAAGAGCTGAGCAAAAATTATTCAACGCTTACCCCCTCGCAACTGGAGGAATTAAAACACCTGACAGAGTTAAGAGGTAAGGCGGGCGAGCTTTAACCTTCCGTCCAAGTAAGGAGAAAAACATGGCACAACCTAGAAAGGCTTTAAGAGATCTGGTGGAACTGGGCAAGGAGCACGGATACGTGACCCTTGAGGAGATGAACCGCTCGCTCACGAACGCCTCCATGTCAAGCGAGGAAATAGACACCCTCATGGGCACGCTGGAAGACCTGGGCATTGAAGTGGTGGACCGCAAGAAATTCAAGATGGTGGCGGCGGCGGAGCGCGAAGCATACACGGAAGAATGGGGAGCGACCCCCGACGTGTCGAACTCCATACGCATGTATCTTTCCGAGATGGGCAAAGTTCCCCTGCTCACGCGCGACGAAGAGGTGACGCTGGCGCGAAATATCAGGGAACGCGAGCGTGAACTGCGCATGCTGGTGCTTGAATCCCCCATAACGCTCCGGGAAATACGCAACTGGGAAACTTTGATCGAGCAGGATGAAATGACCACCAAAGAGCTCATGCCGCGCGGCCGCAAATCCACGCAGGAACTTTCGGCCATGAAGAGGAAGATGAAAAATGTGGCTCACCTGATAACCCGGATAGAACGTGAGATGGAAAAACTCTGCGAGCGGATGGAGACGCCCGGAATTTCAAACGAACTGAAGAAGAAGCTGGGAGCTGTGCTTGACTCCAAGCGCATGCAGATAGTGAACAATATCATCAACCTCAATCTGAACCAGGAAAAGATAAAGCGTCTTACCAACAAAATAAAAAACCTGGCCCATAAAATAAGGGAATACCGCCAGGAGCTGGAAAAATACGAGAAGCATTACGGAGACCTTACAAAACTGAAAGCGGATTACGAGCTTGTAGCCAAAAACCGCATGAAAGCGGCAGCTTTCCGGTCGAAGTGGGGCTACAACACCACGGAGGTTGAAGCCGCGCTGGTAAACGCCGAGGCCATCCGCGAGCGCGAGCGCCATCTCATAAAAACTCTGCCTATAGAGCCGGACGAGTTTATGGCCCTGAACGAAAAGATAACCTTTCTTGAGGACCAGATCCTGCAGGACAAGCTCAAACTCATAAAGGCCAATTTGCGACTGGTGGTCTCGATCGCCAAAAAGCACGTGAATTCCAACCTCGAGCTTTCAGACCTGATACAGGAAGGCGGACTGGGCCTGATGAAAGCCGTGGAGAAATTCGAATACAAGCGCGGCTTTAAGTTTTCCACCTACGCCACCTGGTGGATACGCCAGTCGATCAACCGCGCCATCGCCGACCAGGCGCGCACCATCCGCATTCCCGTGCACATGAAAGAACTGGTTTCAAAATTAATGAAGGTTACCCGCAAGTACCGTCAGGAATTCGGCAGGGACCCCCAGATCGAGGAATACTCAAAGCACATGCATATCTCCATGGACAAGGTAAAAAACGCCATGAAGATAATGCAGGATCCCATCTCGCTTTCCACCCCCATCGGCGAAGACGAGGACTCTCATCTTGAGGACTTTATCGAAGATAAGACCGGGCTCCCCCCCTCCCACTCGGCCATAGAGCTTTTGCGCAGACGCGAGGTGACAAAAATACTTGACACTCTCACGGAACGGGAAGCTAAAATAATAAAGCTCCGCTTCGGCATAGAGTCCGGTTATCCGCGCACCCTTGAGGAAGTGGGGAAGATCTTCCGCGTTACCAGGGAGCGGGTGCGCCAGATAGAGGCCAAGGCCATACGAAAGCTCCGCCATCCTTCCCGCAGCAAAATGCTGAGGGATTACATGGACTGAGGAGAGTGGATAGTAGATAGTGTAGAGTGTGTAGAGCCAAAGAAAAGCCCCGGATAGTTTCCGGGGCTTTTCTTTGACAAGCAAGCATTCAAGTATCGACTCTACACTCTACACTCTCAACTTCTCACTTTTCGTCTTTCTTCTCGGTGAACATCTCCTGTATTATCTCGTGGGCTATGTCTTTCGCTCCCAGGCCCACGGCAATAGCGAACGCGAGGCCCATTGAAGCGAACAGAATATTAATACTGGAACGGATGACCTTCATTTCAATACCCATCTGTTCAACGGCCGCAATGGCCGTAAATACCAGTATCACGAAGTTAACTATCTTTGAAAGCGACTTGCCGCCGCGCAGATTGTTCGCGGTGGCGGAATTAAGCACTACATCGGCCACAAATTTGGCAAAAAGCAGTCCGCCGAAAGCTATAAAAATGGCCGCCGCGATCCTGGGGATAAAGACGATGAGTATCTTTTCAAGTATCTGCGCGACGGCGGTCAGATTCAGGATGTCGGCCGCGGACACGAAAAAAACCAGTATTATGGACCAGTAAACCAGGACGCCAAGTATGGTAACCACGGATTTTCCAAAGCCGAAACGGGTCATTACCTCATTGATGCCGACACGGCTGGTGTAGCTGTCAAACTTAATTTTGCGCAAAAACTGCTCAAGCAGCGAGCTGGCCATGCGTGCGGCGAAAAGACCGACCAGGACAAAGATAAGCGCCGCAATTATATTCGGAACATAGGAGACAAAAACACCCCATATTTTCAGCACAGGATGTGTAAAAAGTTCAGCCACGTCTTTGATCATATACCTTCCCCGTAAACGTAAAAATCAACAACCGCTCCGCTTCTTATTCTATTAATTATCCGGCCGGCTTTCAATCACGAAGCTGAACAGGAAGCACAAAGCAAAAAAATAAAAATTTCAAAACACAAAATGACGCAGTATTGCCTGTAATTTCGCGCTTTGTATTTCAGATGGTATTTTTGCTTTTCAGGGGATCTATCTGTAAAGGTTTTACGGTTTTCCGCTTCTTCAGGACTGGTTTATTTTTCTGCCTGGGGTTTTGTTTTTTTAAGCCGGCCGGGTCCGCGGGGGCGTCCCGCAAGGTTACAGCTTTCAGGGTTTTAACTGCTTTATCGCTCAAAACGCTTGATTTTAAAAATTCCTTTGAGCCTTCCCTGTAGAGCGGATCGTTAATATTGCTGAATTCGTCAAAATCGCCGTAGGCTATGCCTGCGGGATCGGTCCGGTCTAGTTTCAGATAATTGGTCGCGGGGGCCTTCAAACCGGTAAAAAGGACGCCGGTCCTGGTTTTAATCTGGTCTCCGGAGGCGGAAACAGCGGCGGGCGAGAACAAAAATGAAAAGAAAAAGGGCACGATTAAAAAGAAAAACAGCAGGCTAAAAAAATTTTTCATGAGTAATCCTCCACTTGCTCTTATTTTAATTATGGCATAAAAATCTCCGCGGCGTAAGTGGCTAACGGCCCTGATCAAGGTAGGTCCTTTGACCTTACGGGAGGGAAACGGGGAGCAAATCCGGCAAGTTTCAAGCCATAGGTAACTCTATAAGCCTATGGCGTCAGACGGCCGACTTAAGAATTCGGGTTAAATCGCCGGCGGCTTTGGGCAGGGCAGGGTGAATGCTATTTGTATTTGGCCAGAAAGGCCTTATATTGCTTCCAGAGGGCGGCCATGGAGTAGGTGTGCTGGCCGTAAGGGCTTCCGGGAAGAGAGGCCCATATGTCGTTGAGCTTACCCATGGCTTTCTTGAAATTGTTATAGTCGGCGGAATTCTCCACCGCGCGATACGCGCCGGCTCTGCGGATAATTTCCAGTGCGGCTTTATCCTGATTGGGCGGAGTGAAATTTTTCAATTCAAGATCCCCGGCAAGGGGGTCCCAGGTCGAGGCAAGGAACTGATATCGTCCGGCCGCGCTTGAACATAGCCCGCCCTGACACTTCACCTTCCGGGGATGATCGGCATAGCTTTTAAAGGTGGCGAAAGTAAATATATAGTTGTATCTGTCCCTGGTACCCTCGGCGTAAGCCAGGGTGTCAAGGAACGCGCGGACATTTTTAGGGAGCTGCCATGCGCCTCCTGCGGAACTGGCGGCGACATGCGTCATAAGGATATAGCCTTTCGTCAGGGCGCAGCCGGGGACGGGCTCCTTAAAAACCACGGTCATATATTCGCTTTCAAATCCCGGCGCAGCCTCGGTCGGATATCTGGTGTTCGGGGAAAGGGCGCATTTCCCTGTCCCATCCTCAAGCTGGTCCAAGTTGACGCCGCCAGCCGCAAGAAAGGCGGTGGCCCCGCCGATAAGAACATAGTCCCCGACATCCGCACTCTTTTGCCGCGGCCAGGTGAAACCGGGTTCATTGTTGTTTTCGGGCAGGCGCTGTTTGGCAAATACGACCTGCTGTTCGGGTTCAGGAAAAGATATCTGCGCCTGACTGGAGGCGCCTGCACTGTCCAAAAGACTTTGCAGAGCCGGCGTCCGGGCGAATCCCTCCGCGCAAAGAGAGAGGAGGATAGTTGCCGCTGCCAGGGAAACCGATCTTCGCGCGTTCATGAATATAGTATGGCCGATAAAACCGGCTCTGTACTGGGCCCAACGGCCCATTTAACTATAGGTCTTCTGTCCTGGCGGACGCCGGGTGTGGATTCCCCCTCAGAAGCGCGGCCCTGGTCCGGCGCAGATGAGCCTGCATTAAAAAAACACACGACACTCGGCCCGGGAATCCCGCGAGTTGATTTTTCCGCAATTTTTTGCTTTACCGGCGGCGGGGTTTTTGCTATCATATCACTATCATGTACGCAATAATAGAAACAGGCGGAAAACAATATTGGGTAGTCCCGGGAGAGATTTTGCAGATAGAGAAACTCCCTGCCGAAAAAGGCGCGGAAGTGACTTTTAAGGCTTTATGGTCGGCATCGCAGGAGGAAAAAAGCGCCGCCGCCAAGTCCCCCGAAGCCAAAGTAACGGCCAAAGTCCTGCGGCATCTCAAAGGCCCCAAATTACTGGTTTTCCGTAAAAAGCCGAAAAAGGCTTACGAAAGAAGTTTAGGCCACCGCCAGGAACTGACTGAAATAGAAGTTAAAGAAATTCAGTTGTCATAGTTGCTGGCTTCGAATTTCAAGAAAAGAGGTTTTTGTTTATGGCGCATACAAAAGCACAAGGTTCAAGCACCAACGGGCGCGACAGCCAGGGCCAGCGCCTTGGCGTAAAGCGCTACGGCAGCCAGGCCGTAAACGCCGGTGAGATCCTGGTAAGACAGCGCGGCACAAAGTTCCTCCCCGGAGCCAATGTGGGCAGGGGTTCCGACGACACGCTGTTCGCCAAAATAACGGGTGTGGTTAAATTTGAGTGGGCCAAACGCGATAAAAAGCAGATCAGCGTTTACCCCGCCGCGAAATAGCGTTTTTTCCGGCTAAAACCTCCTAAACTTTTTAGGAGGTTTTTTATTTCAATTTATGTCAAGAGAAAAAGGCAAGACCCCGGACTTCATAGATACGGCTAAAGTCTATCTCAGGGCCGGAAGCGGCGGCGACGGCTGCTCGTCGTTCCGGCGGGAAAAATTCGTGCCTTACGGCGGGCCCGACGGCGGGCACGGCGGCCGGGGCGGCAATGTTTATTTTGAAACCACGCATAATGTAAACACCCTTTCCGAAATAGCCTCGCACCCGCACATTTTCGCCACGGACGGTTCGCCGGGAAAGGGCAAGAAAATGGAAGGTTTGTCCGGAAAGGATATTCTGGTATATGTGCCCTGCGGAACCCTTGTCAAAGTCGGGGGAAAAGTGATAGCCGACCTGAAAATTCCCGGGCAAAAATTCCTGGCCGCGAAGGGCGGACGGGGCGGACGGGGGAACCTCTCTTTTAAAACGAAATTCAACACGGCTCCGCACATTTCAGAGAAAGGCGAGCCGGGAGAGGCCCTGGAAGCGACGCTTGAGCTGAGCATTCTGGCCGATGTGGGATTTGTCGGCTTCCCGAACGCCGGGAAATCCACCCTGCTCGCGCGTATTTCGGCCGCGCGGCCAAAAATAGCCTCTTATCCTTTTACCACTTTACATCCCAGCCTCGGCGTAATCCGCCACAAAGGCAGTTCATTTGTGGCCGCGGACATTCCCGGCCTGATCGAGGGGGCGCATTCAGGCAAAGGTCTTGGCGTCCAGTTCCTTAAACATATTTTAAGAACCCGCCTGCTGATACAGTTAGTGGACCCCCAGGGCTTCAAAGACTGCACGCCTGAGCAATCGGTGCGCGTAATTGCAAGGGAGCTTAAAGAATTTCACCCTAAACTCGCTAAAAAACCGCGGCTGCTGGTCGTAACCAAGAGCGACCTGCCTGAGGCGCAGAAAGTTTTCACTGCGCTTTCAAAGAAATTCAAAAAACAGGAAATTTTCCTTATTTCCCCCTTCACTGGCGCGGGAACGAAAAACCTGCTTGACTCAATAATAAAGCTGCTGCCGCGAATAAAGGAAACTGAGATTTTTGCCCCTAAAAAAGAACCCGACACGGGCCTTGTCAACAAACCTCTGCCCACGGGCTTTAAGGTGGGACATTCCGCCGACGGTGTTTTTGAACTGACCGGCGAGAAACTGCTTAAAATCATGGCCATGGTCAATTTTTCCCAGCCCGATTCACTGAACCGGCTGCGGCGTATTTTCAAGCTGATAGGCGTTGACAAGATGCTTAAACGGCACGGCGTAAGGGCAGGAGAGATCGTGCGCATAGCCGGCAGGGAGTTTGAGTGGACCGAGGAAATACAAAGGACCAGGCCGAAGAAAAACGCCAAATTTGCCTACAAATACGAGGAACATTAGATAGAGCGGGGCTAGCGTATAGGGGCTAGGGGTTTAGGGAAGGAGTTCCTTATTCCAGCACCCTCTAACCCAATCCCCTGGCCTCCAACCCCTAACCTCTGTTGTTAATATATCGCTTCCCAATCTCTGGTGGTAATTGTGAATTCCACTCTTCTATTGAGCGCGCGGGCCTTATCGGAAGTATCCGTAAACAAAAGCCGGCCCTTGCCGTAGCCTCGTATCCGTATGAAATCGGGGTATACTCCCTTTAAAACAAGGTAGGACTTTACGGCCCCCGCCCGCATGAAAGAGAGCTTCTCGTTGTAAACCTCCCCTCCGACATCGTCGGTATGGCCCTCAAGCGAAAGTTTAAGCGTGCGGTGCTTTAAAAGCACCTCGGCCACCATATCCAGCGTACGGAAGGAGTCGGGAAGCAGCTTGTCGGAACCTGATTCGAATTCTATGGGGGGTATTTGTTTTGAAAACACCATATCCATTATGGACTGAAGCTCAAGTCTGGCGCGGCGGGCTTCCTCGATATCGGCCGCGCTCCGGCGGGTCCCGAAACAGGCGCATGCAAAAACAATAACAGTCAGAAAATATAAATGATAATTGCGTTTTTTATACATAATTTAAGCCTTTCAACCCTTAGTGAGATTGATTTATGGAAACTATCAGAGTTTCCCTTCTGAAGCGGTAGCCCCTGGCGAAAGCGGTATTGCTTAACAGCAGCGGCGGGGTTAAGGCGATGGTCGAATAAATTCTGTTGCGTTTAATACGCGGACGGTCGGCGGGATCAAGCAAGTTCGAGTCGACAACCTCCGCAAGGGTATCCATGGCCCAATAAACGGGCCAAATAACGGCGGCCCGCATGGCCAGTTCGGTCTTTGGGATGGAGGCCACAAATTCCTCGCTCATATCCAGCTGATCCACCGCCCATGCTATCCATTTATAAACCACAGCCTGAAGCCTTTCCATGTTAATGGGATTAAAAAGGTCCTGCGGCAGAAGATCTTGCGGCGAAAGATCCGATTGCGGCAGGTAACACCGGCCGGCTTTAAGATCGGCGCTCATGTCTTTGAGAATATTTGTCATCTGGAGGGCGGAACCTATGGCGAACGCCGCTTGTTCGGAAGGGTACTTTACCGCGCTTATGTTATTGTGCCGTATAGCCGCCCTGTAAAGCCGGGCCCAGAAAATTCCCGGAATGCCGCCTATACAGCCGCAATATTTTTTAAGCTCTTCCTCCGTTTTAAAAGCGGACAGGCCCGGAGCCGCGAAAATTTCCAGGTCCATTTCCATGCCGCGGGCCACGCCGTCGCAGACAAAATTGATCAAAACGCGGTCGCTTTCAGGTAATTTGAGGTAAACGGCTAAAAGCTTATCAAACCTGAGCAACAGCTCTTTTTCCCTGGGATTTGCGGCGCAGGCTCCCAGCCGCTTTATTTTCTCAGACAGCTCCGCGGATATTTTTTTGTCATCCAAACTCCGTGAAAGGGCCAAAATTTCGCGTTTAAGCCCGTTAGCGGGTCCTATACAGTCGGTTACCGTGTCAAGCGCGCGGCAAAGCAGATAGCCCATGGCCATTGCCGCCCGCGTTCTATCCGGCAGAATGTTAATGCTGAGATAAAACGTACGGGAAACATTTTTAAGTATCCTCTTGAGATCCGCGTCAAATACGCGGCTGTGTTTTTCCATATGAGTTGCTACTAAATTCTACAAAATTAGATAACCCTACAACGCCGTCCGTTCAAGCCCCTCGGCATCTCCCAGGACGGCCGCTTCACTGTCCAGCAGACCCAGATCCCTGTAAACATGGTGTGCCCTGCCGCTTATCTCACCGATCTTGCTTCTAAAAACCATAGCCCCGCATATAACCGCCGCCCCGCTCAGGAAAATTGTCCAGGGGGCGCCGATACGGCTGGCCATCCAGCCGGCCAAAAGGCTGCCGAAAGGCGCCATCCCCATGAAAGCCAGCGAATACAAGGCCATTACCCGGCCGCGCTTATCATCTTCCACCACAGTCTGTATTACGGTATTACTGGAGGCCATCTGGCTTATAAGGCCGAAACTGGCCGCCGCGATACAGACAGCCGAAACGGCTAAAACCCTGGAAAAAGAAAAAGCTATCAGGCCCGCTCCGAACAGCCCGGAAAAAACAGGTATCTTCCGCTCAAGCCCCGGCACATGTTTCCGCCAGGCAAGGCGCAGGGCCGCGCACAAAGCGCCCGCGCCCGAGCAGGCAAACAGGAAACCAAGCGTCCTTGGCCCACCCTTGAGCACGCCTTTTACGAATACAGGCATAAGCACCGTATACGGCATACCCAACAGGCTGCCAAGCGCCAGCAGCATGAGTATGTATCTTATAGGCGTAAACCCAAAAGTGTACGAAAGCCCTTCTTTAAAGCCGGATCCCGCTTTTTTGCGCCCGTCAGCGGCGGCTGGCTTCCTGTTTATTTTCATTGCAAGCAGCGCGGCTATCACCGCCAGGTAGGACAGTGCATTCAGAAGGAAACAGAGGCCTTCGCCGAATGCCGCTATAAGTATTCCGGCAGCGCTTGGCCCAATGAGCCTGGCGGAATTGAAGATGGATGAATTAAGGGCTATGGCGTTGGCCAGATCTTCTTTGCGCTCCACTATCTCTATGACAAAAGACTGCCTGGCGGGCATGTCAAACGCGTTGACGATACCCAAAAGAGCGCTTAAAGCGATTATATGCCATATCTCTATGCGGCCGGAAAGCACCAGCATGGAAAGTATAAAGGCCTGCAGCATGGCAAGTGTCTGGGTACATATAATTATCCGGTGGCGGTTGAAGCGGTCGGCAACAACCCCGGTAAACGGCGCAAGAAGAAAACTGGGTATCTGGCTGACGAAACCGACCACACCCAGCAGCATGGCGGAACCGGTCAGCCGGTAAACAAGCCAGCTCAGAGCCACGGTCTGCATCCAGGTTCCCACAAGCGAGATTATCTGCCCGGAAAAGTAAAGGCGGTAATTCCGGTGTTTTAAGGCCCGGAAAAGCCTGTCTAGACGCTGCATGAATTTATAACCTTCCCCAATACCCGCGCGCTTTTGGCGCCGGTGGCGGAGGGGCAGTGGTTAACTTCGCCGTTAAGCGCCAGCCACCCCAGCAAAGCGAAACAGGCCGCCTCTTTTGCCAGCGGGTGTATGCCGCGGCGGGCGATGGTGTAAACTTTTACAGGGGCCAGAAGTCCGGAAAGATTGGCCATAAGCGCGGGGTTCAACGCCCCTCCCCCGCTCACTATAAGCTCTTCAGTGCCGGCCGGGGCGTGCCTTTGGAACGCCAGGGCGATACTCACGGCGGTGAAATAATTCAGCGTGGCAAGAAGATCGTGTTTAGACCGGACATTAAGCCGGTTTAAGAAATATTTCCTCAGGAACACACCGGAGAATTCATCTCTATCCAGGGATTTAGGCGGCATTAACCGGAAAAAAGGCAGCTTCATAAGTTTCATGACCATGGCATAGTCCACTTTCCCGGCCATGGCCCAGCGGCCGTTACGGTCAAAAGCCTCTTTTCCGCCGGTCAGCAGGGATACCGCCGTATCCATAAGTGAGTTTCCGGGGCCGGTGTCAAAGCCGGTAGTCACCAAGTTCCTGCCCACGAAAGCGATATTTCCCACGCCGCCGACATTCTGCAAAGCGACGGGCCGCCCCCCGCCGAACAGATATTCATCCATAAAAGGGATAAGCGGAGCGCCCTCCCCGCCGGCCGCCATGTCCGCCGGCCTGAAGTCCGAAACCACCGGAATGCCGGAAGCTTCAGCCAGGAAAGAAGCCTCGCCTATCTGTAAAGTGTTGGGAATACCGCCCCCCGGATAATGGCAGACTGTCTGGCCGTGGGAACCGATGACGGCAATATCCCTGAAATTCACCCTGTTGCGGCGGGCGAACTTGATAAGCATAGCGGCCCAGGTCCGGCCCAGTTCGAAATTAAGCCCGGAAAGGCGCGGTGTCTTCATTTCTTTGGCGGAAAGTATTTTAGCCCGGAGACCCGCGCTATACGGATAAGTTTCACAGGCCAGAGTTGCAAGCTCTTTTTTGCCGGAATTAAGCGAACAAAGCGCTATCGAAAGCCCGTCAGCCGAAGTGCCGGACATAAGGCCGATAATTTTCACTTGTTTCCCCTTGTTCATAGGAACCTCGTTAAAGGCAGTGGTTAGAGTTCAGGGGCTAGGGGTTTAGGGAGAAGATCCTTATTTCTGCGGCCCGACCTTTTAGCCTTCCTGGCCATTCATGACAATAACAAACCCAGAACTTTTTTGTAATTTACCTTTTCCGCTTTAATTACCGCGTATTTTTTAAGATTAAGGGAAGCTGCCGCCTGCTTGCAAAGCCCTTTCCTGACCACAATAAAAATTTTCATGTTCCGGCTCTTTATCAGTTTTTTCACCGCTGCCGCGTAGCCATAGCCGGAGACTTCAAGCGGCCCGAATTCGTCTATGATCGCCACTTCACAGCCTTTTGCCTGAAGAATGGCTTTTGAGGCGAAAGAAAACCCGGCCTTTGATGCGGCTATAACGCCATTAGAAACTTCAAGCAGCGGAACGCTTTTTCCGGAAAGGATATCAAAAACCCTGTACAATCGGCTGGAGCCCTTAAATTCCTTTATAGCGTAAACCCCGCCTGTTTTAATTCTTTTTTCCTTAAGGGCCTTAAGCAGGCGCTTTATAAAAGCGGTTTTACCTGAGTTTACCGGAGCGCTCAGAAAGCATACTTCACTTTTCATAGACGTGCATGTTACAGCGAATAGTGAATGGCGATCAGGGGATGTTTACAGCACCCTGCTTCTAAACTCGAACATTAAATCGCTTAATCACTGTTTACTTCCCGCTATTTTTTTCAGCTCTTCGACTTCGGCGCGTAAAACTTTTATTTCCTCTCCGCACACGTCAAAAAGTTTGTTATGGTCCAGCTGGGAGGTTTCACCTATTCCGCCCTCTTTGGACTTGGCCGGCACGCCAAAAACAGTGGTTTGCGGCGGCACTTCTTTAAGCACCACAGAACCCGCGCCGATGCGCGAATGATCGCCTATGTTAATGGCGCCAAGTATTATAGCCCCGGAACCGATAACAACCCCGTTGCCTATTGTCGGGTGGCGCTTTTTTTTCTCAAGCGAAGTGCCGCCAAGCACTACGCCCTGGTACATCAGCACATCATCGCCTATCTCAGCGGTTTCGCCTATGACCACGCCCATGCCGTGGTCAATAAAAAACCTGCGGCCTATAGCGGCGCCGGGATGTATTTCAATGCCGGTAAACGCTCTTGCGGCGTGAGAAACAAGGCGCGCAGGCAAATAAAGCCCCAGCCTCCATAAAAAATGCGCCAGCCTGTGCGCCCACACGGCATGCAGGCCCGGATAACACAACAGAACTTCGACAAAACCCCTGGCAGCCGGGTCCTCTTTAAAAACCGTGCGCACATCCTCAATTATTCTTTTTATCATTTTTATCTTCTGGCGTAGCGCGACGTCAGCGCGGCTTTTGCAAGCATTAATTTTGGGATAGAAGGCTGTGAGCCTTCAAGACGCGCGGCGGACAGCGCGTAGAGCGTGAAGATATAGCGGTGCGTGCCTGAAGGCGGGCATGGGCCGCCGTAACCGGACTCCCCAAAGCTGTTTTTAAGTTCACGGGACGGAGCCGGGAATTTTCCGGCTCTCTCCAGAGAATGTACGCCTGCCGGGATATCCACAACTATCCAATGAGTGAAATTGCCCATAGGCGCGTCGGGGTCTTCAAGAATAAGCGCGAAACTTTTAGTCCCTTCCGGCTCTCCGCTCCATTTAAGCCCGGGCGGAACATTTTTCCCGTCGCAGGTAAAAACAGCATCCAGCGCGTCTCCGTCTTTAACATCCTCCGAAAACAGCGTAAAAGCCGGAACACCGGGAACCGCAGCCGGTCTGTCAGTGTGAGCAGGCTGGCAGGATACGAACACCGCCGCTGCAAAAACCATGAAAGCTGTATTTTTCACAATATATCCCTCCATTGGCGGATAACGCGAAATGACGGTTTTTCGGACCCTTAGCGGCTGTTCAACCGATTCCCGGCTATTCGTCTTAATCGTTAGTGATATTTTAGCAATTCAAAACCTTAAAGAAACCGTCGGGCGGCGTTTGCCGCCGCGCAAATTGACTTATGGGGTGAGATGTTGTTAAACTTCATTTAATACGCGCGTTCATATAATATCGCGTACCAAAGGGGGTTGCCGCTTATAAAGCTTTCCATGAAAAATGAAAAAGAAGTTTTTGCGCTTAACTCGACTGTCATAGTATTTCTCTTTTTATACGCTCTAGGCAGCGGAGTTTTTTTCCCAAAAAAAGCTATGGGGCAAACCACGCCCGGCAATTCGGAGATAATCGCGCTTGCGGGCGGCGGCACGGTGCTCCAGCAGGACATTCTGGACTGGCAGGCGGCGCAGGCCTGCTACGGGGAAGACGCGTTAACTTCGCGCAGGGCGGGTTTCATGCGGATGTTCGAAGCCACTATACTGGAGGAAGTGCTGCGGCAACAGGCGGCGCGGCCCCTGACTCCCGAAGACTATAAAAAAGAAGTCGAGAGAATAGACTCCGAAACCCGCGCTCCGGATATTCTTGCCTGCATAAAAAAGCACTTCGGCGATGATACCGGCCGTTACAAGAGGATATTTATCAGGCCCATTCTTGTGCAGCAGTTTATACACGAGTTCGTGAAGTCCAACCCCAAGGTTCAGGAGAAGGCGTATGGTCTGCGCGCTAAAATCTCAACGGACGTGGTAAAAGGAGTTCCGTTTAAAGACATAGCTTCGGCGCCGGATGTCGCCTATTCCTCCGCGACATATTCGCTGGAAGCGGATACCCAGACCGCGGCGGGAGCCGCGCCCTGGGAGAGGTGGTCGCCTTTTGAAGCCGCGTTCATAGAAGAAAATCTGAAGGAGCTTGCTCCGGGACAGGCAAAACAAAATCCGATCGAAGACGAGACTGATATAAAATTCGTCAGGCTGATAAGCGTTGACGGCAAAAAATATTACTTTGAATCTTTGACGGTTCCCAAGCTTACCACGGAGGGATATCTGAAGGCGATACCAAAGCTGCCGTGCAGGATAAACGACAAGGAACTGCATGATTGGGCAGCCCCCATAAGGAACCCGATACTGGTTGCGACGGAAATCGCGCCGTAAATCAGTAAGAATTCCCGAAAATCGGCCGTTTGACGGCGATCAGCCCTTACGGCGCGGACACAGGCTTGCATGGATATTTTTATCCGGTTATCGTCTTTATCTTTCTTACATCACGACTGCGGCCGCTTCTATTGCCATGCCTGAAAACTTTCACCTGACCGCGGCGGTTGTCATTCCCGCTTATAACGAAGCTAAGCGCATTTCAGCCACTTTGGAGGCTTTGACGTCTCATATCAGGCAGGGAACGCTCAAGCCGCTGGACATTCGCGAAATTATAATCTCGGATGACGGGTCCAACGACGAGACAGAGGCGGTCGTCCGAAAGTTCAAGCCCTCCCTGCCGAACCTGAAACTCATAAAGAGCAAAAGGAATTTTGGAAAGGGCCATGCCGTCAGGACCGGGTTTTTTCAAGCCAGCGCCGACTGGGTGCTGGTGGCTGACGCGGACATGTCGACCCCCTGGACCGAGGCCCGCCGGCTGGCTTTGCATTGCCTTCAACAAAAGGCCTCCGGAGCCATCGGCTCCCGCGGCTTACCGGAAAGCAACATCCTCAAGCACCAATCTTTTTTCAGGGAAAGGCTGGGAAAATCGTTCAACCTGCTTGTCCGCGCTTTAACCCGGCTGCCTTATACGGACACGCAATGCGGGTTTAAATTGTTTAAAAGACAGGAGGTTGAAAAGATTTTTGCCTCACTGAAGATCGACCGCTTTGCCTGGGACGTGGAATTCCTCGTTTTCTGCCGCCGGGCCGGCGTAAAGATAGTCGAGATCCCTGTGACCTGGGAAAACAGCGAGCAGACCCGGGTGAGGATGCTTCGCGACGGATTTGACATGGCGTTCTCGGTTTTGAGCATTTCTCCCGGAAACGCCGCCGTCCCCGCGTTGTTCGCCTGCGCGGCCTTCTTTGTGCCGCTTGCCGCGTACCTGCTCACCCTGGCGCCGACGGCCTTCTGGCAGGATTCAGGCATTTACCTGGCTGCCGCCAGAGAATTCGGTATTCCCTATCCGACGGGATTCCCCCTTTATGTGATCATGACGTACCTGGCCGGACTCGTTCCTATTGGGACTTTCGCCCAGCGGGTCCATACAGTTTCCGCTTTAGCCGGCGCGGGAACCTGCCTGGCCGTCTACCTGACCGTAGTCAGATTGTCAATTAAAGGGGAGCGGCCGGGTTTGATGGAGAGAAGCGCGGCGTTTATCATGGCGCTTGGCGCCGGATTTTCATTCGCCCTATGGTGCCAGGCGGTCAACTCCGAGGTTTATTCTCTCCACGCTTTCATCGTGGCCCTGATGCTTTATTTCCTTCTCAGGCTGGATGAAAATCCCTCCCTGGCCTGGTCCCTTTGGCCCCTGGCTTGCGTGGCGGGTCTTGGATTTGCCAATCATCCCATGATAGTGGGCATGCTGCCTGTTCTCTGTTTCGCCATATGGAAGCATAAGGACAAGGCAAGGACATGGCTGAAAGTCTTTCCCGTGTTCCTGCTCGCCGGGCTTCTGCCTTACGCTTACTTTCCATTCCGGTCAAGGGCCAATCCCCTGACCGACTGGGGAGACCCGGAAACGCTCGGTAAATTCATCCATCTGATTTCAGCCACTCATTGGACCGCTGAAAAGGCGTCTTATTCTTTTTTCGGCCACGATTTCTGGATGCGGGTCGTTGATCTATTCCGGCTCTTTTTTCTTCAATTCGGGCCTGTTGCCATACCCCTCGGATTCATAGGCGGCATAGCCCTTCACAGGAAAAAATATTTTTGGTTCTGGTGCCTTACAATAGCCTGCGGCTTTGCCCTGTTTCTGCCTATGTTATATCACCAGACCGCGGAATTCGAGAGTTGGTTCATACCTGCCTATATTGTTTTTACTATCGCGGCAGGCCAGGGGACTTTCGAAGCGATCCAGAGGATCAATGCCCGATGGCCGGATCGTCCGGGGATGCCCTGGGCCTTCCTGCTTGCTTTGGCACTGGTTTATCCGGGTTTGCTTTTGACCATAGCTTTGCCCGACGTGAACCGCGCGAAAGATTGGGATGCTGAAGATTATGCGACCAATATCCTGCGCGGGGTCGGACCCGGCGCTATCTTCTTTATCAGCGGAGACAATCCATCAAGCACGGTCTTATACGAACAGGCCGCCTTGGATTTGCGGCGCGACGTGGCGGCGGTAAATATAGACGCTCTCTGGGCGCCGTGGTATCGCGACCACATGAACAAGAACCTGCATCTCTCCTGGGGCCGGCTCAGGGCGCCGCCTCCCGGTTCGGATTACTCCCCCGGAGATTATGCCATGGCCCTGATCCGCGGAAACCCGGGCAGGCCCGCCTACATTCTGATCCCCAAACATCTGGGTTCTCAGCCGAATGTTCAGTTTAGTCCGGCCGGGATGGTTTTTCGGATATCCGAAACTCATATTGAGGAGCCCGCATGGAAATGGGACTTCAAATTCCATGATCCGGAAACGCTGATCCGCAAAAGACGGCCGGACCAGCGCCGGCTTATCAATGACATCCGCAGAGAGATGAAGCTGGGATTCCTGCAGGCTTATTCAACGGGTGGGGCGGAGTTCCTCCAGCGGAATGATTTTAAGGAAGCGGCCTTGCTTTACGCGAAGGCCGTTGAGCTTGCCCCGGATCGGGAGGATTTGCGCTTGCGCCTGGGCGTTGTCCTGGCTCAGATGGGCGACTATCCCGCGGCGCGCGGGGTTTTCACGGAATTGGTCAAACTGTTCCCGGAAAACTACCAGGCTTATTACGACCTTGGCAATGTTCTGCTTGAGCTTGGGGATAAGCGGGAAGCGCAGGGCGCATATCTCAGGGCCCTGGAGATCGAGCCGGGTTTCGAGATGGCTAAAAAGGCTTTGGGCGGACTTTAGGGTTCGCGTCAGAATAATATGAGCCGCAGACAGAACCCGAGTTGAAGCGGCTATCGGCCTGGACGGTAACGGCGGGAGGAGTTCTCTGACGCTTGCCCTGAAAAGGCTCGCTAAAGATGAGTTTACCGGGAATGTAAGGGCCTGTAATTTTTTCACGACATCGCCCGCCCCCGCCATGCCCGGGGCGGTCAGGTTCAGGCGGAAGCCATACGCTTTTCCTCCCCAAAGCCAAAGTTTTATATAATTTTTACATCGGCCTACCCGCCTAAGGAGAATTAAAATGGGATTCAATCTGAAAAACAGGAACTTCCTCAAAGAACTTGACTTTACAAAGGAAGAATTGGTTTTCCTTCTGAAATTGTCCAAAGACTTCAAAGCCGCGAAATACGCGGGCGCCGAACAGCAGAGACTTACCGGCAAGAACATAGCCCTGATCTTTGAAAAAAGCTCCACCCGCACGCGCTGCGCTTTTGAAGTGGCCGCGCTCGACCAGGGAGCCCATGTGACCTACCTTGAACCGACAGGCAGCCAGATGGGACACAAGGAAACGGTTAAGGATACCGCCCGTGTTCTGGGCAGGATGTATGACGGCATCGAATACCGCGGTTTCGGTCAGGCGATAGTGGAAGAACTGGCCAGGTTCGCCGGCGTTCCCGTATGGAACGGACTGACGAACGAATGGCACCCGACCCAGATGATGGCCGATGTGCTGACCATGACGGAGCACTCTCCCAAGCCGCTTGAGAAAATCTCTTATGCCTATGTCGGAGATGCCCGCTTCAACATGGGCCGCTCCCTGCTGGTGATCGGCTCGATACTCGGCATGGATGTGCGTATAGGCGCGCCCAAGGGCCTGCAGCCCGATGCCGGGCTTGTAGCTACCTGCAAAGAAATATCCAGGATTTCCGGCGCCCGCATTACCGTCACCGATAAGGCCGCCCAGGCCGTTAAGGGCGTGGACTTCATACATACCGACGTGTGGGTCTCGATGGGCGAACCCAAGGAAGTGTGGGCGGAGCGCATAAAGCTGCTGAAACCCTACCAGGTCAATCCGGTGCTCATGAAAAAGTCCGGCAACAAGAACGTGAAGTTCATGCACTGCCTGCCGGCTTTCCACAACGCGGACACCAAAGTCGGAAAACAGGTATCCGAGCAGTTCGGGCTGCGCAACGGCATTGAGGTTACCGAAGATGTTTTCGAATCAAAAGCCTGCATCGCTTTCGATCAGGCGGAGAACCGTATGCACACGATCAAAGCCGTAATGGTCGCAACTCTCGGACGCTGACACAATGCCATAAGCCATATGCCGGAAGCCATAAGCTCTAAACAATATTTTTAGCAGAGCAGGCCAGGCCGTAAGCGACAAACAGAAAGCGACAAAAAGGCCGTCCCCCACAACCTGGGGAACGGCCTTTTTACTTTTAAGTTATGTTATTACGGCCGGTTATAGAAGTTTGAATATTTCCAGCGTACCATCCACTATCCTGAAACCGTAGCCGGGCTCCATCTCCGGATAGGTCACCCCGGGCGGCATTAAATCCGCGCGGTTCAGAAAATACAACCCGTCCGCCCCCACGGGGGACAATATCACCACCAGGTTTTCGGAGAACCTGGCGCCGCCTTTACCCTGGAGAAGTTCATTGCCGTAGACCAGCTTATAGGGCCTGCCCAGCCTGACATCCAGGCCTTTACCCGCCACCGCGTTTCCAAGCTGAGCTAAAGTGGAGGCAAACACCTTCACGCGGCCGCAGGTTATCTCTATCCTGCTGGAGGGGATGTCGGTGAGAGCGGCGTAGATCTTCACGGTAAGCTCATCGCCTCCTATAATGACTTTCTTTAAACCGCTCGTAATGAAGGTATTGATGATATCCGTGGCTTTGACAAAATAGTTTTCCGTGGGGCCGGCGGAAAGGATCAGAAAGAACCTTTCCTTATCGGCGCAGGACTGGCCTCCGTTAGGGCAATTCGCGGCGGTGTAGCCGCTGAATTTAATGCTGGCGCCGTGCGGGGTCCGGAAAGACAGGCCGGCGTCGATATAAGAGTTGAGGATAGAGTCAAGTTTAAACGAATACACCACATTTCCGGCGCGCCCATCGGGAACAGCAGTTGCGGACTTCCCGGACCTTTCGGTCAGCGGCAGGGCCTTTGGAGCTTGAAAAATATCCCCCATATATTTAAAAAACGCATCCATCTCCGCCACAGATTCACCTTCGACACTGGAAGCGTGGGGAGTCGGCAGGGAAATTTCGGTACTGGCGTTAACAAGGCCTAAAGCGGATAGATCCACGGCTTCTTTATCCGGCCCGGCCGCGTTCAACATTCCGATCGAAACGGCGAGCATCGCCGCTGCCGCCAGAATCGTGCCTGTAAGTTTCATCTCCCGCTCCTTATACACCGCCTCGAACTTGATCCTGATCCACCGGGCCTATTCTCGAATATGTTATAACAGATAAACCTTGACATGGCAAGGCCTACAACCTTGAAATTTCAAGCATACCTCCGCTTATCCGAAATTTGTAGCCGGCCTCCATGGAAGGGTAGCTTACGCCGCCCGGGCTCATCATGTCGGCCGCGCTGAAAATATAATAATTGGAAGCGTCCACAACAGGGAAAGGCATCATCAGAATAAGCATCTTGCCGGTGAATGCAGCTCCGCCCTTTACCTGCGTCAGTTCATTGCCGTAGGCGAGCTTATAGGCCCGGGAAAGATTCACATCCACGCCCTTGTCGGCAATGGCCGACCCCATCTGGCCAAGTGTGCCGGCAAATATTTTGGAGGAGCCCTTTTTCACCTCTATAATGCTTTTTTCAGGGTGCGATACCACGGCGTCCACCAGAACAGTGAAAGTCTCTCCGTCTATAGTTAAATCCCTGGACCCGCTGTAAAGGAGGAAAACATTGATTATGTCCATAACCCTGGCAAACTGCGTTTGGCCGTTGTCAGGCGTAAGCGTCAGAAAGAACTTTTCCTTTTCGTCGCAGGAATTGCCGCCGTCCGGACAATTGGTGGCCTTGGTGCCGCTTATGTGGACGAAAGCGCCTTTTGAGGTTTTAAAACCGAAAGCGGGCATAAGATACTGATTTTTCACCTTCCCAAGTTCTATGGTGTATAGAGCCGCCTCTTTCAACACTGAAGCCGGCTCATTGACTCCGGACACTTCAGGCACAGCCCTCGGGGCGCTGAACATGGAATTCAGGTAATTAAAGAAAGGGGCCGCATCGCCGGATCGCGGCGCAGCCGCCGGGACAACCGGTATGGGCACAGCCGCTTCCGACGCCTTAATGCCTGAGATATCCAACCGTGTGTCAAAGGACCGGTTTTCAGCTTCCCCGGCCATAAGCGCGCCGGAGAACAAAACCGGAACTGCCGCAACAATAATAGTTCTGATAGTCTTTTTCATTTTTTCCTTTTTGCCCTATTATAGTTATAGCAGACCGCAGAAAGGCAATCCAGACCGATAGGCCTTGACTTGTCAAGGATAAAGGCCCAGCCCTTTATGGGTCTTTAGACCCATAAAGGGCAGGGCTTAGGGAATAGCGATTAGGGGTTTAGGGGAGGAAGCGCTACCTGTTTTCTTTTTTTATCAGCTTAAGGAAGGGAATAATGGCCGCCGCCCTTAAAGCGCCGGAAATGATGAGCAGCGTAATAAACCGGCTTCCGCCCAAAGGCGGCGCGAAATCATAAAGCCACCCGCCGACCAAAGCCCCGCCGAACTGGGCGATCCCCCCCACAAAAGCGAAAGCCGCGTTATAACCGGTTCTTTCAGCCGGGGTTGTGTAGTCGTAAATGAAATTGTTCATGCCTATTATGTAAGCCCCCCAGATTATTCCGGAGTAAAGCTCAACCGAAGCGAGAAAATAAAAATTACGGCTGAGCGTCCATAAAAACGGCACGGTCGGAATAATAAAAAAAGCGGCCTTAAGTATCTTAACGCTTCCCATTGCGTCAGCCGCAAGCCCCCATTTTTTCATGAACAGGTAAGTCATGAGCGGGCCGATGGTCATGATAACCGTGTAGCGCATATAGTCAAAATGCAGTTCTTTCAGCGCGTAAACGCTGAAATACGGAGCGGCGAGGAAGGTGGCTGAAAGCATGAGAAAAACCGAAAAAAACATGGCGGAAACCCGGTTCCGCCTGAAATCGAAAGCACTCAGCAGCTTGAACGGGGTCGTTTGCGGCAGATGGAACCTGGTTTTCGACTCATAATGGAGCGTCAGATAATAAAAAGAAAGCAGACGGGAAAAGCCCGCCGCAGCAAAAAGCGCTGCGAAACCCCATAGAACCCCCTCGCCTAAAAAACTCAAAAACCTGGCGGCCATGAAACTGGCGGTAAAAAAAGTCACACCCACAACCTGGAACCTGAAACCAAAAAACGCCCCTCGTTTGGACGCCGGGATATATTCCCCCACGAGGACGGCCCAGGGCGGGTTAGCCAGGTTTCCGCTTACTGCGTAAAGCACCGTCAGAAATATGAAAACAGGCAAAGCCGTCCCGGCAGGCAGGAACACGCAGAACGCCATAGCGAGGAGCGACGCAGCCTGAGCGAAAACAACCGCCAGCACGCTTTTTTTACAACTGCCGAGCCTGAGCACCAGCCGTTCCGTGAAAAATTGGGAAAAGGAGGAAACCAAAGCCGGCAATGAGCGCAAATACCCCACCGCCATGGTTGAGGCACCTATAGAAAGGACAAACGGCACAGCGTAGGGCTCGGCAAACCCGCTCATCACGGCCCAGGCCAGCCCGTCTTTTATTGAGGCGGCCACGCTTTTTTTTATGGATTTTCTTTGCATAAGACGGCGGAAATTATATAGATTGTACAAAATGGGGGGTTTTTCATGTCTGAAAACGGGTTGATAAGAACTTTTGAGGGACACTCGGACGGCGTGCTTTGCGCGGCCTTTTCTCCCAGCGGGAAATTTCTGGCCACGGGAAGCGAAGACAACACCATAAAACTGTGGTCCATCCCGGACGGCATTAATATACATACCCTCGCCGCCCACGGGGGCGATGTGAGGGACCTCGCTTTCTCACCGGACGGCGGCCTGCTTGCCTCCGCCAGCTGGGACAAAGCCGTAAAGATCTGGCGGATCTCTGATTATTCGCTTATAAACACTCTCTCCGGGCACGATTCCTGTGTAAACCGGGTTTGCTTTTCCCCCGACGGTAAGACATTGGCCACATCCTCCGATGATACTTCGCTTAAGATCTGGAACGCGGGCGGGTCGCTTTTAAAAACCCTGAAACCGGACATCGGCGATGTAAAAGCCATGGCGTTTTCCCCCAACGGCGATATACTGGCTATTGGCGGCGTGGAACTGCAGTTTTTGGCTTTAAAGGATTTTTCTCTTCTGAAAGATAACGATACTTATGTTTACGGCGTGCGGGATATGGCCTTTTCCCCTGACGGCAAGGCGCTTGCGGCCGCGCTTGGCATGGAAAAGAAAATGGAAATATGGTCGTCTGAAACACTGTCGCTTTCAGGCACGCTTAAGGACTCCGACTGGCTTAATTGCGCCGCTTTCACCCCCGACGGGAAATCAGTGGTCACCGGCGGCTCGGCGGTAAAGGCATGGGATATTCAAAGCGGCACAGTCATAAAAACCTTTGAAGGCCACACCGATGAAATCTATTCGGTTTGTGTTTCTCCCGACGGGCAATATATAGCCTCCGCCTCCAACGACAAAACGGCAAAACTCTGGAAAATCTGAGAAAAGTTGCAAGTTACAAGTCACAGGTCACATGTAAGAAGAATTTAATGAAAAAGGCGGCATTAGCGGCGTTTCTGGCGTTCGGTATTTCCAGCGCTTACGCTGCGGGCTTTCGCCTATCCGAGCAGGACGCTAAAGCGAACGGTATGGGCAACGCCTTCGTGGCCGCGGCGGATAACGCCTCAGCCGTGTGGTACAACCCGGCCGCCATGACCGAGCTTGATAAAACGAGCCTGTCTCTCGGCACAGTAATGGTATATCCCACAACGACGCATGACTATACCGGCGGTTCAGACGAGATCGCAAAGGTAGTACACATCCCCCCCTACTTTTACGCTACCCACAAACTAAATAATAAAATGGCGCTCGGCTTTGGTTTCAATGCTCCTTTCGGGTTGTCCACCGATTGGGATACAACTTCCCATGCCGCTTCGGTAGCCGCTTATTCCGATATAAAGGCTTACAGCTATAACCTTAACGGAGCCTACAAGGTTAGCTATAAGCTCTCGCTCGCCTTGGGCGCGGACTATGTCTATCTAGACGCCACCATGAACAACACTAGTATGGATCTCTCCGGCAATGGCCATGGCTGGGGCTACAATGCCGCGGTTTTCTACAGGGCCGGCGACAAGTGGAACTTTGGCGCCAATTACAGGAGCTCCGTAAAGATAGATGTTGACGGGACGGCAACAGTAGCCGCTTTGGGCAGTTCCAACGACGCTTCAACCAGGATAACTCTGCCGGACACCTTCCAGATAGGCGCGGCCTACAAAGCGAATGAAAAGTGGCTGGTCAGCGCCACCGCTGACTACACCAACTGGGCCACCTATCACGCGTTGATCGTGAAGTCCAACACCATAACAGCCCTGACTTCATATCTTAATAGTGTTGTGCCTGGCGGCTATCCTGTCAGCAACACCATCACTGAGCGGAAGAACTGGCAGAGCGTCTGGGGCTTCCATGCCGGTACCGAGTATAAGTACTCAGATACCTGGGCTTTCCGGGCCGGTACTTTCTATGACTGCAACCCGGTAAAGGAAAAGTACTTCGACACGAGCATACCGGATTCGGACCGCATGGCCTTCTCTATCGGCGCCGGGTACACCAAGGGCAACATCGTAGCCGATCTCTCTTACACCTACCTGATGCTGGTGAAAAGGACCGTAGACAGCGCTACCAATACCCTGGACGGCATCTACAAATCGTCCGCCCATCTGCCGGCTATCAGCGTTGGTTGTAAATTTTAGGAAAAGGATAGAGTCGTAAACAATTATAAAAGCCCCCGCGTCTTTTTAAAGGACGCGGGGGCTTCGTTATAAAAATTTTGTCCTGCCAACTACTAACGACCGGCTGTCTTTCTATATTTATCTTTCTTCTTCAATGTGCCAGGGCTTTTCTGAAACTTTTTTATTGTCCTCCAGCCCGCCCAAAGCTGAAACCACCATATCCCTCAGCTGTTCTATATCAAACGGCTTTGTAATGTACCCGGAAGCGCCCATTTTCAGCGTTTTTATCGCCGTGTCCAGGTCCTCCTCGCCGGTAAGCATAAACACTATCGGTTGGCAGGTCAGCTCTTTCAAACCTGCAAGCACGCCAAGCCCGTCCATGGACGGCATCTTTATATCCAAAAGCACTACCGAGGGCCGCTCGGAGACAATAAGGCGCAGGGCCGCTTGCCCCTCCATGGCGGTCAGCACTTGATAATCGGAAAATACCTGCTGCAGTATCAGGGTGATACTTTCGTCGTCATCCACCACTAAGATTTTATGAGCCATCTGCTCTATTATACAAAAGTCGGCGCGCGTCCGTAATTTTACCCGGGATTTACAACGGCGATTACGCAAAATTTATATAATTACTTATCCTTAATCCTCAAACAGGAGCGCAAACAATGTCTGAAGCCCCTAATCATACCCGGCAATACCGCCGCCGCCGTTTTCTTAACTGGTTCCCTCTCGGCCTGACCTACGCCACTTTTTACATGGGCCGCTACAACCTCAACGTGGCCTCAAAAACCATGATGGATATGTTCCACCTGAGCAAGGCGGAATTCGGCATGATAGCCACGGCCGGTTTCTGGACATACGCGCTGTCCGTTGCCTTCAACGGCCCGCTGGCCGACCGCATAGGCGGCAAGAAAGCCATACTGATAGGCGCCGCCGGAGCTGCGCTTTTAAACCTGGTAATAGGCCTGCTGTTCCTGTGCGGCTGGCAGACCAAGCTGATAGTGGGGATGTCTCTCCTTTACGCCGTTAATCAGTATTTCCAATCCTTCGGCGCCCTCTCCGTGGTGAAGGTCAACGCCCCGTGGTTCCACGTAAAAGAGCGCGGCGTATTCGGCGGCATCTTCGGCATAATGATCTCCGGCGGCTACTTCCTGGCCATGACCGTGGGCGGCTGGATACTGTCCGCGCTGCCCTGGTACTGCGTGTTTCTGATCCCCTCCGCGGCCATAATGCTGATGTTCGTAGTGGACCTTTTCCTGGTAAAGGACACACCAAAGGAAGCCGGCTTTGAGGATTTCAACACCGGTGACGCGACCTCGCACGAAACGGGCGGCCAGCCGCTCCAGTTCGGCGAACTGATGACCCGCGTGTTCACCAACCCGGTAATAATTACGCTGGCCGTCTCGGAGTTCTGCACCGGCTTCGTGCGCCAGGGCCTTATGCTCTGGTTCGTTCCTTTCCTCAGCGAAGTGCATAAGATATCATACGGCTCCGCGCTGTTCACCATTGCCACCTCCGGAGTGACTGTGGGCGGCATAATCGGCGGAATACTGTGCGGCTACCTGTCGGACAAATGGTTCCAGTCCCGCCGCCCGCCCGTAGCCTTCCTCTTCTATCTGGGCCAGATAGTCTCGCTGTTCCTCCTAGGCCGCACAGCCAGCCCCGTGGTAGCGTCATTTATGATAGGCGTTTCCTGCATGTGGATATTCGGCGTGCACGGCATGCTTACCGGCACCGCCTCCATGGACTTCGGCGGAACCAAAGCGGCTTCCACAGTGGCCGGACTGCTGGACGGCGTGCAGTATCTGGCCTCCGGCCTTACGGGATTTATGATGGGGCACTTCCTTGATAAATGGGGCTGGGGCTCGTGGACCTACATGATAATGCCGTTCTCATTAATGGGCGCGCTTCTGATGACGCGGCTTTGGAACGAAACCCCGCTGAAGAGAACTCCCGACGTCGAAGCCCCGATTCTTGCAAGGCCCATATTGGAAGAAGAGGTGGAATAGGACTCAAAAAACAGCCTTACCAATAAAAACCCCGCGCTGGCCGCGGGGTTTTTATTTTGTTTTACTAGTAAATGATTTTATTGCTTGCTGTTCTTTTCGGCAAGCAATTTTATCAGGCCGTCCACTCCGGATTTGGCGATTACGCTTGCGAACTGGCTGCGGTAATTGGTCACCAGCGAAACGCCGTCAATAATCACGTCAAACACCTGCCATGTTTCCCCCGCGCTTTCCATCCGGTAATCTATCGTGATGGGCGGCTGTCCGGGCTGCCTGGCGACGGTCTTTACCAAAGCTTCGCCCGTGGCCGGCTGCGGGCCCAGAGGCTTGACTTCAATGACGCTCCCGGCGGCGGCCATATCCAGGGCCGTAGAATAGGTCCGCACGAGCAGCGTGCGGAATTCCTTTACCAGCGCCTTCTGCTGCTCTTCGGTGGCAGGCGCCCAATATTTTCCCGCCGCGATTTTGGTCATGTGCTCGAAATTGAAGTTGGGCAGCAACAACGCGATAACTTCATCCTTGGGCGCCGTTTTGATTATCTTCAGCACTTCATCGGTCATGGTCCTGACCATCACATCAGGCGCGACTTTTTCCGGCGCACCCGGGAGGGGCGCGGAAACATCTTTGGTCATCCCGCCTGCCGCCGTCAGTTCCGCCAACGCTGATCTTTCACCGGACCAGGCCAGCTGGGCCGAAAGCATACCCGCGACAAACAACGCTGTAACATATTTCATGTGTTTTCTCCTTGAATGCCTCATTGCGCTCTTTCTGAATTCGTACACCTAACTATACCAATCATTATCCGTTTCGCAGAAGAGGCAAAAGGCCTATTAAGTCAAAGGGAAAAGACCCAGTAAAAGAGACAGCTAAGGCCTATATCTCCATGGGCCCTTTTAAGGATAATTAAGGGCCTTTATTCACTTCTCGACCATTAGGGAAACAGACTAGAATATTGTACGGGCGATTAAGTAAAAGATTTCCAAGGAGTGAATAATGACCAACCTGGTGAAGCGCTTCGGCATCTTGTGCGGAGTTGCGGCGTTTTTGTCGACTCCGGGGCTCGCGCCCCAGGCCGGAGCATTTGACTCCGCCACCCATCGGCATATTACCGAGCTGGCGCTGACCGATCTGGGATTTGACGCGGATTCCATAGTCCTCGTGAACCAGGGGAACATAGCGGTAGACGTGTTTGATGAAGCCATTATTCCCGAAGCGCATTTTGACTGTGAAACTTTTTCAAAAGGCTCGCAGAGGCTGCGCGATAAACTCACCGAGGTCACGGACGCCCTGGACGAGAACGACCGGGAGTTCGCTCTGAACACTCTTGGACGGGGACTTCACACGGCCCAGGATTTTTTCTCCCATTCAAATTTCATAGAGAATAACAGCGTGGAAACCCCCATAGATCTGCTGAACCTTAAAGACCCCCCCGCGGACCTGGTATGTGACCGTGAGACTTTCCAAGGCGGCCTGACCAGCGGCTATTACCCGGATGACAAGAGGCCGTCCGAAATAAAATGCATTCATGCCGAATTGAACAAGGATATTGCGAATGTCGGGCGGCGGTACACTCTCGCCGTGGAAAAAGCCGTAATTGAAAGCCGGCATTACGTGCTGAGCTTGTTTGAGGCTATCGGTTCCCGTCCCTCGTGGGACGAAACCCGCCGCCTTGAAATGAAAAAGCTTTTGCTGAACCCGACTAACCAGCCTGGGGCTGTCCCAGCCAACCGGTAAAAAACCGCCGGGCATCCCTCACCGGCGGCAAAGCATAAATAATTATTTTTTTACGTCTTACGGCTCTTTGATGTACTTCGCGGTTTCCGCAGCCGCAACGGGCGCAAGCAGCAGAAGCGAGATAAGATTCGGGACCGCCATAAGACCGTTGAAAATATCCGCAAAATTCCAGACGGCCGGAAGAGCGGCCACAGAGCCGATCATTACCGCCGCTATCCATAAAAATCTGTACGGTTTTACCGACCTGGCGCCTAAAAGGTATTCGGCCGCTTTCTCTCCGTAATATTCCCAGCCAAGTATGGTTGAAAATACGAAAGTCAAAAGCCCTACGCTAAGCACCGTCGGGCCGATATAGGGTATATGCGAGAAAGCGCTTTTGGTCAGAGCCGCCCCTTTAAGCCCGTTTTGCCAGTCCCCGGCGCTTACCACCACAAGTCCGGTCATAAGACATACCACAACGGTATCCCAGAAAGTCCCGGTTGAAGAAACCAGCGCCTGTCTTACCGGATTTCTGGTTTGGGCCGCGGCGGCGACAATGGGAGCGGAGCCCAGGCCCGACTCATTTGAGAACAATCCCCTCGCGATCCCGTAGCGCATGGCTTCTTTAACTCCCGCGCCCATAAAACCGCCGACGGCGGCCTGCCCGGTGAAAGCGGATGAAAGTATCAGGCTTATTGTTCCTGGCAGTTTTTCAAAGTTAAAAAACAATATGAGCCCGCAGCCTAAAACATAAAACACCGCCATGAACGGCACCAGTTTTTCGCAGAATTTCGCTATTGATTTTATTCCGCCCAGGATGACGAACGCCGTAAGCCCCGTCATAACCGCTCCGCTGATCCAGCACGACAGGCCGAAAGTGTTGTTGAGCATCTGTGAAATTGAATTTGCCTGCACCATGTTGCCGATGCCGAAAGCGGCGATAGCGGTAAAAACCGCGAAAACAATTCCCAGCCATTTGGCGTTCAACCCTCTTTCCAGCACATACATCGGGCCGCCGGAGATCTCCCCTGAAGGCGAGACTACGCGGTACTTTACCGAGAGCAGCGCTTCCGCGTATTTAGTGGCTATGCCGAAAACTCCGGTAAGCCACATCCAGAGCACCGCTCCCGGACCGCCCGCAGCCACCGCCGTGGCAACGCCTACAATGTTTCCCGTGCCGATAGTGGCGGCAAGGGCCGTCATAAGGGCCGCGAAATGCGAGATATCCCCCTCGCCTTCGCTTTTCCGGCTGAATGAAAGTTTGATCGCTTTCAGCAGATAGCGCTGAATAAAGCCGAGCCTGAAGGTGAGATAGATATGGGTTCCGAAAAGAAGAACGATAAGCGGCGCGCCCCAGACGACCGAGCCCGCTTTTTCGAGGAAGGCGTTCAATGTTTCCATCTGGAAATTTTAACTTATTTAGTTCCTGCACTAGAAGTCGCAGAAACAATAAACAATCTTTTTATTTTTCCATCCTCCACCTCAGCCTTCCGAAAATTGCGCGGAAATTTTCGGTTCACGGGCACTGGATTATTCCCTGCGCCCAGAGACAGCCCCCGCAGGTTTCCGGGAAAACATTGCCACCACAGTCCGTGGCATTATCAGCGGAGAAACTGCAACCCCCGCATACATGGCACGGTGCAAAATTAAATTCCGCCACTTTCCCCCTGAAAAGCGAATATTCCCTGGAATCCCAGATATCCAAAAGACCGCGCTCCGCGATGTTGCCGAAAGAATGGCTCTTATTGCGCCGCTCCGCCCCATGGAAATGTATTACATGTGAATGCAGCAGAGCCATGCAGGGCGACACCTGACCATCCCAGCGTATAAAAGAACATCGCTCCCTTATAAAGCGGCACTCATCAACACGCGCGCCAAGGGGTGTGCCCATAAGCGAAAGACATTCATTGCCGCAGACCAGCCGCCAGAGCGTATCTCGTGTTGATTCATTAAGATCAATTCGCGGAAGGTCCACTTCCGCCCCGCCCGGCGTCTCTGTCATGGAACCAAGCGTAAGCGCCTGTGCACAAACCATCTGGCGCTCCATTTCGGGAGCATAAGGAATAACGTTGCTGACGGAAACAAAAGCCGCTCCCGTCTTTTTAGCCAGCCAGCCCAGCTCTTTCAGATCCTCAAAATTGGACCGTGAAACCACAAACGCTATGCCCAGTTCAAGTTTGCCGCGCAACCGTTTAATATTCCCCACAACTTCTTTAAAACGAGCCCCCTGCCGATTGCGTTCAAAATTCAATTCGTCTGCTCCGTCAAAGGATATCCAAAGACAGTTAAGGCCCGCTTCCAGCAGACCATCCGCCATTTTCGCATCCAAAAGGGTGCCGTTCGATACCATCTCGACCCGGACGCCAGTCTCCTTGATGGCTGAAATCATGCGGATTATATCCGGGTGAGCCGTAGGTTCGCCGAAGCCGCCAAACATTACCGATTCCAGGTGCGGGAATTGATGCAAGTCTTTCAGAAGCTTATTAAAAATATACGGTGTCATGTCGCCCTGCGGCTCACTCCAGGTCCTTTGTATGCAGGCACGGCAGGTAAGATTACAGCGGGAGGTAGGTTCAATATAAACACGGGAAAGGCTGTGTATATCTGGCAGAACTTCTACTCGCCCACGCCTGACCACGATGTCCAACTGCGCTCCGGCTGAAAGCCCGAGCCGCCGCGCAGCTTCAGGAGGCAGCGCTATGACGTTGTTATCAATTACCTTCGCCTTTGACTTTTTACTTTTCATACTGACAACTCGTTAAGTATTTTCAGGCCGCTGTTACACAGAAACAGTTGTGGTGTCGTACCAGCGTCGGCCTATCCATAGGGACACGTTCACAAGCCCTATAAGGACAGGAACCTCGACCAGAGGCCCTATAACCGCCGCAAAAGCCGCGCCATGGCCTATTCCGAAAGTGGCTATCGCCACAGCTATGGCCAATTCAAAGTTATTGGACGCCGCTGTAAACGAAAGCGTCGCCGACTCCTGGTAGTTGGCCCCGGCTTTCTTGCTCATATAGAACGACAAAAAGAACATTATCGTGAAGTAGACCAAGAGCGGTATGGCTATGCGGATTACGTCAAACGGAACCTGCACTATGTTTTCGCCTTTTATGGAGAACATCACTATTATGGTGAATAACAATGCCACAAGGGTGAGCGGACTTATGACGGGAATGAACTTGGAAGAATACCATTCCCGCCCCTTGGCCGCTATCAGAGAGAAACGGGTGAGTATGCCCGCGATAAACGGGATTCCCAGATATATGAATACGCTCTTGGCTATTTCCCCCATTGTTATGTTCACCACGGCACCCGTAAGCCCAAGCCAGCGCGGCACAAGCGTAACAAAGAAATAGGCATATACTGAGAAGAATAATACCTGGAACACAGAATTAAAGGCCACCAGCCCCGCGCAGTATTCTCTGTCACCCTTAGCGAGGTCGTTCCATACTATAACCATAGCGATGCAGCGGGCAAGCCCTATCATAATCAACCCCACCATGTACTCTGGCCTGTCACGCAAGAACAGAATCGCCAGGGCCGTCATCAGTACCGGCCCCACCAGCCAGTTCTGGATGAGAGATAGAGCCAGCACTTTCTTGTTTGCGAAAACCCTGTGCATTTCCTCGTATTTTACCTTGGCCAGCGGCGGGTACATCATCAGTATCAGGCCTATGGCTATCGGTATGGATGTTGTACCCACGCTTGAAGCCGCATTGAACTGCGCCACTGCAGAAGGCCAGAGCCAACCGATGGCAACTCCCGCACCCATGGCGAGAAATATCCATAAAGTAAGATAGCGGTCAAGAAAAGATAATTTTTTTATGATTCCGTTCATTTTATTCCTCCATTAGTTCTGGCAGTTTTTTCACAAAATCCCGTATTTCGTCTCGCACCCTGCGATAATGGGACAGAGCTTCTTCTTCGTTTTTGGCCTCTTTGGCAAGAAACGGCGGGTCCTCAAAATTTTTATGCAGTTTTTTAGTTTTACCAAACCACACAGGGCACGACTCCCGCGCATTATTACAGACCGTCACCACCAGGTCAAATGCCGCTTCTTTAAACTCATCCACACCTTTGGATCTCTGCTCTGAAATATCCACACCCGCTTCAGCCATAACCTTTATGGCCCTGGGGTCCAAGCTGCCCGGCTTTGTTCCAGCTGAAAAAGCCTTGAAATTGTATTTCAAAAGAAGGTTAGCCCAGCCTTCGGCCATTTGGCTGCGGCAGGAGTTACCGGTACAGAGGAAAAGTATTTTTTTCATTTGCCTTTCCTCGCGTATACGGTTATGCTGGAGGCCGCGCCGTCTAAAGCCGTGGCGGCTTTGGAAGTGATGGGGTCGTAACAGCCGCCCTCGGAGTGGTAGGTATTAGCACTGAGCAGTTTTATCCCCTTAAAGCCCGCGTCCTTTATAGCTCTCAGGTACTCCCGGCGCTGCAGCGCCCCAGCCACGCAGGCGGCGTAAAGCCCGGCGTGTTTTTTAAGCGACAGTGGCAGTTCACGATTAAGCACTATGTCACTTACCACAATAAAGCCGCCCGGTTTGAGCGTCCTGAAAGCTTCGCGAAAAACCTCCGGTTTATCCGGCGAAAGATTAATCACGCAATTGGAAATGATCAAATCAGCTTCGGCGTCCTTAACCGGCAGTTTCTCAATCACCCCTTTGCGGAATTCCACATTGGACAAGCCGGTGCGTTTTGTAAACTTCATCAGATTGGCTTTGGCGAGTTTGAGCATCTCAGGCGTCATGTCCACTCCTATCACTTTACCCCTTGGCCCGGCCAACGGCGCGGCTATAAAAACATCCTTACCGGCTCCGCTGCCCAGATCCAGCACCGTCATACCTTTCTTTATCTTAGAGAAAGCCACCGGGTTGCCGCAGGAAAGCCCCAACTCACCCTCAACCGACGGCGCGGCATTTCCGCCGCAGCATGAAGCTGATGAACAGCAGGAATCGGACTTGAACGGTTTCGCCGCCTTGGCCACCTTTCCATATGCATTCCGGACTAAAGAACGTGTTCTTTCATGCTTAATTTTCATATAACCTCCCTAAATGACTCCAAAAATATATTTAAGTCCCAAGTAAACGCCGCAGGCTATGAACACCCACGCGGTGGCGGGTTTAGCGTATTTTTCAAAACTGTTCGCCAAGCCCGTAACTGCTGAAACTTTCTTGAGGCTAAAATCTATAACTACCGCCAGGCCGATGACTGGCAGGGCTGTGCCCAAGCCGTAAAACAAAGGTAATGAGAACGGGGCGGAGTTTTTCGCCGCCAGCGGGATGATTACGCCGAAGTAGAGCGCAGCGGAGATGGGACAGAATGCCAGGGCAAAAACAAAGCCCATGAACAGGGAGGAAATCGCCCCCCCTTTGGCCTTGAATTTTGAGAGGTCAAATAGATTAAAGCCCTCGAAGCTACGCCCGAACATATCCAGCATATACATACCGGCCAGCACTAGTATCGGGGAGAGGACTTGATTACCGTATTTCTGCATGAAGAACGAGAACGACGGCGCACTCAGAAGGCTTTTAACAAGCAGGAAGCCGATAACAATGTATGCCAGCGCCCGCCCGAAGGCGTAAAGCCCGCTATGAGCAAGCACAGCAGTCCTCCCGGCCCCGGAATGTTTCGAGATATAAGTCAGCGCCGCTATGTTGGTGGCCAGCGGGCAGGGGCTCACTGACGTGATAACCCCCGTCCAAAGGGCTGTTGCGGTCGCCGCGCAGAATTCAACGCTCATTTTTCGTCCAAAAGCTTATGTGTTTCGTCGGTGATATAATTCAGGAAGCCCTCTTTATCGCCGAGCAGTTGCCAGACCTTCTCCAGTTTTCCCCATTTAAGCGCCTTCCCGTCGGAGAATTTCTGTACCACCACCGACTTGGAATTAAGGAAATATTCCTGCACGAAATGCGCGTTGGGCTCATCTTCAATGTTCAGGCCTTTAAATTCCACCTTCCAGCCTTTATAGTCGGAGCCAAAATTCTTTTCCACAGCTTCCCTGGTATAAGCCTCTATTTGTTTGCAGGAAGAACAACGGGTATTGGTATAGAAATAATAAACCACGGCTGTTTTTGCCTCCGCCACGACCTTAGCCTTGGGTTTTACAACCAAGCGGGTTTTCGGCTCTGGTTTTGCCGCCGGACGGGCCAGTTCCACAGCGGTGGACACGGTTTGAGCCGGCTCATTCGGAGCTTTAGCCGGAGCGGCGGCCATTTTGTAAATGGCAGCGCCTATACTAACGGCTACAAAGGCCATAAGCATGAATTTAAGTGCTTTGTTCGGACCCACGGGATTTTCAGATAAGTTCTTTTGCATGTTTAAATACCTTGTCTATATTGCGCTCGGTCATGACCGTCTTTCCTTTTTCAAAACCGCAGTCCGTCACTTTCAGATGCTTGAACTTTTTAACGCCGTGGGTCTCCAACGTCTTTCTAGCGCAACCCACCGGGCAGCCGTCCAGAGCGATTACCAAGTCAGCCCCGTTGGCAGAGGCTATAAAACCGCTTATATTGCCGCCTATTCCAGCCAGGCAGCTCAATTTCACGCAGGTCTCTTTTGAGAGTTTGCGGGCGGCCCTGTCCGCCATTTCACCGACATCCGCCGCCCCGGAACAGGGAAACACCAGCATGGTTTTGCCGCTACATGCGCATTGTTCAGCCATATTATTTGGCCTCCGAGATTATTTTTTTAAGATCCGCGGCGGGCGGCACCCTGCCAGCGAACTTCACTTCACTATTAACAGCCAGGGCGGGCGTCATCATCACCCCCATCTCCGTTATTCTGTCAATATCGTCTATCTTTTCCATCTCATATTCTATGCCCAGGTCTTTAGCCGCAGCTTCCGCCGCCGCATAGAGTTTATTGCACTTTGCGCAGCCCATGCCCAATATCTGTATTTTGACCATAATTAAGAACTCCTTATTTCATCACAAAATTGAACAAAAAACCGGTAAAAATAATACCCGCACCAACTATCCCGAAAAAAATAAAGAGCAGTTTAATCTTCATCACGCGCCGAAGTATAAGAAATTCAGGCAGTGACAAACCGGTTACAGCCATCATGAACGCCAGCGTTGTCCCCAACGCCACTCCTTTTTCCGTAAGTGCGCTTACAAGAGGGATAACGCCCGCGGCATTGGAATAAAGCGGGATGCCCACCAGCGTCGCCAGCGGCACCGCGTACCATTTGTCAGCCCCGGCCCAGCGGGCGAGGAAATTTTCAGGCACATAGCCGTGTATCCAAGCTCCTATACCTATGCCTATAAGGACATAAGGCCACACCGTTTTAAGGATATCTTTGGTGTACTCCCGGGCATAAGAGAAGCGCTCCGGCCACGGCATTTCCGCTCCGAACGCCACATTCTGTATCCGCTTTGAAAGGTCAAAACCTTCCAACAGATATTCAAGATTCAGCCTGCCAATTATCAGCCCTGAGACAACCGCTATCACAAAACCGCTGAAGGCATAAAGGAGCGCGATTTTCGCTCCAAACATGCCGAACAGCATCACCAGGGCAACTTCGTTTATCATCGGCGAGGCCACCAGGAAAGAGAAGGTGACTCCCAGCGGTATGCCGGTTTGAATAAAGCCCAGAAACAGCGGTATGGCGCTGCAGGTGCAGAAAGGGGTAATTATACCCAGGCCAGCCGCCCACAAATGACCGGAAAAACGGCTTTTTTTAAGTATTATCTCCCGTATTTTTGAAGGCGGCAGGAAGGTGCGGATTATTGAAACCGCGAAAATTATACCCGCCAGCAGTATGAATATTTTTATCGTATCAAAGACGAAGAAGTTAACGGCTCCGCCGGCCAGTGTATCATGCCCCAGGCCAATAACGCCGTATACAACCCAGTCGGCGAACAGTTGAACGGGTTTAAACATATTACCTCTTGAGCCCGGCTATGCAATCCGTAAAATCCAGCACACAGGGGCAGAGAAGGCGGTAATGCAGCCAGTTTCCCTCCCTCCGCGAGGCCACCAGGCCGGCATTCTTCAGTACCAACAGGTGCTTTGACACGGTGGAAATATCGTCGCCCACCAAATCCCGCAGCTCGCAGACGCAGGTTTCCCTCTTTTTAAGCGAATTGAGTATTAAAAGCCGGGTCGGGTGCGCCATAGCCTTTATTACAGCGGCCTGGGCGACATAGTCATCTTTTGTTTTAGTCTTCATATTACTCTATTTTGCCAAATAGCCAAATACTTGTCAAGGCTATGCCCGTCAGGCGGCCAAAAAAAAAGGGGCCATCTTTCCCCTTTTCCAAACCGTCAAGCCGCCCGGTTGTCTGCTATGACTTTGTCATTATAAGCGCCCTCTTGAATTTGTAATGGTCCTGAGTGCTAAAAAAGCAACTACCTTTTTGCTCTGTTGAAAGCAGGCTTATTGTCCCAGCCAGGGTTTACCGTCATTGCCGCACAGCCTTCGCCCCGTTACAGCGCCGGAACCGAAAAAGGCCGTTGATTTCATGGCCGGGTCATTGGTATCGCCGTGCCTGTATTTGTAAATATAGAAGTGAATGACGTTTGTTTCATTCATTTCAGCCTTTTCTGCGAAATACCTGTTGCCCGCTTTCCCGCGTTTTATTGTCAGGATCTTATAGTCAACCCTAAGCGTTGTTTCCGAGCAGCGGGTCACTTTCAAAAGCCAGTTATATTCTGAATCGGAAAGCTCAATATAGCCCCTTTTAAGAAGATCGGCCGCCTGTTTCTCTTCCGGCGTAAGGGAACTTTCCGGTATTTTCTCCCCCGGCATAAGCCACTCGTGTCTGCCTTTTAAGGCCGCATAATAGACTTCCATCCCCGCATATGAAAGAAGCCCGAAATCACCCATCACGGCAGCGCCTCTTAAATCCCTGAGCTTCATTATTTCAGGCCAGCCCAGGCCTTTATTCTGAAAAAACTTCACGGCATCGCGCGTAAGCCTGTCGCGGTAATCCTGAAATCCCTGGAGAGTGAGAAGTTTTTCAGGCCCTTCCGCGCTTTTTCGCTCAACATAAAAAACGGAGGGGATATCCTTGCGCCTTTTTTGGAGGAAATCAAAAGCGTTCTCTTCCTCGGCCCTTTTCATGGCTTTGTACAGAAGAAAATCGCTTGAGCGGGGAGCCTCCTGCGTTTCCGGAACGGCTCTTCTGAATTTCAGTTCGGACCAGATTTCCGCTTTTGAGATGACGCCCCCCGAAGTTCCCGCAGCACTCTTTTCAGCGCACTGAGCCTGGATGGCGAAAGCCATACAAAGAAGCAGAGAACCGAAAAGCTTGCCCCTTAGCGGTTTTGCCTTGCCACGGCATTTATGGTTTCCAGCGGCGGGAACGGCTGTAAGGCGGCCGGTGGCGACGAGCGCAGCTGTTTCTTCGCTTTTTGCGTTATTATTCGTCATTTTCATGGAACCTAAAGTTATAATATATAAACACCTGTAAAAAAACAAGAGCGCCCTCGGGCGCTCTTGTTTTCTGGAGATATGGTATTGATTATTCGGTCTGCAGGGGGCCTGAGAACGCCATCACCTTTGTGCCCGCGCCGCTAATCTCTTCCAGCGCTTTCACATATTCTTCTATAAGCGGCCGCATCTTGCTTTCATACGCGGGGTAAGACTTGTTTATCTGCTCAACCCTCAGCAGGACGATGGTCTCGTCATTGTCGGTATACTCCGCGATATTGGCCAGCAGCAGCTTGGCCGTCGCCATAGTGTCTGGCGTTTTGGGAGTGCGCGCTATCGCCGGACCCGCCATGGTGTTAAGTTCTTTAGCGGAAACGGTACATTCTTTAAGTTCCTGCATGAGTTCCTGCAGAACGCGGTCAACAGAGCCGCTTTCCTTATTCTCCAACAGCCTGTTGACCTCCCAAAGGGAAAGTTCCACGCGCTCCATTTTTGCTTTAACGGAAACCATTTTGACCGTCAATTCACCCAGCCCGCTAAGCCGCTGGGAAACCTGCTGCCGCGGAGCGGCAGGTACCGGTATTGCCTTTAAGCCGGACTGCAGATCGGATTCAAAGCTCCCCGCTTTTAAAACTCCGGAAAGACCAGCGGTCAGCACCGCGGCTATTATAAGGTTGGTAAGTTTTTTCATTTTTTTCTCCCTTTAGTTTTTACTCGCAACTTTTTTCATCCAGTTGAGGCCTGAAAATTATTTCCTATTAAGTTATACCAGCAAATAGCGGACCCGGCAACGGCAGCAAGGCCTAGCACAGTGAACTTTAAAGACCTATGTTAAACTGGGCCCTTTGCAGGATTATTATTTTTTAGAGTGGAAGTAAAAAGGCGGCAATTGCCGTCTTTTTACTGAAGCAGGATGCAGGGCGAACCCCGGATTTTTCAGGAGCGTATCATTATGAGCGCCATCTTGAACTTTTTTACGGCTTTCAGCGCGTGAGGCTTGCCTGCGGGCATTATTATAAATTCTCCCGCCTTCACCTTATTGGACTTGCCTGAGATGATTATTTCCGCCTCACCATCCAATATTTCAACCATAGCGTCGAACGGGGCGGTATGTTCGCTCAGGCCCTGGTCCTTGTCAAAAGAGAAGATGGTGACTGTACCGGTTTTCTTCTCTATTATGGTGCGGCTCACCACCGCGCCCTTGTCATAACTTACTAAATCCCCGGCCTTAAGCGTCTTTCCCCTTAAGTCTTCCTTGTTGTTTTCTGATCTTTTCATATTATCTCCTTGTCAATCAGCACTGAAGCGCTGAAGCTCTGAAGTAACTGAAAAGACTACAGTGAACCAATTTCAAACTTCAGCGCTTCAGAGCTTAAGCTCTTCAGCTCTAATTCAGCGTCTGCCTGAATCGCTTATACGCGAATCCGGAGGCGAACACTGCCATCAGGGCCAGCACGCCCAGGTTGGTCCAGAAAACATAAGTATCCCCGCCTTTCAGCATGATATTGCGCAGCATGCGCACAAAATACATAAGCGGGTCCAGGTATGCGGCGGCTATCACAGCCTTAGGCATGTTCTCCACCGGATACATCACGCCGCTCATAATTATAGCCGGGAACAGGAACATGAATCCGCCCAGCATCGCCTGCTGCTGATTTTTTGCAATGGTGGAAATGAAAGTGCCCACACTTACCGTGGTTATAACGAAAGCAAGCGCACCCAGGGCCAGCTGCCACAAGGCCCCTCGCACGGGCACGCTGAATATCAGATAACCCGCTATTACCACCAAGGTCACGTTCACGAGCCCCAGCAGTATGTAGGGCAGGGTCTTGCCGAGAAGTATCTCCGTATTGGAGAGCGGCGCCGAAACTATAGTTTCAAAAGTCCCCATCTCGCGCTCGCGCGTGAGCGACATGGCCGTGAGTATTATCGTAATAAGGCAGGCCAGCATCCCCATAACGCCGGGCACCAGGAACATGGAGGATTCCATGGCCGGATTGTAAAGGACGCGCACATCGAATTTAAGCGGAGGTTCCCCCGGCGCGCCGTATTCCCTGGCAGAGGCGGCCGATATGATGTTTTTAGCGTAAGCTTCCACAGCCCTGGCCTTGGTGGCGTTTGAGGCATCCACCAAAAGCTGCATTTTGCCGCCGCCGCGCCCGGCCGAGACTGCCAGGCCTTCTTTCGGCGCTATCAGCACGGCATCAGCACGGCCGGAAGCTATAAGTTCAAAAGGATCCTCACCTGGCGCGTATATAGCGCGTGTAAACCAGCCGGAGGCGTAAAAGCCTTCCGTTACGCGGCCGAACATGGCGTCATCCGGCTGCGAAAAAGCCGCAAGTTTAATATTTTTTATCTCAGTGGAAAGCGCCAGGCCAAAAATAGTCAGCTGTATTATGGGCGCTCCGAACAGCAGCGTACGCATTTTGGCATCACGCAGCGTCTGAGTCAGTTCTTTCCGTATAAAGGCTATAAGCGTACGTTTCATAAATTTTCTTCTTCCGTCTTCAGCCTTCAGCCTATTCTAAATCCGTCTTGAACTTTTTCAGCGCCAGCGCCAGCATTCCCATGCTTAAAAGCGCCAGCGCCAGGAACGGCACAGCGAGTTCACCGATGTCCGCCCCCTTAAGGGTTATCCCGCGCGCCGCCGCCATGAACCACCTCGGCGGCAGCAGCATAGTCAGGTACTGGAAGAATTTGGGCATGCTCTCCACCGGGAAAATGAAACCGGACAGCAGCATGGAAGGCAGCAGGCCGGTTATCATACCCAGTTGCATGGCTATCTGCTGCTGGCGCGTTATAATGGAAATAAGCAGCCCCTGAGAAAGCGCTGCGGTTATAAAAAGCAGGCAGGCCGCCAGATAAAGCAGATGGCTGCCGGCGAAAGGCACACCGAAAACCAGACGTGATACGAGATACACGAAAACCACACCGGCCAGTACTAAAGCCCCGTACGGGGCAAGCTTGCCTGCCATTATCTCCAGTGGCCGCACCGGAGTTGAAAGCAGCAGTTCCATGGAGCCGTTCTCCCATTCGCGGGCCACGGTCATCGCCGTCAGAAGTATCGACAGCAGGCCTATTATTATGGCGGCCAGCCCCGGTACGGTAAACCAGCGGCTGTTCAGCTCAGGGTTATAGAGGAAGCGGGTCTCAACAGAGAGAGGCTCGCGCGCCGGACTCCTCCCAAGCCCCGCCCTTTTGGTTCGCATATCATCGTCTATAGATATAGTTTCGTCAATAACCGCTTGCTTTTTGTTCCAAAAGAGCGGGGCAAGCCTGACCAGAACACCGCGCTGTATGCCGGGTAGGTACCCTATCACGGCGCCCGCCTTGGAGTTGTCGCTGCCGTCCAGCACGAACTGCGCTTCCGCCGGGCTGCCGCCTTTTATTTTTTTGGAAAAATCCGGTTCCAGGAAAAGCGCCGCGGAAGCCCGGCCTGAATCCAGCATTTCCACCGGGCCGGCCGGGCCCGGCTCAACGAGGCGGAAATAACCGGAAGACGAAAATACTTCTTTGAGGCGGCGCGCGGCGGGCCCGTTATCCCGGTCTGAGACCGTAAGCGCGATATTCCTGACCTCGTAATCTATGGCATAGCCGAAGAAGGTTACCAGCATCACCGGCAGACCCAGCGCCAACGCCAGCGTGAACGGATCGCGCAGGATATGCATGACCTCCTTGCGCGCGATGGAATAAGCTCTTTGAATATTGAATCGCATAATTTAGTTTAGAGTTAGGAGTTATGAGTTAGAAGTTTGGAGTTATGGAGATAAACTCACAACTCAAAACCAAGAACTCAAAACTCTCAACTTACCTTTCCGTCCCCTCAACTAATCGTATGAACACGTCCTCAAGCGACGGCTTTATCAGCGCTACCGAAGCGGAAGGCGGCAGCGCGGACAAAGCGGCGTCCATGGAAACTTTATCCTTGAACGCGGCATGCCAGCGCATACCGTGAGGCGAAAGCTCAAGCAGCCCGGCGGCTTTTTCAAGCTCCGAAATAAAGACTGCCGAGTCGGTCCCTTGAAAATCCAGTTCGGCCATAGGGCCGGGGAAAGCGGAGTTTTTTAGTTCTTCCGGCGAGCCCAGCGCTATCAGACGTCCGGTGCGCATCAGGGCTATGCGGCCGCACTGCTCGGCCTCGTCCATATAATGAGTGGTCACTATAACGGTTTTGCCAAGACCGGTGATCTTTCGTATCAGCGCCCAGAACCTGGCGCGGGATGCGGGAGCCACTCCCGAGGTGGGTTCGTCCAGAAAGACTATCTCCGGGTCGTGCAGCATGGCCGCGGCCAGCGCGAGTTCCTGTTTTATTCCGCCCGGCAGCTCCGCGACTTTGGAGGAGAGCGGCTTATGAAAGCCTATAAGCTCAAAAAGTTCTTTTCGCCGCCTTTCGGCATAAGGCGGATTAAGCTTCCGCAGCCCCGCCGCGAAATCCAGGTTCTCACCCACCGTCAGGTCGTTGTAAAGCGTGAACTTCTGGGACATGTAGCCCACTATCTTTTTTATCCCCCTGCCGCCGTCCTCAAAGCCAAGTCCTCCCACCAGGGCCGAGCCTGAAGTGGGAACCAGCAGGCCGCAAAGCATGCGTATGGTGGTGGTCTTTCCCGCGCCGTTGGCGCCCAGGAAGCCGAAGATCTCTCCCCGGTTCACACAGAAGGAAACATTATCCACGGCGGTAAAATCCCCGAACTTGATGGAGAGGCCTTTTACCTCCAGCACGCAGGAGGGTGTCATTTCTTTACGCCCTCCTTTATAAACAACTCTTCGAAATTAGCAGCGCCTGTCTCCTTAAGCACCGCGCGTGGTTCACCGGAGGCAAGCAGCCGTCCCGAATCAAGCAGGTGTACGCGGGCGCAACGCTCGGCCTCATCCATATAGGCGGTGGAAACTATGATGAGTATTTTATCCGCAGCCAGGCTGTAGAGCAATTCCCAGAATTCCCTGCGGCTGATAGGGTCCACGCCATTGGTGGGTTCGTCGAGAAGAAGCACGGACGGAGATTGCAGCAGGGCGCACATCAGCCCCAGTTTCTTATACATGCCGCCGGAAAGCTGGCCGGCGCGGCGGTCCCTGAAATTAGCCAGGCGGGTTATTTCAAGCAGTTCAGCCGAGCGGCGGGAGTAGACCCTGGGCTCCAGGCGGTAAAGTTCGCGGAAAAACTCCAGGTGCTCGTCTATTGAAAGGTCGGGGTAGAGGCTCGCCTGCTGCGGCATGTAAGCCAGGCTTGGGCGCAGTTCGCTGAAAGCGGCAGACTTTCCGTCACTGTAATAATGGATATCTCCAGCCGTTGGTTTAAGTAGGCCGGCCAGCAGACGCATTGTTGTGGTCTTGCCGGCTCCGTCCGAACCTATAAGCCCGTGCAGCAGCCCGGCCGAAAAATCGAAAGAGACACCGTCCAGGGCGGTGGTTTTATTAAATGATTTCCTCAAATTATCAGTCTTGATGGAAAATGAATTCATAAGTATAGTAAATAGTGTAGAGTTGAGAGTGTAGAGATTTAAAGGAGCTTCTGATTTTCTCCACACTATTTACTCTACACTCTGTACTTTATGCTCTACACTATCTACTATCCCCTCTACACTTTCCTAGTCAGGCAAACGCACTTCTATCGTCATCCCCGGTTTAAGCGTTTCATCCGGGTTCGGGAATGAAACTTTAACGGCGAATACCAGCCGTGTCCTTTCCTTGCGGGTCTGCACATTCTTTGGCGTAAATTCGGCCTCGGAATATATCACGGAAACTCGGCCGGGTAAGGCTTTGCCGCCGGACTCAGGCAGGAAACCGTTTACCTCCATACCGGGCTTAAGCTTAGCCAGCAGGTCATGCGGCACGTAAATATAAGCCCAGACCTCGGATAGGTCCGCCACAGTGGCCAGCTTCGTGCCGGGGGCCACCAGTTCGCCTTTTTCCCTATAGGAATAAAGCAGGCGGCCGGAGACCGGCGACTTTACCGAGCACCATTCCACCCTCAGCGCTGAGTTGTCCCTGCGGTATTTAGTTTTTTCAAAACTCTCCTGGCCGATGGAGCCGCCGGCTTTAAGAGCTAAAGCCCTTTTATATTCGCTTTCGGCGTTCTCGGCGTCTATTTTTATGTCCTCGCAGGCAAGGACCGCCAGCGTCTCATCTTTTTTTACGAGGGCACCCTCTTTAGCCGGGAATGAGGAGATGACCGACGTAACCCTGGCCGACAGGTCCACCTCGGTAGCCTCCACCGTGCCGGCATAGTAAAAATCTTTTCCTGAACGCACCTTCAAGATAATGGCCGAAACGACTATGATTAACAGCACTGGAATAATTATTTTTTTGGGTTTCATATAATTTTTTATTGTTCAGTAGACAGAATTCAGAAGTCAGGATTCAGAATGGGCGAATCAGGGAACACCTCCATTCTGACTACTGAATTCTGACTTCCGGCTACCTGGTACTCGCAATAAACCCTCCTATTCAATTTTCCGACACGGACAGATCCGCCATATAAGCAAGCTGGTTGAGCATCTGTATATCGGTCCTGGCGGCTTGTATTTTGGCGTCAAGCTCCTTGAGATTGGCGTTCTGCACTTCAAGAAAAGTGGAACGGCCCGCCTGGTAAGATTCGTAAGTCAGGGTTTCCAGTTCAGCCGCGGTATTGAGAGTATCGGCGTTTATGGAAGCCTGGGCTTTAAGGCTGCTTAACTGGTCCTGCGCTTTTTCCCAGGAAAGGCTAAGGCCGTCCGCCGCCCTGTCTTTCCTTGCTTTTACGGAATCAATATCCGCGGAACGGGCTTCTATTTCGCGCGTAAGCCGCCAGCCCTCAAAAACAGGCAGGTTAAGGCCGACACCCAGAATGTTCTGGCTGTATTGCTTTAATATGGCGCCGTTGGGATACGCCAGATAAGATTTGGCGAAAAGCTGGAATCTGGGATACCTTCCCGCTTCAAGGGCTTTCCGGGCCTGTTCATAGGAGCGCCCGGCTTCAGAAAGGGCCCTTAGCGCCGGATGGGCGGCGGAGGGCCCGGACGGCGCCTGGGCCGACATGGACAGCATCAGCTTTTCGGTCGCGTCCATTTCTATAATGACGGTAGGCGGCGGCTCGTCTTTCGCGAGCAAAGCTTTAAGTCGGCTGTCGGCGGGATACGACAGGTCGGCTTTTTTTTCGATGCCGGCCTGATAAAAAAAATCACGCGCGGCACCCGCCAGCTCCGACCGGGCCTGGGTAAACTGCATTGCGCGGGTAAGCAGTTCGGCTCTTGAGGAAAGCATGTCCATACGATTGGCCGCGCCGGCATCATACCTGAGCTTTATATCTTTGTACTGCGCTTCGGACAGCCTCCGCGACTCGCCTATAAGAACAGCCTGGTCCAGGGCAAGTTTTATCTTGAAATAAGCCAGCCGGGATTCAAGCACTATGCGGCTTTTAAGGCCGCTTATATCGCTTGCCTTTGAAAGCGCAAGCGAGTTCGCGCTCTCGTAACTGGACCGCGTGGAACCGAAATCCCAGAACATCCAGTTAAAAGACGGACCGAGCGTATAGGCGTAATAATCCCCGAACTGTATGCTGCGGTTCCCCGGGACCGGCAGGGAAAGCCTGGATACTTCGGTCATTCTTGAGTAGCTGGCGTCAAAATCAAGCGACGGACGCCCGGCTGCAAGGCGTTCATCGGCTCTTTTAGAAAGAGCTATCTCGTCCGCTTGCAGGCCTTTCAGTTCCGGGGAATAAGCGAGCGCCAGCTGCTGAGCCGTTTCCAGCGGCAGCTTGATCACAGGGATACCTTCACCGAAAGCCGGGACAGAGTTCAGAACGACCGCCAAAATAACGAATATTTTCATATAAACCTCTTTAAAAAGGCTTCTGCTGCCTTTTATACCCAAAAGGCAGCAGCCTTTTTGATTCCGCGGCCTGTAAAAATTTTCATATACAACTCTCACTCAAGGCTTTTTAATAAAAGTTCCACACGCTCATCAATAGCCGCGTCGGAAAGTATCAGGTCTCTTGCTTTTTCAAGCGGCAGGCCCATTATTGAAGCGACCTTGTGCCTTTCAAACACCAGGCCTATTACCGCCGGAAAGATCATAGGAGGGATCAGGATAGCTATGGCCGAAGGCAGCGGCATTTTTTTGAGCCGCCCTTCTTTTTGGCATTTTTCTATCAGTTCCACGATATAGGCGATATGACCGGTAAAATTATTTTTTACCAGTTCAAATACCTCTTTCCTGCCATAAATAAGGTCGGCAAAAAATAGCGGCACGACTTTTCTGGCGTCGCGCGCGAATTTACCAACGGAAACTATCGCGTTCTTGAGTTTTTGCCGGGAATCCGCTCCGGAGGCTATCCCCCCCTTGAATTTAATAAAAAATTCGCCGTATATATCCTTCACTATTCTTTTAACGAATTCATCCTTGCTGCCGAAATAGTAATGGAACATGCCGGTGTTTACGCGCGCCAGGCGGCAGGCCTCCCTTACACTTAAGCCATAAAGGCCTTTTTCCCGGACAAGTTTTTTTCCGGACTCTATAAGCCTGAGATCGGTGCCTGAAGGTGGTCTTGCCATATATTCCCCTATTATTATACTACTGTATAATTATACATCCGTATAACTAATTTGTCAAGGCCTATAGAGGCAGGGGATAGGGGGTAGAGACGAGGGTGGCAGATAATAGAGAAAAGGGCAAAAAAAACCTCCCCTTTCTTAAAGAAGGGGGAGGCCGTAAAATCTTAATTAATTAAGATTTCAGTTACCACCTGTTGCCGCGTCCGCCGCCGTCGCGACCGCCGCCGCCGCCGAAGCCGCCGCCGCGTCCGCCGCCGCCGCCGCCGAAGCCGCCGCGTCCGCCGCCGCCGCTAGTGCGGGCTTCCATCGGTTTCGCTTCGTTAACGGTCAGTTTCCTGCCGCCGAAGTCGCTGCCATTGAGTTTTTCCATGGCGGCAAGGGCCTCTTCGTCATTGGCCATTTCCACGAAGCCGAAGCCCCTGGACTGACCCGAGTACTTATCGGTGATGATTTTGGTGTTGCTGACCACGCCGTAAGTCGCGAAAAGCGCGTTCATCTCGTTTTCGGTGGTGCTGAAGGGGAGTCCCCCTACGTATATTCTCTTGCTCATTTGCTGTATCCTCCTGATTTTAACCTTTCAACTCAACTCTATCTGCGCTATCTTCTGCCTATGGTAACCGGTTGGGATACGCAACAAACTTGAGTTATACTGGGTCTTAACTACCTGATTATTATGCCATTATAGAGCGGCAAAGTCAAGTAAAAAATGCGAATTAGGGAACGAATGGCTAACATACGAATTCAGAGCGAATAGTTCAGGGTTCTTAGCCTTCAGCCTTTCCCTATTCCCCTATATCTTCGTTCCAAAGCTCCGGCTTTTCCTTTATAAAAGCGGCCATCAGTTCTTTGCACTCTTTGAGGTCAAGATTTACAAGTTTAAGACGTTTCTTTAAATAGTTTTCAGGACCTTTAAAAGTACGATTCTCACCTATTACGACTGTGGGGATCTTATATAGAAGTATCGCTCCCGAACACATTTCGCAGGGCGAAAGGGTGGAATAAATGACACAGTTTTTATAATCACGGGCTTTCAGCCTGCCCGCATTCTCAAGGCAGTCCATTTCGGCGTGCAGTATGGCTGATTTTTTCTGAACCCGCATGTTATGCCCGCGGCCTATGATTTTCCCTCCCCGTACCAGCACCGCGCCAATGGGGATGCCCCCCTCTTTCAGCCCCCTGCGCGCCTCTTTTACGGCCAGGGCCATAAATCTGAGATGTGCTTTATTATTATTCATTTGAATCTTCAGCCGGCGCCTTCCGCCGCGCGGGTTTTTTTTTGCCGGCTTTCTTATATCTTTTCAGCGTGCCGGAGGCATTGCCGAGAGGAGCCTGAAAATTGAAATTTATCACATTCCCCGCCCGGTTAAGCGTACTTACGCCGCTGCCGAGCATTGACGACATGGTTAGTTTGCCGTTTCCGCTGTCGCAGAGCTGGGCGGTAAGCCCGCCGGGCATCATGCTGACGCCGCTCACTATGGCCTGATAGCATTCGCCTTCCGGGCTTACGGTAACGCTCCCTTTGCCTCTGGGGTGACCATCTCTCGTGTAGTTAGTGTAATATCCCACATACTCGTTCTCTCCGGTTTCTTTAATGACCAGGCTGACCGGGGAAACACCGGATTTGGAATTAATAGTTCCGCTCCAAACTCCAATATAGCGTTTTAAAGACGGAGTGCCCCCGCCGTCCTGGGCCTGTAATTTATTTTGCAGGGAAAAAAGCAGGCAGAGCGCGGAAAACAGCTTGAGAATTTTCATCGTGTATCTCCTTGTCCGAAAATTGCAATTGAGGCAATTTTCCGGAGGCTGAAGGCTGAAGCAGGGAAAATTACCTCACAGAATTTTAGCAAATAGAAACAACCGCTTTCTGATATATTGTTTATCTTATTCCCTCTTCCTTTTCCTTCAGCCTTAAGCCTTTCTTAATCCCTCACATCCTTGCCCAGATAACTTTAAGGTATTCACCCTCTGGATAGTCGGCGGCTATGGGGTGATCCGGGCCGGCGCCGCTTTTTTTAAAGATCTGCGCCCTGCGTCCCGCCGTGGAAGCGGCCCCGCGCACTATGTAGGAAAATTCTTCCATTGATACCATGCCGCTGCAGGAACAGGTGACAAAAACCCCCCCTTCCTCAACCAAAGACATGGCGATCCGGTTAAAATCCTTGTACTTAAAAATGCCCTTTTCTCTTTCCTCGCGCGAGGAAACAAGTTTGTAAGGGTCCAATATGACCAGGCCGTATTTTTTCCCGTTCTCCGCCATCTGCCGCATGTACGGAAAAGCGTCCGAGCAGACGGAATCTACGCGGACATTGTTGATATTGGCATTCCTCTTTGAGAGCTCGCTGGCTTCGGCGTCCAGCTCAACGCAGGTAACCTCTTCGGCCCCGCCCAGTTTTTTTGCGTAAAGGCCGAACCCCCCCGTATAGGCGCAGATATCAAGCACGCTTTTGCCCCCGGCAAAGGTTGAGGTGTAAAGCCGGTTTTCCCGCTGGTCGCAGAAAAACCCGGTTTTATGGCCTCCGGAAAAGCTCACGTCAAAAAGCACGCCGTTCTCGTTTACGCGCGCCTTGTAAAGAGCGGAAGCGTCCGGCGGCATGGAAAAGCCCTCCATCTCCTGTGTGTAGGAACTGGACCTGTGATGAAAAACAGCTTTCGGGAAATGCTCTCTGAAAGCGGCTTCAAGGCGGGCTGCGAGTTTATACATGCCGAGGGAATAGAATTCCAGAACTATATGCGTACCGTAAATGTCGACAGTAAGCCCGGGCAGGCCGTCGCCGTAATCGTGCACAAGTCTGAAAGCGTTGGTGGAGCGCTCAAGGCCCAGAATATCGCGCCTGAAAGAAACCGCCTTTGTAACCTGCTTTTTAAGAAAAGCGTCAATGTCAAAAGTCTCAGGGTTGTCCCTGGTGAAAATGCGCAGCATTATCTGGCTTCTGGGGTTGTAAAGCGCCAGGCCGTACGGGGAACCGTTTTTGTCGTAAACGGCCACAACATCCCCCGGCAGGGCAAGTTCGCACGAATCCACCATGCGCCTGAAGGCGTTGGGGCCGGCCGGAGCGTGGGAAAGTTTAACCTTTGGAAATTTCATGTGATTATTTTAGCAAGTTCGCGTATGTATGGGGATAATTTTACCGCCGGCAGGCCGGTTCAGCCGTCATTTGAGTATGTTTATCCCGCGCCACCGGCCGGAACTGAAACGCAGAGCGAAAACCGAAGCGAGCATGAACACATAGAACCCGCCCCATATCCAGGCATGCACAAGTTCGCCGCCCGCGCGGTAAACTATATACCACACGCCCGGCACGAAAAGAAGCCAGGCGCACGCGCTCGCTCCCAGCATCTGAAAACGCGTATCCCCGGCTCCCCTGAGCGCGTCGGCGAAAATTATTCCGATAGCGTCGAAAAATATAAAAACCGCCAGCACGGTCATCAACGGCCGGCACTTGGCAAGTATCTGCGCGTACTCCGCGGAATTTCCGGAACCGAAAATATTGATAAACATCCCCGGCGCCAGGATGAACAGCATCCCCAGCCCCAAAGCATAAACCGCGGCCATTTTTGCCGCATTATACGCCACGCGCTGCGACACATCAGGCTTTTTCATTCCGATATATTTTCCCACCAGCGTCAGCGTGGCCAGGCCCAGGCCTATTACCGGCATGAAGGCTATCATGTTGATGGAGGCGATTATATTGCTGGCCGCAAGGGACACTTTATCCATACCGCCTATGATGAAGATAAAAACCCCGAAAGAGGCGATATCCAGAAAAAAGCCGACGCCGTTCGGAGCGCCGTACTTCACAAGCCTTGCGAACATGGCCTTATGTACACCGACAAGGCGGGCGGTGCGGAAGCGGCGGCGGTTATAAGCGGAGAAAATGATCCGCAGATAAAGGCCGGTCATTAAGAGCTGGCCTGCTACGGCCGCCCAACCCGCCCCTTTTATGCCGAACGCCGGCACCTGCCCGGCGCCGAATATGAGCAGCCAGGACATGAACACGCACAGCACGCTGCCGGCCATATTCACGGCCATGGGGATCTTGGTCTTGCCGCGCCCTATAAAAAAGGCGGCCAGAGCCGTGTTTAAAACGGGGAAAAATGCAAAACAATTGAGAATGGCAAAATACGGGCGTTCAAGCGCGCGCACCGCATCTGGATGCCCCGAGTGGTCTATTATGTACAAGCCGAGCGGAGTCATCAACACCAGCAGAAGTCCGGAAGCCAGCGCCAGCCACACACCCTGCCAGACCGCCACCGAAACGCTGGCGGACTTGCCCCCGCCGTGATATCGCGACACGAAAGCGTTGGTGTAGGTGGCTGTGCCCATGAAGAAACAAAGGAAGGTGAAGCTTAAAATACCGGCGGGCACGCAGGCCGCCAGCGCATCCGTGCTGTAATGGGCCAAAAACACCCGGTTTATAAACTGCATTACGGTGCTTGAGGCAGTAGAAAGTATAAGCGGATAGGCCACCTGGCTTAGTTCCCGCAGCCCACCCTCTTTTACGGTCAATATTTTCATAAGAGAACTGGAAAACGAAAGCCAGGTTTAGTTCTTAGAGCATGTCGGCGTAGGCGGTTTTGAGCAGGTCTGCTTTTGAAATATAAAGCAGTTTCATCAGGACAGACGCGATCTGGCGTCCGACGGCGGGGCTTTGTCCTTTTTTAAGGCAGACCTCAAGCTCGATAAAGCGCCCCAGCCCCTCTACTTTGTCAAAATGTATTCTGGTCTGGCCCGCAAAAAAAACCGTCCGCTCTTTTTTCACGGTTTTGCCAAGGCCTAAGGCCGCGGTTAAAAGCGTTTTCATGTCGGCGGGGGCGTTGACCGCGGCCGGAAAATATTCGGAAGTTTTCGGCCCGGCCTTATCGGCGCGGCGGTAAAACACCAGATAATTCTCTTTGCCCTTCTGCGTCCGAAGTTTGAGCCGGCCGGAGGCGCAATTAAAAAAGCAGTCTTCCTGTACAAGGAACTCAGAGCGGTCCGCTATTTTTTCCGCGGCTTTGAGCTGTTTTTTCCAGTCGGAAGCTTTGGCTTTTATTTCAATGTTACGGGGCATAAAAAGGCTGAAGGCTGAAGAATTAAGACTGAAGGGTGAAAGCGCTATTTGGCGAGATAGGCGCGCATTTTGTCTATTTTCGCGCGAAAAGCCGGATTGCGCATAAGATCAGCGTAAAGGATGTCGCCGAACTTTTTACCCGCCTCAATGTCGGAGGTATAGTGAACTCCGCCTATCACGCGGTCAAGCGCCATCTCGTCGGCCCTGGAAAGGAATTGCGCCCTCCGCTCCGGCGCGAGTTCCGAAAGTATAAGCGCGTAAACGCGGGAAATAGTCGCGTGGCCGCTGGGATAGGACAGACCGCCTATTCGGCCAAGGCAGGGGTCCAGGGAAGCGTCCCGCAGGAAAGGGCGTTCGCGCCCATTGCGTTTTTTAAGCACACCCACCGCCGCGTCAGTGTCCGAATGAACCTGCACAAAGAAAGCGTCCGCCTCGGCCGGCATAGGCTTGACGAAAGGAGTGATATCGCCGAAAAATTCGCTAAAACCGGCATACGCTTCCAAGGCCGCCTTGGCGCATTGCTCCGGCGTTCGTGTTACCTGCCATTCGTGCAGCGCAACCATGTCCGCCTTGTCTATTTCCGAGCCGGGAGCCGGGGCCGGTTCGAACTGCCGGTCATTAAGCTGCGCATCGCTGAGATAAAGGGCATGCTCTTTCGGCTTAAATGCTTTATCCGGCGAAGAAGCGCAGGCGCAAAGCGCGGCCGCGAAAAACAATAGTAAATATCTTTTCAACCCTAAACCCTCATCCCTCATTCTTCATCCCTCATCCCTCCGAATTCCGACTGCGGAATTCGGGCTAGATAAATTCCTTGTCTCCGCGTTTACGGAGGCTGTGGTCCAGAACTTTCTTGCGCAGGCGCAGGTTATGCGGCGTTATTTCCACAAATTCGTCTTCCTCAACATACTCAATGGTCTGCTCAAGCGTCATCTCGCGCGCAGGCGTGAGCACTATTGAAAGGTCGGAGGTGGAAGAACGCATATTGGTCTGCTTTTTTTCTTTGCAGGGGTTTACCACCAGATCGTTGCCGCGGGAATTTTCCCCCACTATCTGGCCCATATAGACATCCTGCGCCGGAACAACGAACATCGCGCCGTGGTCCTGCAGGCTGTTCAGGGCGTAACCGGCCGTTTTACCCGTTTCTTTAGCTATAAAAACGCCGTTCCTTTTGGGCGGCTGGAAATTGCCCTCCGGCTGAAAACCATAAAAACTATGATGCATAAGGCCCGCGCCTCTGGTCATGGTCATAAACTCCGACTTGAAGCCGATAAGCGCCCGTGACGAGATGACATACTCAAATCTCACGCGCCCGTCGTTGCCTACCACCATGTCCTTCATCTGCGCGCCGCGCGCACCCATGGATTCCATTATCGGCCCCTGGAACTGGGAAGGAGAGTCAAGCACCAGGTATTCCACCGGCTCCACTGTAACGCCGTTTTCCTCGTGGGTGATAACCACCATTTTTGATACGCAAAGCTCGTAGCCTTCGCGGCGCATGGTTTCAAGAAGTATGGACAGGTGCAGTTCGCCTCTGCCCGAGACCTTGAACCCGCTTTCGCCCGGTATTTCCACCACTTTCAGCCCCACATTGCTTTCCTGCTCCCTTAAAAGGCGATCGCGCAGCTGCGTGATGGTCACAAATTTTCCGTCGCGGCCGGCGAACGGGCCGTCATTTGCGAAAAATCCCATGGAAAGCGTGGGAAGTTCTATTTCAAGCCCCGGCAAAAAACCCGGCGCGTCGGTGGAAGAGACGGTGTCCCCTACTTCTATCCCTTCCAGTCCCGCAAGCGCCACAATATCGCCGGACCGGGCGGACGCGAGCTGCACCCGTAAAAGCCCGCTGAATCCCACTACCTGCATTACTTTCCTGGTCCTGGGCTCGGAGATGGGCGAAGCAAGCGAAACCTGCTGACCCGCCGAAACCGTCCCCTGAAAAATCCGGCCGATGCCTATTCTGCCGGTGTATGAGCTGTAGTCAAGCATGGTCACCAGCATCCTTAAAGGCTCGCTGTCTTTTTCAAGCGGTCCGGGGACATGTTTGATTATGGCTTCAAAGAGCGGCTTCAGATCGGGACCTTTTACTTTCGCGTCCATGGTGGCCCAGCCTTCACGGCCGCAGGCGTAGACTATGGGAAAATCCAACTGTGAGTCGGTGGCGCCCAATTCCATAAAAAGCGCGAACACCTTGTCCAGAACGGCGTGTGGGTCGCAGTTCAGGCGGTCAATTTTATTTATCACCACTATGGGCTTCAGGCCGAGCGTGAGCGATTTTTTCAGCACGAAGCGCGTTTGCGGCATCGGCCCGTCAAGCGCGTCCACAAGCAGCAGAACCCCGTCCACCATTCTGAGCACGCGCTCGACCTCGCTGCCGAAGTCGGCGTGGCCCGGCGTGTCCACTATATGGATAGTGGTATCGCCGTATTTGACGGAGGTGTTTTTTGAGAGTATGGTAATGCCGCGCTCGCGCTCCAGGTCGTTTGAATCCATTATGCAGATTCTTTCCTCGCCCGCCTTGTCGTGGAAGGAGCCGGTCTGGCGCAGCATGGCGTCTAAAAGCGTGGTTTTGCCGTGGTCCACATGTGCGATAATTGCGATGTTGCGCAGGTCGTGCCTGCGGGGCTGGTTGTCAAGTTTTGGCATAAGCGATGGTTGTCCTCTTGTTGAAATCGTAGATGTTCCAGTAGTCAGAAGTCAGAATACAGAAGCCAGAATGTGGGTGTCAGCTATAAGTAGTTTCCGCCATTCTGAATTCTGACTTCTGAATCCTGTCTACCTAAAGTAGCACCTTAAAACTTATATATTCTCCAGCTCGGCGGTTTTGGCCGCGGCCGCTTCTTCAAGCGCCGTTATCTCGCCGCCCATGGATTTTACCCGCTCGTAATCCGCGTGTATTTCAGGCTCCGAAAGCCTGGCGGCGAGCGTTTCTATGTTTTTCCGTATCAGCGATATCTCTTCACTGAGTTTTTCCGCCTTACGGGCTTTTTGGTCCTGAAGTTTTTTCAGCCGCCGCTCTTCCTTCTGCGAGTCGGAGCGCTTTTCCGAAGGGCTAAAAACCTGCAGTGGCGCGGGAACAGGCACGGCGGGAATCTCCTCCGCCTCGGCCCGCATCTGCTCCTGCCGGTAATGGAAATAATCGTAATTGCCCGGATACATGGTCACCTTTCCCTGTTCAATATGGGCCACGTGATCGGCCAAAGCGTTGATAAAGTAAAGGTCGTGGCTTATAAAGCATAGCGTGCCTTCGAATTCTTTCAGCGCGCCCACGAGCGCTTCCACGCTGGGCATATCCAAGTGGGTTGTCGGCTCGTCCATCAAAAGCACATTGGGCGGGTCCAGCAGCAGTTTTACCAGGCTCAGGCGGCTTTTTTCCCCGCCGCTCAGCACGGCGCATTTTTTAAACACATTGTCGCCGGGGAACAGAAAAGTGCCAAGCACCGTCCTGACCATAAGCTCGGAGTTAAACCTGTCATTGTCCATGGCTTCCTGCAGAACGGTTCTCCGGGGGTCAAGCATTCCCTCCCGGTGCTGGGAAAAATATCCGGTTTTGACATTAAGCCCCGTAACTATTTCGCCGCTGTCGGGCTTCACCACGCCCGCGAGCAGTTTCAAAAGCGTGGATTTACCTGCGCCGTTATGCCCCACGAAAGCCGTCTTCTGGCCCCTTTGCAGTTCAAAATTGAAATTCTCATACACTTTTATCGGCTCGTGTCCGGGCACTGCGTATATCTTGTTGACATTTTTAAGCTCAAGCGATTTGGCGCCGGTGCGGTTCGGCTGCGGAAATCTTATTTTAACGGTCTTAGTCTCAACGGGCAGCTCTATGCGCTCAAGCTTGTCAAGGCGTTTTATCATGCTCTGCACCCGGGAAGCCGTGGAGTAGCGCACGCGGTTCCTGGCTATAAAATCCTCCATATCCGCTATTTCTTCCTGCTGCTGCTTCCAGGCGGACAGCAGCTTTTCCTTTTCCATTTCCCGCTGAGCCAGAAAATATTCGTAGTCGCCGTGATAGACCTTTAAGGTTTTATCCTGCAGGGAAACTATAGCGCTGCAAACCGTGTTTATGAACGCCCTGTCGTGCGAAATGACGAGCACGGCGCCGGGGTAATACGCGAGATAATCCTGAAGCCAGAGCAGCGAATCCAGGTCCAGATGGTTGGTAGGCTCGTCCAAAAGCAGCAGGTCGGGCTTTCTGATCAGCAGATGCGCCATAGCTACCCGCATGGCCCAGCCGCCGCTTAAAGTGTTGACTATCCTGTTAAAATCCGAAACCTTAAAACCCAAGCCCATAAGTATGGCTTTGGCCTCGGCCTCAAGCCGGCTGTCAAAAGCGTCCAGCCCTTCCAGCGTTTCTTCCAAAACGGTGCGCTCCGAGACCGGCGCGTTTTCCTGCGGCAGATAGCCCGCCACGGCGCCTCTTTTAAACTGTATCTCTCCGTCGTCCACTTCCTCTTCGCGGAGCATCATTTTGAAAAGCGTGGATTTGCCCGCGCCGTTAGGCCCCACCAGCGCGAAACGCTCGCCGTCGTTTATCTGCAGCGAGGCGTCCTCAAAGAGCGTCTGCTGGCCGAAAGACTTGTGAATATTGCGCAAAGTTATCATAAAAGTAGCCGACGGATATCCCGCAACTTTGTCCCGAATCTAGAGGGAAGAAGAAGGGCTCCCGTATGGGAGCCGTAAAAAGTCAAGGACTTCTCCGGCAAAGCACTGTATTATGATTTTACTATTTTCCGTGGTAACTTTGCAAAACGCTTACTTCCGCAAAGGTATTGCGCATTGAGAAAACCGGAGATTTTCTGTATGCGGTCACAAATCGGGAGCGCATCAATGGACGGAGTTGAATTTCCATGGCTTAAAAAAATGGATTTATCCGCTGAAAAGATATACACTTTACAAACCATAGAAGAGGCCGCGCATTTTTAGCGGCTGAACGGAGGCTGGAATGTCTGAAACTCTTATCAATGTTTTGTGGGCGCTCGTATTTTCGCTGGTGGGCGGACTTGTGGGGGTGTTCCTTCTTATAACTTTCGCGACCAAGCTGCCTAAGATCTTTGACCGCCTCACCCCCGCCATAGACGAAGGCAAGGAGATAATACGCGGCAACCGCGCAGTGGCGGAATATTTCGGCCGCATAGTATCTGCCGGCATACTTGGGGTGAGCATCATTATAGCCGCGGCGGTGCTTGGCGGTATTATAGCGGCGCTGCATTAGACAACCGCAATTGAATATTTTTTACTTGAAACGGCATATGGATAATCCGGCTTTCATCTTCCCTCCTCAGCCTTCAGCCCTCAGCCTTCAGCCCTCCAAATTCCTGCTGAGGAATTTAACATTATCGGCTATACTGGCCTCTATGGCCGTTTCCGCCTGGGCAAGGGGCGGCGGCGGCTGTTTTGAAAAAGGCACGCCCGTTTTAACTCCAAAAGGGGCCTCCGCCATAGAAACGCTGCGCCCCGGCGACCGGGTGTTAAGCTCCGACGGAAGCAAAACTACTCCGTCATCCGTTAAAGCCGTCTATGAGGTAAAACCGGAGAAATTTATTGAGGTTAAAACGTGCGGCAAAACTCTGCGCGTGACGCCGCAGCATCCGTTTATGACCGCGCCCGGAGTTTTTATTGAAGCGCGGACTTTAAAGCCGGGAACCCCGGTTTACGCCATGAAAGAAGGCCGGCCGCAAAAATGCGCAGTTGAGGCCGTGCGGGAAGTTTCCGCCGGAACCGCCGCATACGATCTGCTTGTGTTCCCTGGAGGGAAGTATTTTGCCGGGAGCGTTCTTGTTCATAACAAAGGCTGTTTCCTGCCGGACACGCGCATACTTAAAGCCGACGGGGCCGAAACCGCCGTCTCGGAAATAAAAAAAGGCGACAAAGTGCTGGCCTTTAACGAGAACGGCGCAATAGTCCATGCGGAAGTAAGAGAAATAATAACTGCCGACGCGGATGAATATTTTGAAATAACCACCCCGCGCGTAACTGTGCGCGCCACGGCCGAACATCCTTTCTACGTTGGGGACGGCACCTTTAAAACAGTAGAAGCTCTCAAACAAGGCGACAAAATTTTTATTTACGACGGCAAAGGAATGTCCCCGTCTGAAATAATTTCAATAAAGCGTGTGCGGGCCAAGGCCAAAGTTTATAATTTAAAAACCGACAGCCCGAATACCTTTTTCGCCAATTTCGCGGCCGTACACAACAAGGGCGGCGGAGGCGGAGGCTGTTTTCCGGCCGGAACCCTGATAAGCGCCCCGGAAGGCTCAAAGCCGATCGAGAAACTGGCTAAAGGCGACATCGTTTACGCCTTTGACACTGCGGGGTTTACCCAGCTCTTTTGGGACAAAAAGCAACCAGTTGTTGACGAAACTATGTCTATAAACGCTGGCATGCGAACCAAAAGTGCGAGGCTGGTTAAAACAGCCGTAAAAGAAGTATTTGCGAAGGACAGCGAAGTGCTCACGCTTGAAACCGGCAGGGGAACGCTTAATACCACCCTTGAACACCCGCTGCTTGCGCGGGACGGCTTCAAGCCGGCCGGAGAGCTGCGTCCCGGCTCGGAGATAGCCGTTTATTCCGGCGCGGCTGTTGCCTGGACAAAAATTAAATCGGCGGTAATTTCAAAAAAACCCGAAAAAGTTTATAATCTGGCCGTTGAGGAACCGCACACTTTTATAGCCGACGGCTTTATAGCGCATAACAAGGGCTTTGGCGGCGGTTACCATAGTTCCGGCCATTACGGAGGCTCAAGCAAGGACGAAGATTCTACCTGGATGCTAATGGTGGGTCTCGGCCTGCTGGTGATATTCATCCGCAAACAAACCGACGATGGCAATGATGAAGAAGAAAATCTTGACCAGCTTTTCCCCCGCGCGGCCATAGAGCCGAAGGCGCAAAAAACCGCGCAGCTGCTTGAATTTATTTCCCGGCAGGATAAAGATATGGCTCAGGACCTGCTTAAGGAAACTGCCCGGAAAACTTTTGAGGCCATGCAGCTGTGCTGGCAGAACCGCGAGTACTCGCCCATGCAGGCCATGCTGACGCCGAACCTTTACGCCAGCCACCTGACGCAGATAGAGATCATGCGCCGCGACCATGAGATAAATGTTATGGATGATCTGAAAGTGCTGGCCGTGGACATCGTGGGCGTCCGCTACACAATACAGGAAGAGTCAAGGTTTTTCACGGCGCTGATAACCGCGCAGGCCAGAGACTACTATATAGACGACACGGACAACAGCTTTATCAGGGGCGATTCCCGGCCGGAACAATTCCAGGAATTCTGGACATTCCACTATTTGGGCGGGAAATGGCTTTTGTGCGTTATAGAGCAGACGGCGGAATCGGGCGAACTTACAAGAGAGGATTTTTTTGAGCAGTTCACGGACGGCATGAAAGCTCAGGTTTACGGCAAAACCGCCGCCAACCAGGGGCCCGCCGGCCCGTGGCTGAATCCTCAGGCCGCCGATAAGGGCGTAAAAATAGAGAGGATGCTGAATTTCCTCGGGGCATCGGACAAGATGTGGGACCCCGCTAAGATGGAAGTGGAGGTAAGCGTTGCCTTTCTTGCCATTTACGCGGCCTGGTCCAAGGGCGACCCCGAAGCTCTGCCTAAAGAAGCCATTTTCCCGCAAATGCTTGAAAGCCTTAAGGCCCTGATGCTCAAAAAAAAGCAGGAAGGCATGTCTTTTGAATTCCGCAACCTCTGCGTGCGCAAGGTGGAGCTGGTGCTGGTAAACAACCGCGCGGACAAGGAGGAAAGCGAATTTGTGGCCAGGATTTCGGCCCACGCCCAGAAACGCCTGCTGCAAAACGGGGCGGAATTGCACTCAGACATTAATGTAATGCCTTTCACCGAATACTGGACCTTCGGCCCGCACGAAGGCTGCTGGAAGCTGAAAGAAATACTGTCCAAGGCCGAAGGTGAAAGCGCGCTGACCGGGGAAAACAAGGACGAAGAGTCAAGCCCCATGCAGCTTGAGTGGTACTACACAAAAAAAAGGGCTTATTGACAGGGAGCTCCGCCCGGCTTACTTTGGGACAGCAGCCGTAAAGTAGTGCATAAGGCCGCCGGCCGTCTTTTCAACCAGGGCCCTGTCGCCGCGGGGGCATTTCTCACTTACAAGCGTTTTGAATTCCTGTTTCTGCTCCGCTGTGGCCTGGCCCAGCGCAAATTGGTAGAACTCCTCATAGGTGGCGCCGCGCGCGGGCAGCTCCTTTTCAAGCACCGTGCGGTAACGTTTGCGGAATTTAATAAACTGCCGCTTCAACTCGTCGCGGTCCCCGCCCTCGCCGGAAAGAGCCTCAAGCAGGTCCATATTACCCTCTATATCTTCCATAAGCTTCGGGGACGAACACAGCATGGCGGCCAGCGCCGAGCCCGCGTTGCCGGATTTGCCTGCCGCCTTGACCGCGACCACCCTGGCGTCCAGCTTGGCCTCGAACTTGGCCTGAGCCTTTGCCGCGGCCTCCTGCGCAGCAGAGAGCTTTTGGCGGGCGGCCATCGTATCGGCGAATTTTTCACAGCCGGCGCACAGGAATACGGCTGCTGCGAGCAAAATGATGGATTTGTTCATTGATTCCTCTAGATCAGATCGAGTATGCAGTCCACCTGAGTGCAGGTAACGGCCCCGCTGTTTATGTCATATATCAGCGTATATACGCCGTAAGCCGACGTCGGGGTGGGGATGGTGTTCCTGGTAGCGTAGATAGTGCCGTCCTCATCCAGCATATAAGTGTATATCTTTTGGGCGCAGACGCCGGCGCCTGTACAGGTGCTGCCCCTGGAGTCCGTGAAGGCCAGGTCCAGTTCATTCCAGCTGTTTGTGTATTTGCCGTTCTTAGCCATGGCTCTCGCTTGGGCGGACTTCACGGCAGCGAAGATGCTTTGCGCTTCCGCCACCCGGGCGCGTTCAACCACTTTAAAATACTGCGGGATGGCCGTGGCGGCCAAGATGCCGATAATGAGCACGACGACCAACAGTTCTATCAGAGTAAAACCGCCGCGTATTTTTCGCATTTTTTGTCCGTCCCCGCAGGAAATTGCGCTGCGAAGACATACCCCTGCTGAAAGATTACAAAATGCAAGCGGGAAAATCAATAAAACCTCTTCTTTCTTCGCGGGCGGGAGGCGTACGGGGAACGCCTATTGCGAAAGGGAGCCGGCAAATTCTCTGCGCGCTCCGGGACCGGGTTTTGTAAGAAGAAGGCCGGGGGTTTCCGCCGGCTCCGAAACTCGCCTGAAAGGCAATGCTTTCAGGCTCAAACATCCTCGCCGTCCCGGAGGGATTTGCTCCAGCCTCCGGCCTTAAACCCTCAAAGGAGCGCGCAGAAAATCCGCCGACTCCCTTTAAAATATTTTTTCCCCACCCTTAATATCGGCACATCCATGTTTACCCGCCCAGTGGCAAACAAATATTCCTAAAGCAAAACCGCCGGGGCTCCCCGGCGGTTTTACCGACTCATTTTAAAAAAGCTCCTCTTCTTTAGCCTCCGTTCGTGTCAAAAGAAGAAGGGGCTGGAGGCGGCGGGAGCGTTTTCACCACGGAAAGGACCGCCCTGCTGTCGTTCTCGCGCATGGAGTCGGTATTCACTTCCGCGGGGATCGTATTGCCGTCCTCGTCGGTCAATAAAACTTCCACCAGGTAGGAGCCTTCAGCCGGCGGTTTGCCGGACAAAAGCCCGTTCCAGCTGAAGCTGAGGCTGCGGTTGAAAAGATAATTTTCCGGAACGGATGACGGCGTATTGTTGCCTGAATCGCCGCCGGGGCCGCTGGAGTAGCCGGCAGTTGTGGGATCGTTTAACACTATATCGCCCACTAACAGCGTTTGCGGCTGCCCGCCGATAGGTGTCAGGGTTATGGAACATTTCACGTTCCTGCTGCGATTTTCAAGCGCTATGAAGGAAATGTCAACTTTGCTTCCGGGAGTAACGACATTGGGATAAACTGCGAAGTTTTTGACCAGCGGAGGAAGCTTTTTGGAGGCGGATTCCAGCGTAGCCATAGTATAGCCGGCGGCCATTCCAAGCCTGTCCCGGCATATTTCCGGGATCCTGGCCACCAGCTTCCTGTTGTTCGTGTTTCCTTGCCCCCCATAAGCAGAGTCATCAATCCAGCTTGAATAGGTATCATGACCGCCGCCGTAGGCGCCGCCGGGCCCTTTGGTGGCATCTTGTCCGAACCTGGGCGCGGACGGAGAAGGTACCCAGTATGGGATGCCGGTATCAGGATTGCGCCATGAGGAAAGGTGAGAGCGCGTGTCGTCCTGCATCGCCTGATAATATTCGTACGGCTGCCTGGAAGTGTCAATGGCCGGCACAGGGCCGAATGTGGGGTCGTAGTCGGCGTATTCCTCCATACCTTCCGACATTAAATGGGCTATATTGGCCGCGTGCGCCGGAACCGCCATATCCTGCGTCAAATGACAGATGATACCGAGGTTGCGGTAGGCGGTTTCGGTATTCAGAGTTTTATAATTGCCCAGCACGCCGCCGGAATTTTTCGCATCGCCATTTTCCCACAGGTCTTTCGGCAGGCCGCCGTTGTCATGCCAGAAATCGGGGTGGCCGTTTTCGGAGGCGGAACCGTCCTTCAGAAGGGAAGCGGCTTTAGCGATATCCGGATACAGGTTTTTGTCTATCTTTTTAAGAGCTTCCACGGCTATTTTTTTATGCGTTGCGCCGAAGAGGGATTTCCATTTGGTCACGTCCTGCAACCCGTCATACTGAGCGTAAGAGCTCGCGCAGCCCAGCATTATGACCGCCAAAGCAAGTCTGTAACCTTCTTTCTTTATGTTCGAAATTCTCATTTTTATCTCCTGCGGCGCGCCGTCCTTTGGTTCGCCTTAGGATTATTTTATTCAAATCGCGCGATCTCAGATAGAGGCTTTGTGCCTATTTTAGGGGGATATTAAGGCCTAGTTCGTTTTGGGTCTACTGGGTTCCGCCGCACATTCAATTTAGAAGTGCGACTTGCAGGTAAGTTTTCTGATTTCTTTTTGACCAGCGCGGTCTTGTCCGTCTTGGATAAGCTTTTTATCCAAGCTTCCCGTTTTAAAGCCAGCGACTTGGTTGTGCGCCTTTCTTTCCAGACAAGCTTTACCGGGCCGAAACTGCGGGTGTAACGAGCGCCGGTTCCGTTGTTGTGCGCTTTCAATCTGGCCGGGATATCTTTGGCTATGCCGGTATAAAACGCGCCGTTGGCGCATTTCAATATGTAAACGAACCAGAAATCAGGCCTTGGCATTTTTTCGGGCGGCTGAAAACAAAAGCTGGATCCTTTTTTCGGCCAGAACGAGCAAATATCCGAAAGCCGAGCCTAAAACCGCGCCGGCAATTACATCCGCGGGGTAATGCACTCCGCAATAAATCCGGGACAGCCCGACAAGCGCCGCCGCCGTAAAAAGCCAGATCCCGGATTTTTTGCCGAATACCGCGGTTAAATAAACCGCCGCCATGAACGCCCCGCAGGTATGCCCCGACGGGAATGAGAGGCCGGTTTCCATAAAAAGAACCCGGGCGTCCGGGAGCGCGACGCAGGGGCGGAGCCGGTGGAAGAACCCTTTAAGCGATTCAAGGCCATAGAAGCCAAGGAGGTATCCTGCCAGCAGCACAAACCCGGCCGGTCTGCGGCGGGCGTTACGGCTAAAGATAAGTGCAAGCGAGGCCAGCATGACAGCGATCCAAAGTCCCTTTTCAGGCAAGGGGGCGAGAAAGTCAAAAAATTTATTTACAAAACCGGCATTGAGAAAATGAAAAAGTTTTAAATCAAGAGCTTTTAGATATTCCATATCGGATATTTTAGCATTTGCCGGTTTACGCAGCGAATAAACACGTCCTTGGGTGAGGCGCAGAATTTTACCAATTTTCTCCGCGCCCGGCTGCTGTCCGGGCGGATGGAGGTGTGATAAACTGATTGTTTCGATCGTCAGCCGGGGGCGGGCCACGCACTTTGGCTCTTTCAGAAAAAGTGCCGGGCGGGTCTATGGTCCCATGAAGAAGCAATGAAGCTCCGCACAGCGAACTGTGCGGAGCTTCATTGCTTATTCTCTAATACCACAATCCGTTTCGAACAACACACATCTTACAGGAATTAAATATACGGGCCCCTTAATTCACCGGCGCGCTGTCTGCCGGCGTGCTGGTGCCGGCTTCGCATTTGGTCCATACTCCGTCTATCATAACGGAGGAAGTTAAGGGTTTCACCGGCGGGTTGCCTCCGGGGTCGATCTGCACCTTGTCATTGTAGGTCTGTCCCTGCGCGTCCTTTCCCGCGTAAGTGGCGGACCATTTTCCATCCTCGCCTTTCGAGTAGGACGGATTTGGCGGCGGATTATCTTTATAGTATCCGTCATCCTTGCCGCATCCCTTGGGGCAAAAGGTCCCGTCGGGAGGCTCGGTGGTAGCTAGTTTTATTACTTCAGGGGGAGGCACATCCACAGTCTTCCCCGTCTTTTCGTCCTTCGCGCCTTGATCTGCCTGCTTACTCACCTGCCCTGCGGCGCCCGTCAGCGCGTCTTTGGCCGCGTCCTTGCCCTCCGCGCCGTTCATCTTTGCAAGATTGGCATCATGTTTTTCAGCATCCAGGTCTCTTACCGGAGCGGGCTTCAGGGTATTAATATCGCCGGTGGTTTTCAGGTTTTCTATTTCGCCGCTCTTTATAGTGTCAAGGTTCACCAATCCGGTTTTGGCGTAGGCGAGAGCTTCGCTCTTACCCGCAGAACCCACCCCGAAGGCCTGGTCCCATTTGGATTTGGCGAACATTGCGGAGGAGGACCTCAAACCTTCTCCCATTAACGACTGTGTACCGGCTAAGCTGCCAAGAACCCCGCCTTTGCCCTGGGGGCCCCCCTTCCCGCCCGACTGCCCCCCGGATATATTTACGTTGCCGGCCCCCCCCCCGGACCCGAATGACGAGGCGTTGTCCGTGGTCTGGCTTCCGCCTCCGCCGCCACCGCCGCCGCCCGTGCCTGATTGACCGCCGCCAAAACCGCTCATACCGCCTATCAGGCTCCCTTTGGACATCAACGCGGATGCGGCGCCTGTAGTGTCAGTATTTGGGCCCGCACCCGAAGCCGCGCCCTTGGCCATCCAGTCAGAAATATCCGCCTGCGGTTTTTTGAACAGCTCAATGTTCATGCCCCTGTCCCGTATCGGAGCGGCGTGCTTCTCCTCGTCCTCCAGCCCGAAATACTGGAACATCGGCAGAAGGGCTGTCCTCTTGGCGAAGTCGTAGACCAACTCCATCTTATTTCCGCCCTTAAGGTCGCCCAGCCCCTGGAAAACAAAAAACGTGAAAATTCCTCCGCCGACCACAAGGAAGAGGATGACAAAGGCGACTAGAATTTTTTTCCGGTCATTTGAGTTTATGTCCATAAAAACCACCCCCGCAACAAACCCAGCACCAACGACCTTATCCCCCGCGCCCACATTTAAGGACCGGAAAATAAAGTTCACCCGTAGAAATAGTTTAGCAGAGGAATCCGGGAATTTCAAGGGGTTGGGTCTGACAGGAAACATACAAGGGCGGTTATCATTCGTTTTCCGCCGAGAGGAGCCCCCCCTTTTCTTAGCCTGAACGCCTGACCCGAAAACAGTAATGGATATTTCTGCGGCGCCGCAGCTGGATTTTTCCGGTTTTATGATATAATGGCCGTGTAGCGCGCGGAGCTGTAAGCGGATCGACTATGTGGCAGACATACCTTTCTTTTAGTTCAAATTCGGCACAAATCCTGTTTTTTTTGATCGGCATTTTTTACTTGCTTCTGAGTTTCCGCGGCTTCTTCAGGCTTCCCAGTCCCCCCCGCGCGGCTAAAAAACTCCGTTTCGCGCTTATCCTGCCCGCCTACAACGAAGAAAAAGTAATTAAATTTTCGGTGGAGAGTCTTCTTAAAATAAACTATCCCCGGGAGCTGTTTGACGTGTTCGTGGTTACCGACCACTGCACGGACGCCACGGGAGAGATAGCCAAAGGGCTGGGCGCCCGTATTCTGGACCACTCCGGCCCCGACAGAAGGCCGGGCAAGGGCCGCGCGCTCAAGTGGGCGGTATCCGAGATATTGAAGGCCGGGCAATATGACGGTTTCTGCTACTTTGACGCCGATTCGCTGGCGCATCCTGATTTTCTCAACGTGATGAACGACCACCTTTCCATGGGGGAAGAGGCCGTGCAGGGCCGGCAGCTTACCAAAAACGAGGATTGCTGGCTGTCCAGGATCCTTTCCTCCAGCCAGATATTGATGAACAGGCTTTTGCAGCTTCCAAAATACAGGAGCGGCCTGTCCGCGACACTGCACGGCAAGGGCATGTGTTTTTCAAAACGCCTCACTGAGGAATTTGCCTGGGACGAGACCTGTCTTACTGAAGACATTGAAATGCAGATGCGGCTTATAAGGCACGGGGTGCGCATAACCTGGGCGGAGGGCGCCGTGGTTTATAACGAGGAGCCTGTCGCCATCAGGCAGTACCTGAAAAGAAATATCCGCTGGACACGGGGCTCAATGGATGTCGCCAAGCGGCATTTTAACGGCTTGTGTCTGAGGATGCTGAAAAAAAGGGATTTCAAGGCCTTTGAAGGAGTGCTTTACTGCGGAGGCGTTTACAAGCTGGTCGTGCTGATAATTGTTACCGGAACCCTCCTGCTCCTTACCCGCCATCCTTTCGTTTTTTATTTTTGGCTTTACCACAAACTGCCCGGCGCCGCTGCCGGCGCTAAAGCCATGGCAATGCTGCCCCTGATCCTTTACCCGGTCCCGGCGTTGGCGATGGAGAGGGCTAATTTCAATTTATTCGCGGGTTATTTCCTTACGCCGGTGCTGAGCGTTTTACGGCTGCCTGTTATTCTGGGCGGGCTGCTTCGCCGCGACGCGGTATGGGGAAGAACCGAGCACTCAAGCCAGGTGGCCATAACGGACCTGGTGCAAGAGCCGCAGCGCGTTTTTTAAATTTTCTTTCCGCTCCTTGCAATCAAATATATGACGCTTAATGAATGGAAGCCTAAGCTGATTCCGCCGGGGATGTTGCTCGTCTGCTACTTTGTGGCGCCGGGCCTTGTGGAAGGGTTTATGGGGACAAATGACGCTATTTCCGGCCGCTTTACCTTTTCATTGATCGTTAAGGCGGGGCTCGGAATTGTGCTTGTTTACAAACTTTTCAGCCTGAAGCCGCCGCTAAACGGAGAGCTGACGGCCTGGCTGGCCAAATTCTCCCAGCCGCCGGCAAAGACGCAGGAACTTTCAGAAAAAATTTCTCTGGCGGCTATTTTGATATCGATCCTCATAATTGTCGGGCCGCTGGCCGGGGAAATAATCACCAACAGCCAATTGCTGACACTTATCAAGATAACCGCGCTTGTGTATGCCGGTTACATGGCCTACAATATCTGGAAACTTGCGGAACCGTTCATGGCCTACGTTCCCGCCGCCGCTCCGCCGGAAATCCCCCCCGCGCCGCCCGTCACCGAACGCCGGTGCGTGAAGTGCGGACAACGGATAGACGCTTCCATGAAATTCTGCGCGTTCTGCGGACATACCACAGCGGGAAGTTAAGGTCAAAAAAAATCGAGCACAAATAAAAACGCCCCGCTGAACGGGGCGTTTTTTATTTTACAGGGGAATCGTTTTTAGTTAGCGGCCTCAGGCTGTATGTCCGCGCTCACGTTAGCGGGCTGCACGGCCTTTATGCCGAAGGCGCCGGTAAGCGCTTCAAAGTTCCGCTTTATTATGGTCCGGTCAGGAGCTTTAATGACCTTCGGCGGCAGAACTAAAGCTCTGTTATCCTGTATTATTACTTCCCTGGGTGGAAGGTTGGGCCTTGTAGAATCGAACTGTTCCCAGGGGGTAAGCGGCCAGCCCAGGCCGGATTCATAAGAGTTGTCGGTGGGGTTAAGGCCGGCCTTTTCGTAAAGGTACTCGGTATAGCCCACGCAGTCGAATTCGACGGGGCCCTTCTGCGATAAGTGCGTGTTGTCGTACTTTAGGCCCATTTTGCCCATGGCAAGGCCCATTTTTACTATCGAGTCCCGCTGCGCGGCGGTGGGCTTGGGCGAAGTCGTCCGGTTGCCGTAGTAAGGATACTTGAACTGATGGGTGAAATTCTTCCAGGAGTAAATATTGCGCACGCCGCCGGGCACTGCGCTGTTGAGGACACAGTCCATTATTATCACGTTTATCCTGCCGTTCTTCACTTCGGCGCCGGCAAAGATACCGGTGTGGCCTACGGGCAGGTCGCCGTTGCCCCAGCTGCCTATCGTGCCTACCTTTCCGCCGGTATATATGAGGTCCGCTTTTTCTATTCCGGCGTACTTTGACGGGGCAAGACTGGCTATGGAAGTATTCCAGCCGATTTCCGCAAGCATTTCAAAGGCCGTCGCGCGCACCGCTTCCGATTCGTTCGCGGAGGCCGCAATAGCCTCGATATAGGGACCGGCTGTCGTATTTTTCTTCAGCTTGCCCATGCTGATTATAAGGTTCATTCTTATTACATCGTCGGATCCGGCGTAAAATTTGGAGAGTTTGGCCATCAGCACAGGGTCGCCAATTTCGCCCAGAGACCAGATAGAGTCAATAGCCTTAAGGCGGTCCTTTATGTTGTTCTCGTAGGGACCCATGTTCCTGGCCGAGGCCTGGTAGCGTTCTATGTTGGCGAGGAGCGCGGCGGCCGCCAATTCGTTTTTTGACTCGCCCGCTGCGCGTATGGCGCAGGACCTTACCGAGGAGTCGGGATCGCTCAGCAAGCCGACCAGCTCTCTTGAAACGGACTCATTCCTGCTGGGTACCAGCGCTTCTATGGCCGCGCAGCGGGAATCTGAATCTTTGTCGGTCCTTAAAGCTGCGGTAAGAAGGGCTGCGGCTTCGCGGTCGCTTGCGGCCACGGCTTTTATTTCGGCTGACTTTGAGGGGCTCCTGAGCGCAGGAAGAAGGTCTTTACCGCCGCCGGCGTAGCAGGATACGCTAAAAGATAAAAGTACCGCGATAATCGGGATGTTCTTAAAAGTCAGTTTCATTGCTCCCTTCGTGGTTTGTGCCACATCGATAGTTTAGCACAAAGGGAGAAGACGGCAAGGTTCCAAAGTGCCAAGCGGGCGAAGGCAAAGTGACCAGGCCTTTATAGGCCTTTAGGGCAAGGCTTTTATGGCTTTATGCTGACAAGTTTTGAGATGGTAAAGAACGCTTGTTTTTATGTTTCTTAATTGTTACACTCTAATCAAATCAAGGAAGAAGCATAGAAAGCGTTGGGGTTCTTAATGACTATAAGTAAAAGTCCATTTATAAAAAAAATAACCGCGCTGTTCTCTTTTGACGGCAGTTTTTTCGGTAAAGAGGCGGGCGCTTTGCTGCTTACGCTGGCGGCGGCGCTGGGGATATGGTTTTTTGTCGCCGCCAGTTACCGCCGGGATGCGACCACGGAGATAAGCAAAAGTTTTATAACCATAAACTCTTACAAGGCCGCGCAGATCGCCGCCTGGCGCGCGGGAAATATCCGGGAGGCCGCAGAGTTCAGCCGCAACCCCATCTTAGGCGGAATAGTTTCAGATGAAATATCAAACCCCGGTTCAAGGCGCGAACAGTTGAACGCCTGGTTTAAGGCGCACTTGACGCAAAAACAGTACGCCTCGCTGGCTTTCCTGTCGCCAAAGGGTGCCGTCATAACGGCAACCCCCAGTTACGCCGCCGGGACTGAAAAACACTTTATAAAGGGTATCGCGAATGTTTCACACACCGGAACGGTGCTGCTTACCGACCTTTATCTGAACCCTAACGGCCGCCCGCGCATGACGCTAATCATCCCTATATCCGCCGAAGGGCGCGGCGGGAAAACCTTGTGCGTGCTGGCTGTAAATATAGACCCGGAAATTGAATTTTATCCCCTGCTGAAAGCGGCGCCGCTGTTCTTTAAAACCGCTGAAACCATGCTGATCCGGAAAGAAGGGGAAAACGCCCTTTACTTAAACGAGCTCGACTACAGCAAGGGCTCGGCCCTGAAGTTAAAGTTCCCGCTTTCAGACACGGATTTGCCGATAGCGAAAGCCCTTAAAGAAGGCTATTCTGGTTTTTTTGAGGGCGTAGATTACCGGAGCGTAAAAGTTTTCAGCGCCGTAAGCCCTGTTGAAAACTCGAACTGGGCGGTTATAACCAAGATCGACCAGGACACAATGCTTGCCCCTGTCAATGCCAGGGAATACCTGGCGCTGAAACTTATCCTGATGGCGGCGGGCCTGCTTTACGGCGTGTTTTACCTTATTCTCCGCTACAGGGAACAGGCCGGACAGAAAATAATACTTGAGAGCGAACGCCGCCTGTCGTCCACCCTGCGCTCGATCGGCGACGGGGTTATCTCCACGGACGCCGCGGGCCTGGTCACGAATCTCAATCGCGTGGCCGAACATCTGACCGGCTGGACCACGGCTTCGGCAATGGGCCGCCCCGTAGAAGAGGTTTTCCGCGTCGTTCACGCCAAGACCCGCGTTGCGGCGGACAACCCGGTGGAGCGGGCTCTGCGCGAGAACGTCATAGTGGCGCTGGCCGAGCACAGCATGCTCATCAGCCGGAACGGCGCGCAATACCGGATCGCCGACAGCTGCGCGCCCATCCAGGACGCAGCCGGCGTCGTTATCGGCGCTGTGCTGGTATTCCGCGATGTGACCGAAGAGCATCTCCGGCGCGAGCAGTTGCGCGCGAGCGAGGAACGGTTTCAATCTATCATCAACGCCTCTCCCGACGCCATTGTGACCACGGATCTTGAGAGCCGCATCCTGATGGTTTCGCCAGGGACCGTGACCATGTTCGGCCGCGAAAGGGAAGAGGAATTGCTGGGTCATTTGTTCACAGATTTCATCGTCCCCGAGGACAGGGAACGCGCGGCCGCAAATGTTGCCCTTACGCTTCAAGGCAAAAAACCGGGCCCGATTGACTACCGTGTGCTGCGCGCGGACGGAAGCGTTTTCGACATGGAGGCGAATGTTGAAATTATCCGGGACGCGGAGGGGCAACCAGCCCAGACGGTATCCATTGCCCGCGACATTACCGAGCGCAAGCGTGTGGAGGAGAAACTCCTGGAGACCAACCGCCGGCTCGAAGAGTCCACAAAGCGGGCCAATGACATGTCCGCCAAAGCCGAGAAGGCCAACGCCGCCAAGAGCGAGTTTCTGGCCAACATGAGCCATGAGATCCGCACGCCCATGAATTCCATTATAGGCTGGTCGGAAATTCTGCTGGACAGCCGCCTGGACGAATATCAAAAGCGGCAGCTGCATACCATACAGCGTTCAGCCGACGCCCTGCTTTACATAATAAACGACGTACTGGACATCTCCAAGATAGAGGCGGGCCTGCTTAAAACAGAGAAGGAGCCGTATGACCCGAGAGAGGTGGCCGAAAGCGTGGCGGAAATGTTCGCCCAGCGCTCCGCCGTCAAGGGGCTGGAGCTGGTTTTGAATGTTTCCCCGGATATGCCGGCCGCCGTTCTCGGCGACGGGAACCGCCTGCGCCAGATATTGATAAACCTGGTGGGCAACGCCTTCAAGTTCACCTTCACGGGCCAGATAAAGATAAGCGCCGAGTTCATGAATGGCGGGGCCTCCGGCGGGCTGGTGTTCTCGGTGGCTGACACCGGCGTAGGCATCTCCGCGGAGAACCAGAAAAAACTTTTCAACAAGTTTATCCAGGTGGAAGATTCCAGCACGCGCAGGTACGGAGGCACGGGACTTGGCCTGGCTATTTCAAAGGCGCTTGTGGAAATGATGGGCGGGGAGATGTCCCTTGAGAGCGCTGAGGGGAAGGGATCCGTCTTCAGTTTCCGGCTGCCCTACGAGAAGGCGCCGGCGGGCCCCAGGCGGCCTGACCATGTATCCTTCTCCGGCATGCGCGCGCTGCTGGTGGACGACAACACGGACAGTCTGGAAATACTGGTCCAAAATATGTCGCTTTGGGGCTTCAGCACGGTTTCGGCCAGGAGCGTCGCCGAAGCCCTTGAAGCCCTTAAAAGCGCGGGGAAATTCGACCTGCTGGTTGTGGATCACCAGATGCCGGGCGGGAACGGCGATCAGTTTATAGCCGAGGCCTATGGCAGCGGCTCGTCGGGGAAGGCTAAAATAATGATGCTCTCCTCCAGGGTGGATACCATTCCTGAAAGCGTGAAGCCGGCGGTGGCCGTTTTCCTTTCAAAGCCAATAATCCGCTCCGTCCTTTTTAACGCGATCCTCAAGGTTTTCCGGCCGGCCATTCCCCAAGAAGATTCGGCAGGCGCGGCGGCGCCTCAACGCGACTATTCACACCTGCGCATACTGGTGGTTGAGGATGACGTGGATACGCAGAACCTGGCCCGGGTAATGCTGGGAAGGGCCGGCTATAAGCTGGATGTAGCGGCCAATGGCCGGGAGGCGCTTAAAAAATGCGCCGCCTTTAACTATGACCTGGTTTTCATGGACATACAAATGCCGGAAATGGACGGCCATGAGGCCGCTTTCCAGCTGCGCAAGACCGAGGCCTACAGGACGACTCCTATCATTGCTCTTACGGCGTACAGCCGGGAGAGCGATATTACGAAATCGCTTTCCTTCGGCATGAACGCCCATATAACCAAGCCGCTGAAGAAAAATGTGCTTTATGAGGCGCTTGAGAGGTGGCTGGATACCAGGCGCAAAGTCCTGGTTGTCGACGATAACCCTGACAATCTGGCGCTGATGGAGCTGTACCTCAAGGCGGAAACCGGGCTGCGCCTTTACCGGGCACTGGACGGAAAAGAGGCCCTGGAAATGATGGGGCAGAATATTTTTTCGCTGGTGCTGATGGACATAGAAATGCCCGTGATGGACGGCCTGACCGCGGTAAGGGAACTCCGGAAGACGGCAGCCGGAAAAACGGTGCCGGTGGTGGCCTTTAGCGCGCATGACGACCCCTTGAAAATCAAGGAATGCCTGGATGCGGGCTACACGGATTACCTTCTTAAACCGGTAAAAAAAGCCGGTCTCCTGGAAAAAATACAAAAATACACAAATATTTACAAACTCGCCGCGGCAACCGATAAAGAAAACCTTTAAAGTGCCAAAGTGCCTAGGAGCCTGTCCGACATAAGGCTTTCATGGCGAAATTGCTGATTTTGAAGCCGAGCCGAAGCGACGCGAAACGAGGGGAAACCGCAATGCGGTGTCCCCTCAGGTGTTGGGAAGAGGTATTCTCGACGGAGACTGTAAGTTGAGCGGCGCAAAGGCGCAGGCCAAAAGCGGCAATTGCAGCCGAAATTGCCTATGTCGGACAGGCTCCTAGATCAGCTTCACTTTATAGCCCGACGCTTCCAGCTCGGTTTTGACAAAAATTTTGTGGTCACCCTGCAGTTCCAGAACGCCCAGTTTCAGCGTTCCCCCCACCCCGAGGCGCTTCCTGAACTTTTTTAAAAGTTCTTCCTTTCCGGCCGGGTGCATGGGCAGTTTTTCAACCAAAGTAAGCCCGCTGCCCTTGCCGACCCTGCGGAAAGATATCCGCACCGGCTCGGTCTGCGTCCTTTTTTTCGGCGCGCCGGCAAGTCCCGCCCTTTTGTTGGTTCGCATACCATCGTCCATATGCACAGTTTCGTCAACAACCGGCTGTTTTTTGTTCCAAAAGAGCGGGGCAAGCCCCTCAGGGCACTCGCAGGGGGATTTACGGCAGTCAGGGCAAGTCACTTTGCCGTCGGGCCCGCTGGAATAAACCAGGCGTTCATCGTTCAGCATATTATTTAATGAGTTCCGGATTAATGGTCATCACGTAATATATCCCGTTGATATTCGCGATCGTGTCCCTGATAAACTCCGTCATGGCGTCGGGCCTGCTGTCGGCTTCGCGCAGGTCTTTTACTTCACGCGCCAGCGCCAGCCGCAAGGATTCCTGCGGCGATTTATAAAGGCTTATCCCGCCGAACACGTTCCAGTGGCGGCTTTTATCGGAACCGTCCTCCTTGTTGCCCGGAAGCAGAAAATTCTCAAGCGCCACCGAAGTGGGCAGTTTGGTTCTTGGAATGGTTTTAACCCAGGCGAACGGAATGCGTATGGCCTCGTCAATAAGGCCTACCGCGGCCAGCTTGTCGCCGCCTTTTATTTCCAGCGCCTCCCGAAAAAGGAGTATCATCGGCAGGTTATGGTTTTCAAGAGGGATATCGCTCAGTTTTTTAGTGGTCCTCGCCGCAGCGCGGAGATAACGCCGGTCATACTGCGCGAAAAGCAGAAAACGGAGGAAATCCTTCCTGGTCGCCGTGGATTTGTAATACTGCCATTTCGCGCGCTCAACGTAATTTTCAAGCTTCAGGAAATCCCTCGGCGCGGCGATATTGGCCAGGTCAATCTCAAAACCCATATCATCCATGGCGTATTTCTGAATTATCTTTAATACGTCGCCGGGGCGGCCTTTCTTCGCGAGGTAATCCCTGTAGTACGCGGACTCAAGCAGCCCCTTAAGATGGTCGCGGAAATACAGCAATTTCGCGATAAACACGGGCTGCCCCTTCGCGGTAAGAGTTTCAGCGTCCTCGGTCAAACCCGTCAATTCCAGCAAAAGCCCGTAGAGTTCGCCCTTTTTCCACAAGTCCGTGCAGCGCGCTATTTTTCCGTCCGAATATTTTTTTTCCGTTTCAGTAAGCCCGGCCTCTCTTTTGGCATAGGCAAGCGAGAACCTTATGCCCTCGCTGTAAATTTCACGGCGAAGCGCCGCTTCATAGGCGCCGCCCCGTGAAAGCCGTACCGAACCGAGGAATTTCAGGGGAGAGTCTTTTTCGGCCGGATGTTCCAGGGCGATAAGCGGACGCTGGATATATTCCGTTTCAGGTAGATACCGGAAGAATTCCCTTGGATACGGAAATATTTTTCCCGCTTTGGAAAGTTCCTCGAACGCCTTATAGGGATCGCCGCTTTTGTAGAGCGCGGTAAGGTAAAAGATGTCCTCATCATCGAGCAAACCGTTATGGTTAACATCCGTCATGTAGGACATAAGCGGCACTTTGCTGAACGGGTCAGCCGCCACTTCGGCGAGCAGGGAGGCGTCTTCTTTATCCCAGCGGTTGTCAAAATTCAGGTCCCCCAGCATCAACAGGCGGGAGTGCATGTTTATGCGGTTAACCGGCAGAGTAAAGTAGCCGGCCGCCAGAAGAACGGCGGCAAAAACCAGGAAAAGCCCCGATAGCTTAAACGCCTTTAATGTTTTCATACTCCCCCCTTTCTCGTGTCGGAAACCGGGTACGTTCCATTCCGCCTCCGCGTCAACCGGCGGCGCCTGTTCCGCGCGAAAGAAAGCAGACGCCGGCACCCGTGAAATAGCGGCTGTCACCGGATAAACCGGCCTTAGCCGCCTGTACTTAAGGTTGTTCATATATATTATCAATTTATATAAAGGGCCCGCTGTCTTTCCTCTCCCGGGTATTATATAATGGATTTATTATTATTAAGGCGCCTGAAGCGCCATGGAGGCCACATGAGATTTGCAGCCGTCATTAGCGTTCTCTTTATACTGCCGCCGGTATGCCGCGCGGAGGTTTTAACGCTCCGTTCCGGGCAGGAGAGCACGGGCACGGTAACAACCGTGGACGCCGACTCCGTCACGCTTGAAGACGGCAAAGTGCTGCCGCGCGAAACGGTTTCAGTGATACAGTTCGGCCCGGCCAAAGCGGAACAGAAAGCGGCCGCCGGCACCGCCCAGCCCTCCGAGCAGGATCAAAAGGCCGCGGCCGAGGCTTTTGCCATGGCGCGCGAATTCGGCAAAAAATATTCCGGCATGAACGGCCTTATATTGCTTGACAAGGGCGGCTATAACCTGAATGCCGACGGCACCTGGACTTTAAGAACCCGGGAGATACGGCAGATATTAAAGGAAAGCCTTAAACAGAGCTGGGGCCAGATAATCCGCTGTTCCGAGGAAGGCAGGGAACGGGCGAAAATAATCAAAGCCAATGTCTATACCGCGGACGGCGGGATATACACCCTGGATCCCGCCCGGATAAAAACTTCAAAGCCGCAGAGTTCAAGCGGCGACTTTTTTATTTCAGGCTCTGTCTGCACCCAGTACGCCATGGAAAATGTGCAGGTGGACTCTATAGTGGACTATGAGATAGAAGAAGAAACCTATAACCCGTTCAGGAAAGACTTCTTTTTTCCCGAGTGGGGCTTTCAGGACAGCGAAGGCCCGGTAAAAGTTTCCGAAGTCAGCGTTACCCTGCCAAAAGGCCAGGACTTTTATTACTCGACGCGCAACTTCGCGGACAAGAAGGCGGCGAAGCCTGAAATAACGCAGTCGGTTTCCGCCAAAACCTACGCCTGGCGCCTAGAGAACGTCCCGGCGCTTCCCAGCGAGCCCATGATGCCCGCCTACGAGAATGTGGCCCCTTACCTGCGAGGTTCGCTTTTCAAGGACTGGGACAGGATATTGGACTGGACCATAGGGCTTTACAATGAACGCACCAAACCCTCCACCGAACTTAAAGAATTCACGCTGAACCTGATAAAGGACTGCAAGACCGACGAGGAAAAAGCGCGGGTAATTTATCATTATGTGCAGAAGGAGATACGCTATATCGCGGTCAAGGTGGGCGTGGCGTCCGGCTGGGGCGGCTATGACGCAAACCTTACCTGGAAGCGCCGCTACGGCTGCTGCGTTGATAAATCGCTGCTGCTCACCACCATGCTCGGAGTGGCGGGCATAAAGGCCTCTCCCATACTTATAAACACCAACGACCAGCAGGACATTGATTTTTCAATTCCCCAACTGGGTTTTGACCACTCCATAACCGTGGCCGAAATAGGCGGCAGGCATATGTTTTTGGACTCCACCGGTTACGATTACCGCTACCCGGAAATAGCCAGTTTTGATTACGGAGTGCATGTGCTTAATATATTCGCTAAAAAGATAGACCTGGTTCCGGTGCCGGAACCGCGCGATAACGGCAGTTTTTACAACTTTAACATAGCCGTGTCCTCTGACGGCAAAGCCCTCGTCTCCGAAAATATGAATTACAGCGGCTCGCGCGAAGGCGAAATACGCGGCTACTACCGCTCCATAAAAGAAGAGGAACAAAAACGCGCCTTCCAGCAGATGGCCAAGGAAGTAAACCCCGCGGCCGAGCTGGTCGGTTATAAGGTGAACAACGCCGAGAACATAAACGAGCCCTTCACCCTGGAGACAAAATACTCAATAGCTGATTATGCCAAGCGGGCCGGCGACATACTGATATTCAACCTGCCGGATTTTGAGATAGAGGCCTACCGCATAAAAGAAATATCGCAGGCCGAGCGCACTTTCCCCATAGAATACATGGCTTCCATGGGCCGCTATTACACTTACCATATTTCTCTGCCGGAGAATTACGAAGTGATCTCCCTGCCGGAAAAAGCCGCGCTGTCGGGCAGTTACGGCTCTTTCACTTCGCAATGCGCTCAGGAGGTAAAAGGCGGGGTTACCTGCACCGCCTCCTGGGAACGCGGAGAGCGCATTGTAAAGCCGGCTGATTACGCGGCCTACAAGGCTTTCCTTGAAACCGCCGCAAGCCGCACGAAGAACCAGCTGTTTTTCAAAGACCTCAGCGTGAAGATACACTAAAGGGAAAATCACAAAAATTATGAAAAAACTATTTGTTTTTTTACTTTTGCTCTCAACCGCGCCCCGCGTCATGGCTGATATTCTCTATCTCAACAAAGGCGATGAGATAAACGGCGCCATAACGAAACTGGACGCGTCCGGCGTTTCCATAAACGCCGCGGGCAAAATCGCGGTTTATCCGAAACAAGACATACTTAAAATTCAGTTCGTAAAGGAATACGCCGGAGGCAAGGCTGACCCGCTGGCTGACGAAACCATGAAAGAATTGCTTTCAAATCCGCCGCAGCCCGACGCCTACCCTAACGACGGCTATATCAACTTGCTGACGGACATGCGCGTTGAAATAAACAAGGACAAAAGCTACAGCGTAACAATGCGGAGCCAGCGCGCTATACTGCGGGAACGGGGCAAAAGCCCCGCCTCATTCGAGGTGATAAATTACCTGCCGGAGCTGGAAAAACCTGAAATAGAGTACGCCTACAGCGTAACTTATTCCTCGCTTACCTGGTTGAACGACATTTCGGTCATGGAGGGTTCGGCTTTCGTAAGCTACCCATCCTACGACAGGGCAAAAACCATGAAATTCGCCATCCCGAACGTCCAGACCGGCTCGATCCTGGATTTTTCCTATAAGATAGAAACCCGGTACGATCCGCAATATCCTTTTTTCAGCGAAAACGCCTTCCGTTTTTTTGAACCCTCAAAACTTTACCGCCTTACGGTTACCGTGCCGGCGGGCCTGAAGCTGGTTTATAAAGAGTTTAATATGCCGGAGACCAGGGTATTCTCGGAGAAAGACCTGGCGGACGGGACTTCCTACGCCTGGGAGATGCGCGATGTGCCCTCTTATAAGGAAGAACCCGACATGCCCCCTTTCTTTCGCCACGCGCCGCAGGTAAGGCTTTCGCTGGAGGACAGCTGGCAGTCCCTGCGCGGCAGATTTGAGCCGCTTTTAAAAGAAAAAATGGTTATCACGCCTGAAATAGCCGCAAAAACAAAAGAACTTATCGAAGGCAAAACTTCCGATCTGGAAAAAATAGAGGCGCTCTATAACTGGGTCGCCAGAGAGATAAAACACCAGCCTGTGGGGATGAATTTATACAGCTACATCCCGAAAAACACCGGCGAAATATTCAGCGCCAAAGCCGGCAACACTCTGGATAAGCCCTTCCTGCTCTACGCAATGCTCACCGCGGCAGGTTTCAAGCCGGATTTCGCCTACATAAAGACCAAAGACTCCCTGTTTGACAAGGACCATCCGAATATAAAACAGTTCGACATGGCGGAAACTCTTGTGGAAGCGGGCTCTAAAACGCTTTTTCTCTGCCCGGTCGGAGACACGTACCGTTTCAACGAACTGCCCGGCTACCTTCAGGAAGCCAGCGGCTTAAGGCTGCTTGGCGCGAACAGGCCGCTGCTTTTTGCCAACCCGCTTTTTGACCCGGCTCTTGAAGGAACGGAGGAGAACAACGCTTTTACTCTGGATAAAGACGGCAATTTAAAAGGAACCCTCAGCGCCCGCTTTACCGGCAATGCCCAGGCCGCCTGGCGCGAACTGAAAGATTATAAAAAGGACGATCTGGACAAATCCATGGAGCAATACGCCCACAACCTGCATCCGCAGGCCGTCCTTGAAAAATACACCCTTGAAAATCTCTCCGATCTTTCGAAAGACATTAATTACGCCATGTCCGTCAGTATAAAAAACTACGCCATGAAGGCAGGCAAGTACATGATCCTTAAAATACCGGGGCTTAATTACTCCGCCGCCGACACAGGCCAGACCGAGCGGGAACTGCCTCTGTTCTGGTACTCGCGCTCGCGCAGCGCCGGAAAAATTTCCATCAAACTGCCGGAAGGCTTCGCGGTTTATTACACCCCGGAAAACATCAGCCTGGACGCGGCGGGCCAGAAATATTCGGCGGATTATAGCGCTGAAAAACAGACCCTGACTTTTTCCGAGGAACTGCTGCGCGAAGGCACGGAAATACCGGCGGCGGACTACTCTAAATACAAGGAATTCAAGGAAGCCCTGGCCCAATTTTCGGAAAACTGGATAGTGCTGAAAGCGAAATAACCTGGGCCGGCCCCAAAAACAACAAGAGCCCGGCGGCGGTGATGTGACCCCGCCACCCGCACAGGCCCCGCCCTTTTGGGCCAGGAAACGCGGCCTGCCGCCGCACCCATATCTCCCGGACCGGCAGATTGCTCCAAAAGAGCGGGGCAAATATTGCATGAAACTTCCATCTCTGGATAAAAAAAGCACCCTGCGATTAATTAAAGAGTCTCTTGATTCCCCCCTCAAAATAGCCGAGGCCGTGGCGCTGGGCGTATTTTTCGGGATCGCGCCGGTTTGGGGCTTTCAGCTGATACTGGCGCTGCTCTTTGCCTCTATCCTGAAAGTTAACCGGCTTATCGCCGCCGCCGCGAGCAATATAAGCATTCCGCCGATGATACCGGTGATCGTTTTTGCCAGTCTCAAGACAGGCGGTTTTGTAATGAGAAAGCCCTGGACCGCGGTTCCCTTTCCGGGCCCGGGAGGGCTGCTCGCGGTTAAAGGATATCTCCTCCAATACCTGGTGGGAAGCGTTTTACTGGCGTCGCTTTGCGCCATGGCGGCGGGGGCGATTGTCTACGCCTTTGCCCTGGCGGGAGGCAGGTCCGGCTTTTTGAAAACGACCGCGCAGCGGGACGCTGATTTTCACGGGCAGAAGCAGAATATGCCATGACTGAAAATAAATTTTTAAAACGATCGTTTTTCCCTTCCATAAAGAAATATACCGCGGACCGGTGCGCGCTCACCGAAGGGACATCCCGCGCAAAAACGATATCGGCCGGTTCCGCATGGTTTTACGGCGCCGCTTTCGCGGGACTTCTGGCCTTTTTCTGGGTTTGCTCAAATAATGCCGTCTTTCGCAACGATGAACTTCAGCATCTGAGAGTGGCGTGCGCGGCGGCAGCCGGAGAAACTCCGTACAGGGATTTTTTTGACAATCATATGCCGCTTTTTCACATGGTTTCCGCGCTTGAAATATCGGCGGTAAAATTAAAGCCCGGCCCGGATTTCCCGGTAAAAATGAGGCATCTGGCTTTTCCGTTCTTTATGGCGCAGATATTCTTTCTTGCGCTTCTGGCGGGAGCGGTTTTTTTTAAAAATACGGAGGAGAGCCTGTCCTGCGCCCTGCTGGCCGGGGTTTTTCTGCCCTTCATGGCCGTGCAGACGCGGCCCGAGCCCATGTGGGGCGCGCTTTTTATAGCCTCGATTTATTTTTTTTCCGCTAACCGGCCGTCGGTAAAAAATCTGTTCCTGGTGGGGCTTATAAACGGCCTCGGCGCGTGCGTGTCGCTTAAGACGATGGCTTTTCCGGCCCTGGCCGAGCTCATGTCTCTGCCGGCGCTGGCCGCCTTCTACGCGGAGGGTGTCCCTTTGCCCGCCGTGGCGGCCATGCTGGGCGGGCTGGCCCTTTTTCCTTCGCTCCTTCTTCTGCACTTTTACCGCCTGGGCGCGCTGAAAGACTTCCTGAAATACGCGGTGTTCTACAGCATCCGGGCCGGTGGCGAAGGCGGAACGCACTGGCAGTTACAGGCCGGCCTTCTGATCCTCGCGGCCGTTCTGGTTTATTATGCCCTTCGGGCCTTAAAAAATGTCCTTCGGCCGGCCCAGGCGGCGTTCGCCGCGGCCTGTTTTCTCTCCGGTTTCATACTGCTGTTTTACCCGGTAAGGGAGGCGCAGACTGTGTTCCCGTTAAGGGCGCTGCTTTATCTTGTTTTTGCCGCTTTGACCGTTAAAGCTTTGCGAAACTTCCCGGCTCAGGCCGCGAAAAAAGCGGCCCTTCTGTTTCTGGCCGTCGGCGCGGCTTTCGGGCGGCTTGCGGCCGAAAACGCTTTTTCAGACAGGAATTCGGATTACAAGCGGAGTCTTGCTTTAATGCTCAGGCTTCAGCCGGCGGCCGCCGGCGGCTCCGTGATGGACGCAAAAGGAGAAAGCCTTTTCTGGAAGCGTCCCTACTATTACGCGCTTGAACGCTTCGCCATGCAGGGCGTCAGGAACGGGACGCTGGCGGATTCAGTCCCTCAGGATATGGCGCGCACCGCCACGCCGGTCGTTTTTCTGAAATTTCCGGCCAGATTCAGCGCGAAAGACCTGGCTTTTTTCAGCTCAAATTATCTTCCCCTCTGCTCGGCGCCGGAGGTCCTGGCGGCCGGAAAGGAAATAACGGGGAAATTTTTTGAAACCGCCGTGGCGCTTGAGTATGCGCTGATCTGCGAAGACGGCGGCAGGGCTGTCGGGCGCCTTGACGGGAAAAATTATTCCGGCGCGCCTGTTGCCATGCCGCCGGGCCGGCATTCTTTCGTTCCGGGCAAGACAAATACATGCGCCAGGCCGATATTGCTTTGGGCTAAAGCCGCGGAGCTGAGAGAACTGCCCTGCCCGCGCGGGAGCGCAAAATGAAGATTACAAGCTCCGACAGGGTCCTCATCGTCGCACCGCACCCCGATGATGAAATCCTGTCGTCGTTCGGTTTAATGCGGAACGCCTGCCGGGCCGGAGCCGGGGTGAAAGTGGTTTTTTTAACTAACGGCGAGAGGAATCACCTCAGCCACATGCTGTCCAAAAAGAAGATTTTCATCAGCCCGCGGGCGAAAGCCGGTTACGGCAGGGAACGCCTGCAGGAGGCGCTGCTGGCCCTTGACTATACGGGCCGGGTCGAAAGCGAGTTCTGGGGCGTTGCAGACACCGGGGTTCCGGCTGAACTGTCAAAGCCGGGGCTTATGGTCCGTTTCAGGAAAATGCTTGCCGAGTTCAGGCCCACGATAATCGTATCGCCGTCTATGAACGACCTGCATCCGGATCACAGCGCGGCTGCCGTCATGACGGAGATGGCTGTTGCCGGAATTCCGGGTAATGAGCGCCGCCCGCTCACATTGTTTTACGCGCTTCATCGGCGCGGCCCGGAGCCGGCGGCTGAGTTTGACCTGAAATTGCCCCTTGCTCCGCATGAGACCGCCGAAAAGATGGCGTTTAAAAATATCTACAGGACTCAGGCCTCAACCTGGCGGCGGCTGGCCGCCAAAGTGGCGCGGGAGGAAGCCTTTCTTACCGCGGAAAAAAATCTGAGCCCTCACATAACCGTAGATTTCGCTGGACAGGATCTGGTCTGGTTGAGAACCACCCTGGGCTCGTCTATCCGCCCGGTCAGGCTTACGGCGCTTTACTGCGACGGTAAAACATGCGTAAGAGCGTCGTTAAAACTTAACTGGAAAAAAACATCCGGGCCGCTGCGAGAAGCCGGAACGGGGCGGACCTTGGCGCTGGCGCGGCTGCAGAAGTCCTTCGGCCGCAAAGGGGGACTGATAGCCTTGCCGGCGGAAATATCAGCCGGCAGTCGGCTGCTGGCCGTTAAGGCGGGCGGGCTTTTCGGTTTTTTTGACATCGCCGGTTTTGTGAAAATACCCTCCGCCCCCCCCAAAAAAAAGCCCAGGACCTGCGCCATCATTCCGTGCTACAACATAGATAATTTATGCGTTCAGGCCGTTTCCAGGGCCATGAACTACGCCGACAGGGTTATAGCCGTTGACGACGGCTCAACGGACATGACCGCGGCCCATTTCAGAGAACTTGAGAGAAAGGGCGGAAATTTGACGGTTATAAGTTTCTCCAAGAACAGGGGAAAAGGCTTTGCAATACTTGAAGGCATGAAAAGCGCCCTGGCCGGGGATTTCGACCTTATCCTGACCATGGACGGGGACCTGCAGCATCTGCCGGAAGACATCCCCTCCTTCCAGCGGGCCTGGAGCGAGGGCGGAGAATTTATAATAGGCTACCGCCGGTTTTCGGGAAAAGTGCCGCTGCGCAGCCGCATAGGCAACAGCCTGGTAAATAAGCTGGTCCGCGTCCTGTTCAACCGCGTCCCCATAGATTCACAATCCGGTTTCCGCGGTTTTTCCCGCGCCCTCGCAGGAGATATTGTCCGTTCGCCGGCAGTGCGCGGCGGAAGATATGAAACTGAGATAGACATTATGGTTGAAGCCGTCAGGCGCAACTACCGGGTAATGCAGGTTGAAATACCCACCATCTACTTGGACGGCAACAGAAAATCGCATTTCCGCCCTTTCACGGACTCTTTCCGGGTGGTAAAGTCGTTCGTGCTGAACATGGCCAGGCGTTGATCAAAATTTCGCAATTTGCAATACAGGCCTAAAGACCTAAGCCATCCTGGGTCTTTGTGCTCATGCCATTGTTATTAAAAACCACCATAGTATCTATAGTAATATCAGAAATATAAAAAAAGGAAAGCAAGCTTCCGGAATATCTGAATAAACAATGAAAAACATAAAACTCAGCCTGCTTCTGACATCCGCGATAATATTCGGCGGTTTCTCCGCCGTTTATTCAACCCCTGCCGCTTCCGTTAAAGCGGACGGGGCAAAACCGGTTCTTGAAACACTTATCCAGCTCCCCGGCGCGCAGTTTAATGTTGATCTGCCCGCGCCCGTACTGCCCGAAGCTTTACCCGCTGAAGAATCAAATACCGCCGGCGACCGGAGCGGCGGTTCCTCAGGCGGCGGAAACAGCTGCACCCCCAGCCCGGCCATAGCCCCGGGAACTGATTTTTCCCCGAAAATAAATGATTCCATCCGCACCACCGCCATCATACAGCTGCTTGATAAGATCTCAGCCTGCAAGCCGCTTCCTTATCCTCATGACGGCATTACCAATACAAACTCGGAAGGGGGTATGCCGCAGGCCCCGGCCGGTTATTACAAAGAATACACGTTGATAGTCCCGGGGCATAATGTCGGCGACGGCCCTGTGCCGGTAAATATCGGCGGACAGATCTATATGACCGGCCCTGTGCAGAGCGCCCGAGGCCCCGAAAGAATAATTATCGGCGGCGGGCAGAATATTTATTATACGCCAGACCATTACGGCCACTTTATAAATCTCAAAATCGTGAAATGAAGCGGCAAGGCGTAAATATAAAAATCACGGCTTCTGCCGTGATTTTTATTTATGGATAATAATTTTTTACTGATTCCAAACTCTCCCGACATAGCCGACCTGCCCCCCGCCGAAGCAGGGGCGCTGGCCGCCGCCGCGCGCGCCGGCGGCTTTGCCGTGTTTGAACTTGACGGAGCTCAGATGAAGACAAAGCCCGCGCTGATGGAGCATTCCGAGCGGGCGCTGGGCTTTCCGGGCGACTTCGGCAAAAACTGGGACGCCATGATAGATTATCTCGGCGATATGGCGAATTTCCATGACAACCCTAAAATATTGATTTTCGTTAAAAACCCGTCTGAAATATTAACCTCCGACCCCAAGCTATATGCCGACCTGCGCAGGATCTGCGGCCTGTCTTGCGACAATGCGCGTGAATGGAGCAGGAGCACGGTAATCCTGAAGTTCGTGTTCATCTCCTGAAATTACTTTTTTCCGTACACCATAACTGCGGCAGCGTGCACGCGATTGCCTCTGAATCCGGTTTATTTTCAAAAATATCCAAAAACCAACGCGACAGACCCTTGTCGTGTTGGTCTGCTATACTGTTTTAAGGAGGTGAGTTTGCAGCGTTTACTGTATGGAGTATTCCTGAGTGCCGCTCAGGTCGGTACGATAGACTTCGGCCCCCGCGGCCTGCAAACCGGTTAATACCGCCTGTGATGGAAAGCCGTAAGTATTGTTGGCGCCCAGCTCAATGTACGCTATTTTCGGCTTGACCATATTCAGGAAAGCGGCGCTGGTGGCGGTGGGGCTGCCGTGATGGCCGACTTTAAGGACATCAGACTGCAACTCGCTGCCGTATGTGGACACCAGAGTGGCCTCCACATCAGACTGCATATCCCCGGTGTAGAGAATGGAGGTGTTATGGTAGGTGACTTTCAGCACAATAGAACAGTCATTAAGCACGGGGCCCAGGTTGCTGGACCCGGGTTCTGAGCAGCTGTTCAGCACTTTCACCTGAACCTCTCCGGGGTCCCAGTCCAGACTGTCTCCCGCCGCCGGGTAGGAAACGCTGACACCCATAGTACTTATTTGGGCGCGCAAATTAGTCATGGTGGAGGAGCCGGTGTTCTCCTCGCGCGTGTCATAAAAATTGTTTACCTGTAAATATTTAAAAACATATTTTAGACCGCTGTAATGGTCAAAGTGCGGATGGGTCAACACCACATAATCGATTTTTGTGACTCCGTGCTGGGTGAGGAACTGGGCAATACCGGAGCTGGCCGAACTTTTCGGGCCGCCGTCTATAAGCGCGTTTTTGCCGTTGGGCAGCTCTATATACTCGCAATCGCCCTGGCCCACATCCACAAAATAGGCGTGCAAAGCGCCCGAAGAGGAGGTTACGGCATCGCCGGCGGAGGGTGGAACCGGAACAGGGGCCGGTTCCGGCACCGCTATATCTTTTATATTAGCGGTCCCGCTGTTAAGCGGATCAAAAGAAATATTCTGGGCGCTCAGGTTGAACCCCAGGAATGCCGTTACTATTGCCGTCAAAAGACAATTTCTTTTCATATATAACCGTTAGTTATATTATTATGTGTAGTTTGACATTTGTCAAGTCTCTCAGGGCCCACTCTTGATATAGGACTAAAGGGCATATACTTGTAGGTCTTATGTCCCTATAGGCGGCTTCCCGGCCCTATTGATGGCAAGTTATGTCATGATATAAGAGCAAGCCTCTATTTATCTTCAATTCGGGAAATGGGCCTTATTTCAAGCTCATACTGGGCCTTTTGACCCTCCCCTAACTTCATTTTTCACGCATAATATACGTACATGCCTGTCATTACAGGGGGTTAAAATGAAAAGTGCCATACTTACCACGTTCCTGCTGGCTGTTGCGGCCGTTGTATCCGCCGGGGAAATGGAAGCCGCCAGGAGCGGCGGGTTAACTGATTTGCGCGCTGACGCCATAAAGCAAAGCGCAGCCGGGACTACAACCGATATAAAAGCGAAAAAAACCGCGCCCGCTGAAACCAAAGCGCGTTATCCGCAGCAACAGGGCTATACCACCTGCGAGATAAAAGACGGACGGGCGACAGGCACGGTGCACAACGTGTCCGGCAGCTACTCTTTTTCCGGGAAAGTACGCTTCACTTTTTACGACGCTTATAACAGGCCGGTGGGTTACGACGATACAACGGGCGTCTTCGTGCTGGTCAGCGACGACACCGATTCCGAAACCAGCTCCAGCCTGCCAGGCGGCGCCGCTTACTGCACTTTCGACGTATCGGAAGCCGCGGCTTCTTCCTATCCGCAGAACACCCCGCAATATCCGCCATACCCGTCTTACCCGGTGCCCCCTCAGCCGTATCCGCCACAGCCCTCCTCAGGCTCCGGAAGCATGAGCAAGAGCTGCAGCGGGAATCTGCAGGTATGCAGCGGCGGCGGCTGCTCCTCGGAATATTTCTATATTTACGCCTACCAGTACGCCTACGTGTACAACGGAGCGGTGCAGTCGGAAAGCCACTCTTTCAGCCTGAGCGGAGCGCTTTCGCAGTCCGGCGAACCGCAGCTTACGGGCCTAATGGGCAATTGGATAATTTACAGGGGCGAGAAGTTCACGCTGGCGATACCCTGGGAATCGCAATATCCTATTTACGCCCAGCAGAACGGCGCGTACGGCGGGTTTTCAGCCCCCATGGCTCCGGGCTGGCAGATGTTGTGCCAATGACAGCGCCTGTTGTATATGCGTAAAATTCCCGCGGATACGGACGCCGGTGAATTGTATTTTTGGAGAATTCAGTTAAAGAATCCGGGCTACCGCAAAACAAGCTGAACCAGCAGGCAGAGCTGCGCTGTCCCCGCGAGAACGCAGGAGCACATGAAAAGGCGGCGCTTGCGCGTAACGATACGCGCGCCGATAACGATCCGCGCGATGATATCCTCGAAATACCTGGTTGCCGTTATCCCCCCGCCGAAGTATTTGTCCAGAAAATTTACCAGCTCCATCTGGGAGTATCCGGCGATATCGTATTCGGTGATAAGAGAATCGCCCGCGCGCTCAGCCTCGCGCGGCTTATGCAAAGGTATATGCTTCCGGGTTTCGATAAAAGGGGAGATCCCAAAAACGCCCACCGGCAGGGCCGCGCACAGCGCAAGCAGCGCTATATAGCTCAGCACACCTTCCGGCGCGACGATCTTGATCACAGCCATCTGAACCGCCGCGAAGGCCGTTACCGCTCCAAGCTTCTTGTCCGCCCACTTAAGCGAATTATCTATGTTCCCGTGCATTATCCAGAGCCGCCGCTCCGGTTCCGGTGTCAGATGCGAAGATATGCTCATCCGTTCCCTCTTTGGAATTCGGGCTAAAGCCTGAAGAAATTTTTTATTTTAGAAAGAAGATCCTGCTGTTCCGTACCGAGGCCGTGGGCCGCGCTTTCGCCTGCCATACGCTCTTTGGCTTCGGCCAGCTCCAGACGCCGTTCGGCGAGCATAGCGGCTATGGACTCTGCTATCTCCGGCCTGCCGGCAATGATGGCGCGGAAACCCTCCCTGTCCAGACGGTAGCAGCGGACCTCCTGCGAAGCCACGGCGGTAGCCGAACGCGGCTCCCCTGTAAACAAGCCCATCTCGCCCAGCACGTCTCCCGGACCCAGGGTCTTAACGGCCTTGTATGAGACGGTTTCCCCGGAATAAAGTCTGATCTCCGCTTTACCCTCGTAAATTATGTAGAGCCAGTCGGCCGCGGCCCCCTGTTTGGTGATCATTTCTCCGGGCGCGAAAGGCGCAGGTTTCAGTTTTCCGGCAAGGACCACGCGCTCTTCTTCAGTCAAAGTCTGGAGCACATCAACGCCTTTCAAAGCCGCCAGCCGCCTGATCATCTCACTTTTCGTGCTCTTCTCAGCCGTCTGCTGCGCATCTTCGCTTACAACTACCGAGCGGGCCGGGATGGAAAGCTTTATGCCGGCGCGTGAAAGCGCGTAATAAATCTTAGCGCGCACATTGGAGTCGGTTCTGCCCGGCACGGAAAGATCAGTGAGGTAGTAGCGGACCTCATAAGCCGCGCAGTTTGGCAGAAATTCCTTTATAGCGCAGTAAGGAGCGGGGGCCGGCGCCACGCAGGCGGGAGGGTCCTCCCTTAAAGCCTGATCGATCGCGCTTATCACTTCTCCGGGAGCGCGGTCGTAATAGACATTGAAAGAAACCGCGCGGAAGCGGGTGTTCCCTGAGGCCCGCCCCAGCACGGTAACAGGGCTCTTCATAAGTATGATATTAGGAATTACCACGAGATCGCCGTCCAGCGTTTCGATCGTGGTCTGGCGCCAGCGTATTTCGCGCACCACGCCTTCGTATTTTTCCACCCCTATCCAGTCCCCGGGCATGAAAGAATCTTCCAGGTGCAGCACCATGCCGCCGATTATATTGCCGAGCGTGTCCTGCAGGGAGAAAGCGACCACGCCGGTGACCACAGCCGAGGTGGCAAGCACGCCGCTGAGGTCCGTGCCGGAAGCAGATATCACCGCAAGTCCCGCCGCTAAGTAGGCTCCCGCAAGTATCAGGTCTTCCACGAACCTGGAGACCCCGGCTCTCAGTTTAGGCATAACCAGGGAAAAACCGAAGATCCCGGCCACGTTTATAGCGGCGATCACGGCAAGCAGGCGGGAAACCAGTTCAAGCAGTTTTACAAGACCGCCGGCGGCGGCGCCCAGAAAGTTGGCCGCGAGAATCCCCGCTATTGAACATATCGCCAGGAAAGCCGTAACCCCCAGCCTTTTGCGCGAAGCGGGAGCGGCGCGATAAAGCAAGGCCGTAGAAACAAAAAGAATGGAATAAAAGCTTATTATCAGGGGGCCAAACAGGGCGGAGATATTTCCCATGCGTATATTGTAGAAAATATAGCGGCGTTATTAGCCATCCGCCGCGAAAATATTCTCCATATTGACCCATGAAAAATCGTCAGCTATACTATTTGGGTAGCCGGTCATAAAGCGGTCGCATGATGTTCAAACGGAGTTGATAATGAAAAAGGTTATGTTTGCCGCGCTGGTCATAATTACCATCCCTCCGGGTTATTGCGCCGGCAATGACGCCGCCGTTTCGGAAGAGTCCGCGCGGAATTTCAACCAGGGGATAGAGTCAAACCGGTTGGCCGCGGATATCCAGCGGGGGATCCATGTCTCCGAAGTGCCCGCCTTACCCGCTAAATCCGCCTCCCGTCCGCTGCACGGCGTATGGGTGGACATGAAGGTTTTGCAGCTCGACAAGCCGGAACTTGAAAGGTTGGTCCGCCTGGCGCGCGCAGCCGGCCTGGAAACTCTTTATCCGGCGGTATTCCGCTATGGCTGTAATTTTTACAGCGCTCCCAAATCCCCTTTCGATTGCGGCAAGGAAGACCTTCTCGGCAAGTTTTTGGCGGTGGTCCGGAAAGAGGCGCCGGAAATGCGGGTGGTTCCCTGGTTCGAGCGGACTATTCACATGGGGGCGCTCACGCCCGGGAGCCTGTACGTAAATACCGCGCTGCAGGAGGCTCCGGATGCCCGGGTGGACGGTTACAGAGTGGTGGACCTGGACAATAAAGACGTCCGCGCCCATCTCCTTGAGTCAATACTCGCGCTGCGCGATTACGGCATCAACAGCGTGCAGATAGACGACCATCTTGCTTATGACGTTTCACCGGCCCATTCCGGCAACAGCGCTTTTAAGGCGGCTCCGGAATTATGGAAAGCAAAACTGACGCGGTTCGTTAACTGGCTGTCCGCCGAAGTGCGCGCGCAGGCGCCGGGCTTCCGCATTGAGATCGCCCAGAACCCGCGGGATTTTGCCGCCGCCACATATCTTGCCGATTGGACGAACTGGAAAGTTGACGAGGTGGTGGTGGAGTGCTACCGGTCTTCCGGCTATGCTGCCGCCACGGATCCCGCCTGCGGTAAAGGACGCCGCGGCGTGGCGTTCCTCGCCAACGGCGTGGAACTGGACGATAAACAGATATTAACCGCCGCCAAAGGTCTCAAAGACCGCGGCTTCGTTCTTTTTCATCTCGGTCGTATGGGGAACCGTGAAAAACTTGCAGAAGAGCTGGGCAAGATCCTCCGCCGCTGAATCCGGGCAGGGAAACAGGGACGCCGCACAATAGATCAATTATTTTCCTCCGATGCTCTCTCCTTGTCTGTAAAATAAGAAATCGCCCCCGGGTTCCTGCCTGGCTCTTCCGCCAGAACCCCGCCGCTTATCCCGGCCTCTTTTAGAGAGTATAGCTGACCAGCCCGACTACGTTGTGCCGGGTTGGCTTTATTCCACTCGTCCCTTATGCTCCCCGCTCGCAGCAAGGGCCTTCCCGGAAGGGGAGGCCAGTTCCTTCAGTCCCCGGCGGATGACGGAGACGATAAGGTCGATCTCGGCGCTGGTGATGTTGAAGGAAGGCGTGAAGCGAAGGCCGCATTCCCCGCCGTGTATCATCTCGATACCGTGGATGCGCATGAACTCCTCGAACCCGCCTTCGCCCAGCACGCGGTAGCGTTTGGGGTTCAGCATCACGCTCGCCATCAGGCCCGTGCCCACCACCCGCTCGATGGCCCCCGGAAATTCTTCGGCCAGCGCCTGGAATTTGATCAGGAATTCCCGGCCCCGCTCGCGGATGTTATTGCGGACTTTGTCGGTGACGGCGTCAAGGACGGTGCAGCCAACTTCCATGGCCCGGGGATTGCCGGTCATAGTGTTCCCGTAAAGACCGGTAACATACTGGGCAGCCACCTCGCCGCTCAAAGCGATGACGGAAAGCGGGTACTGCCCCGCGTTCAGGGCTTTGGAGAAAGTTTCCATGTCCGGCGGAACGCAGGTTTCAAAGCCCTGGTAGTCCACTATACTCAGGCACCCCTGCGCGCGCAGCGCGGCCTGGATGGAATCCACGATCAGCAGACTGCCCGTCTTCCGGGTGAGCGCTCTGGCTTCATCATAGTATTCGCGGGTAAGGGCGAGCCCGGGAACACCTTCCCCCATCACCGGCTCCACAAATAACGCCTCAAAGAAAACACCGTTCTTTTCGGCCTCCGTAAACGCCTTGCGCAGGGCCGCGAGGTCGTTTATGGGCACGAACATAAGGTTGTCGGGATCCCTGAAGGAGGCCAGATGTTTGGCGTAGTCCGCACGGCAGGACTGGGAAAGCCGCGCTGGACCCTCGGTGCGCCCGTGGAAACCTTCCACTATCGCCAGCTTCATCACCTTCTTTCCAGCGTGCCGGCCGCCGGGATCGGTCATCGTGCGGGCGTGGATGTCAGTGACCCGGCAAGTGAAGGTGACGGCCTCGGAACCGCTGTTCAGGAAGACGAACTTTTTGAAGGGACAACTTCCGCGCCGGTGGCCTATCTCCCGGCTCAGGCGCTCCGTCAGGCGGTACTGGCTGAAGGAGGGCGTCATGACGTTGGCCATTACGAAAGGTTCGCTCATGGCCGCCAGAACGGCCCGTGGCGCGTGCCCCATGCCGAGCATGCCGTAGCCGCCGGAATCGTGGATCACTGCGCCGTGCGAGGTGATGATCCAGGAGCCCAAAGCCGCCAGCGGCACGTAGGGGTTTATGTTGGCGGCTGGATAGAAGTTAAGCACCTGCCGCTGTAGCATGAGACAGAGGGCTTTTTCCTCCATTTTAAACAATTCCTCGTGCGTGGATGCAAGCTTCCGGCGGTTCTCCGCGGCGGTTTTTATAGCCCTCGCCAGATCCTTGTCGCCGGCCAGAAAAAGCCGGATGACCTCATCGCCCAGGCCGCGGGTGCGGGTCGGTCCGGCGGAATTCCGGATTGAATTTAATTGATCCATGCACTGTTGAGCTGTCATACGGCCTCCTATAGAATCAGTTGGAACAGCCAAAATCGTCTGTGCATCTATCTTACTAAATTTAATTTATAGTCAACAAAAGACAGAAAGGACGATGTCCTAAAACACCCCGTCTTTTGGCCGTCTGTGGCACACCGCGCTTTTTACGGCACTTACGCAAGCCCCGCCCTTTTGGGCTCAATGTATATCCAAAAGAGCGGGGCAAGTATTGTATTATAACGGTAGTGATTAATTTTTGCGGCCTTTCAAGGGCGCATTGCAGACTTTAGATAACCGGGAGATCGAGCGTCCGGTTCCATGAGGGAGCGCTAACTTTATGTTTCCCGTGGATTTTGATAAAAATAAAAAAAAGGTTTCTTCAAAACAGCCGGCCTGGTGTGTTTGGGGGTTGTGCTTTATCTTTTTATCAGGTTTAGTTTCATGCCAGTATCGTTCCTTGAGAGAAAAGGCCGGAGAAGGTGTGATTATGAAACAGGAGAAAGACCGGAAAATAATAACGCAAAATGAAAATGGCCGGGAATTTGAATTGGCCATGGGAGAAACATTCCAGGTATCCCTTCCCGAGAACCCGACCACAGGCTATCAGTGGGAAGTTTATAAATCAGGCGCGCCTTTTGTCGGCCTGGAAAAAGAAGAGTATATCGCGCCCGAGGAAAATTTGTCCGGACATATAGTGGGAAGAGGCGGGACAAAGCTTTTGACTTTTGAGGCCGCAAAGCCCGGCGAAGCAGAACTTGCCCTTCGCTTAAGGCGTTCCTGGGAAGCTGAGAGCGAATTCGTTGATTCTTTTTCGGTCAAACTGAAAATTGTCGGGCTGCAAAAATAGCGTTAATTCCCCTTCCTATTTCTTTTATACCTGGCCGGTTCTCAAGCGGCGCACCGCACCCGTATATTTTCCCTCATCCTTTAGCGCCCTTCTGTTCCCGCTTCGGATAACCTACCGGTTGTACAAGAACGACTTTTTGCCCGGGCCCAAGACCCATCTCTTTAGAAAGGCGCGGCCTGTCAATTCCCCCCATAACCACGGTAGCCAGGCCTTCAGAAGCGCAAAAGAGATAAACATTCTGGCTTATAAACCCGGTATCCGCCGCGGAATAAAGATCCCGCATGTCAGACTGTTCACTTCCCATTTTTGCATAGTCAGCCACATACAGCAGAAGGACCGGAGCGGCCTGCGCCGCGCTCTGTAATCCGGAGAGAGGGCGTATGTCGTGCGAAACAAGCGGTTCCAGCGAATTTGCGTTCGCATTATAGAGATACAGCCCCTTCGCCGTGGCGACATATACGCTTATTTCCTGCCAGTTCATCGCCGAAGGCGCGGTGCGTTTTTTGGATTCGGGCCGGTTAACGCCGGCAGCGGCCCAGAGAAGATCGGCAAACAGCTGCGGCGGCAGCTCTTTGCCGCTGATATCCCGCGAACTTTTCCGCTCCGCTAGCGCCTGCATCAGCGGCTTTCCGCCGCTTGTCCGGGGCTTCGCCAGCCGGAGCGTCTGAATTTCCTCAGCGGCAGATAAAACAGTGTGCGCGCAGAACAATGCCGCCATGATACAAAATGCCGTTTTCAGCTTCATATGGACCTCCTTAAATTATTTTGCCGGCTTGTTTAGATAGTCCGTCATTAAAAACGGTTTTCCGTGGCCGGGCAAACCGGTGTCAATCAAAACATAACCGTTTTCAGCTTTCAGCAAAAACGCATTTACAAAATCCAAAGTGATAACTTTAATGTTTTCATTCATATTTTATCACCCTTTTTGAATTGTACGCTTTTGGCAAAGTTTCCGTCTTAATTTCCATTCCTGTTCAGTTTAAGGTGAAAATTTTTCTTCCGCCTTTGCAAAAGCCAATATAGGCGAGGGTGTGCTTTTGGATATTCTGCGTGACGGGAACTCATTCTATTTAAGCGTACAGACGCGTTAAAAGCGTTGTTCAAAACGCGCTGTTATGGAATATTTTCAGGCGTAATTCGGGGATTTATTACTTCGGGGAAGCGGTTAATTACTTGGGTTTTGTCAACTTTCGGTATTTTTCGCGGTCAGCCGCCGCTTTTTTGTAATCGCCCTTATTCTCGTAGGCAAGCCCGCGGTTATTATATGCCTTGGCATACTTCGGGTTAATCGCTATTTCGCTGGAAAAATCCCCGATCGCCTTGTCATATTCCCCCTTCTTACTATAGGAAACTCCGCGGCCATAATATGCTTTGGCATCCTTCGGGTCGATCGCTATCGCCTTGGAAAAATCTTCAATCGCATTATCATACTCGCCTTTCTCACCGTAGATATTCCCGCGGTTGTAATATGCGTTGGCAAGGTTCGGCTTAATTGCCAGCGCTTTGGAAAAGTCCTCGATCGCCTTATCCAGTTCACCCGTTTTAGCGTAGGCGCTGCCGCGGTAATAATACGCCCAGACATACGCCGGATCGAGTGTTATTACTTTGGAATAATCCTCGATCGCCTTGTAAAACTCGCCCTTCTTGAGATAGATATTTCCGCGTTTATAATATGTCACGGCGAGTTTCGGGTCAATTTCTATCATCTTGGAATAATCTTCAATCGCCTGATCATATTGATTTTCGGCCAGGTAGGCTGTCCCCCGGCTGGAATACGCCTCGGCAAGCTTCGGGTCAATTGCTATCGCTCTGGAATAATCTTTAATCGCCGCCACGGACGCGCCCCTCAAAGCATAAACGCCTCCGCGCTGAGAGTATGCCTTGGCGTCATCCGGGTCAATTTCTATCGCCTTGGAACAATCTTCGATCGCCTTATTGAATTGGCCGTTTAAAGCATAGGCGGCTCCGCGCTGGGAATATGCCCTGGCGTCCTCCGGGGCAATTTCGATCATCCGTGAATAATCTTTAATCGCCTTGTCATACTCGCCCTTGCCGAAATAGGCATGCCCCCGGCTGAAATATGCGTCGGCACATTTCGGGTCAATTGCCATCGCCCTGGAAGAATCGCTAATTGCCCGGTCATATTCGCCCCGGGCAAAGCAGGCATGTGCCCGGCCGGAATATGCCAAAGCGCGCTTCGGGTCAAGTTCTATCGCCTTGGAATAATCCTCAACCGCCTTGTTGTGCTCGCCAGTATTATAATAGGCGGTTCCGCGCGTGAAATAGGCCGTAATGCTGTTCGGGTCAATTGCTATCGCTTTGGAAGAATCATTGATCGCTTTTTCATACTCGCCCTTAGTGACATATACCGATCCGCGGTTGGAATAGGGCGCGGCAAGCGCGGGGTTAATTGTTATCGTTTTGGAAAAATCTTCAATTGCTTTATCATACCCGCCCTGCTCGCGATAAACATTGCCTCTGCTGAAATAAGCTTTAAAATCGGCGGGGGCAAGACTGATCGCTATGTTAAAGGCGGCTATGGCGTTATCATATTCCCCCAACTCAGCGTACATTACGGCCTTCCCATAAAATGCCTGCGCGTCCTTCGGGTTTTTCTCAATTATCTTGTTTTGCTCTTCAAGCATCTTCCTATATTGCTCAAGCCAATCTTTTTCTATAAGGCCTAAGGCGGCGGTGATGACTTTTCCAGATTCCACTTCGACCAGGCGGGCGTTTAATTCCAACCGCCTGGCGGGGAGTTCGGTTAAGGTTCCCACCACCACGCAGCCGGCGCTTACCACTTTGCCGACTCCTTTGGCGGAACCGAGATCCATGGCGCCGGGAAGCGGGAGTTTCAATTCTTTAAAAAGTCTTTCTATTTCTTTCCGCTCTATAACTTTAGTCTTATTAATTTCAACCAGTTCGGCCGTAAGACGCTCCGCCACAAAGCTTCCGTCCCTGGAATCGCGGCCGTCGGAATAGGAAAACCCGGCCACGGCTATCGTTTTATCCATGCCTTCGCAGTTTTTAATCAGCTCATCGGCGATGGGACGGTAATCACCGCTGTTTTTCGCCTGCGCGGATACCGGGGTAAAAAGCATGGCAAACACGATTATTTTAGTCATTTAATAGTCCGTAGTTTTATTCATTGACCAGAACCGTTGTAATCTGTCAAACCCTCAGTACAGCTTTAGTCCGGTTTGCAGCGGTAAGGCCGCTTTGAACAAATAGGCAAAATCATATTTCGGTTATTATGCCATAAAGGAGGGTTGAAATTAAAAAACTCCCCGAGCCGGAATAGAATCCCGACTTTCTTCAGTTTCCGGCTCTACCGGCGCCAAGGTGCAGCTTGAGCGCTTCGCCATAGCATGGGGCATGCTGAAAAAGAAAGAAAACGCGCGCGCCGTAACGGCTAAAGTGGTATGGGAAGGTCGGGAGTTATCGTATAAGCTGTTATAATGAAAGAGATAGAACGCATAGGACCTGGGTCTAAAGTCCTATTCACGAATAGGTCCTTTGGCCCTGTTCCATTTGACATATGTCAACCATGATATGTATGTCAAGATGTAATCCCCGGGATTGGCCGGGGAGTATCCACCTCCAGACCTTAATCTGGATTCACCATCGGACTCAGGAGTTGTTTCGCATCGCGAAGGTGGATTATGAAACAAAACCAAGTCAGCATAATTCCCCGCAAAATATTAGCAGTTCTGCTTATAGCAGAGATCTTTGCTACTGCCGGAGTTTCATTCGGCAGCAACCCTGTATTTAGGAGGTAAAGGCATACTCAGGCGTATCTGGAACAGGTTTTAACGCAGTATAGGCATGGAAAACATCGGAGAGCCACGGTACACATGCAACTCCCGGCGACGGAGGTTAAACAACTATGACTGACGATGAAGTGTACGATAAACTGATGATCTTGTTTAAAGGGGAACGCCTTTCGCTGCGGTGGGCGATTCATCCCCAGGACACCCCGGAAGAGATAAAAAAACGTCACGGTGACACGCCCCTTCAACAACTCCGCACCATGATGATACTGACAGCAAGCCATCACCTGACAGATGATAGCCCCGGAGAACTGAAGCATGAGTTGTGGAGCCCGCGCCGTCCTGTGGTTGGAAAACGTCTTTTGGACGAAGCCCTGAAACTGCCGATTCCCGGATATAAAAAAGACGGGATGGTTCTCCCATAAATCGTTTTTTTGAACCATCAGAGCCTGCTTCCGGGAGTTAAACGGCGTTCGAACTTTTCACCCAAGTCCGGCGCATGTGTAATTTTCCCCCGCCCCTTCCTCGCCGACTTCCCCCGGCCTCAAATCCGGGGGATTTTATTTGCCTTTGTTACCACAGGTTTTATATATTTTGTAGAAAGGCGGGGAGGAGGCTGAACGTATGGGCATTCACTTCAATATTGATATCAAACGCAAGTTCACGGTAAACGGGAAAGAATACGGGTCGTTGGACGAGGTGCCGGAGGAGGACAGGCAGATACTACAGAATGCGCTAGGCCCGGCCGGGCTCGGCGCCGTCCGCCGCAAGTTCACGGTAAACGGCACGGGATACGACAGTCTTGAAGCCATGCCGCTTGACGTGCGCGCGAGCTACGAAGAAGCCCTCAAGAAGGCCGACGCGGCCGCACAACAGTCCGGCATGACCCTGTCCGCGCCCCGGCCCGGAGACATAAAACCGGAAGGTTTTTTTTCCAGCCGGACCATAACTGTCCTGCTTGTTCTGGCGGGTCTCGCTATCCTTATAAAATTCATCCTTGCCCATAGGTAATTATTTTTGCCGTTGTAAATAACGAAAAGGCACTTGCTCTTCCCCCCCTATAAAGCAGCCCCCTTACGGAGGCTGGGACCTGGAACTCCCTTTGCGGGGCAAAGCGGTGCGCCGCAATAACATGACCGTTACCTGCCCGCCTGGCGGGCGCAGAACAAACCTTCCTCCCGGCGAAATAGCTTTTCTTCTTGGATTATTTATATTATAAATGGAATAAGCGGAGCAGAAAAATATTTTTTGAAATAAAAAACGCGCCGCGGAACTATATTATAACTCTGAGGTGACAACATGAAAGAACTTAACTGGCGGTTGCTGTTGCTGGGCGGTTTATTGTGCGCCGTGGCCGCAGCCGCGACCCCGTACGTAACGCTGAAGCTCGGGCAGAGCGTGGACCTGACCATGGGCGGCATGTTCCTGGCCGCCTTCGTGCTTGGCAAGCGCATGCAGGGCCAGGAGCTCGCCGTAGAGCTCAACATCATACAGACCATGATAGGCCTCGTGTCCAGTATCGCCTTCATGGTGGTCATACTCGCGGCGTTCTACTACATCCAGAACGTATTTGGCCGCAACATCGGCTTCAACCTGACCACCTGGCAGATGTTCCTCTGGCTGTTCGTCTCCGCCAACCTCGGTGTGTTCATGGGAATATTCCCGAGGGGCTCCATCCTGAGGGACCACTCCATCCCGTGGCCGGGCAGCAAGGCGACACTTAGCGTGGCGCAGACCCTGACCGATCCCAAGGCCAATGTCACCAGCAAGAGGCGGCGCGACCTGCTGCTGGTCAGCACCGGCATCGCCGGCTTTCTGACCTTTCTGCGCGACGGGCTCGGCGTCATCACCTCCATCGTCGCCAACCCGGCCCTGAACATAGCGCTGGGGCCCGAGTTCGCGGCCTTCGGCCTTGGCATGCTGGTACCGCTCTCCGTAGGCCTTTCCGGCCTGCTCGGCACCTGGCTTGTCAGCGCCTTCGGCGAACTGGTGGGTAAGTACTCCGCCCTCTCCGGCGTGGCCCAGGAGAACTTCGGCAACTGCCTGAACACGCTCAACTCCGTGGGCGGCCTGGACGGCGCAAAGAAGGCGCAGGCGATGGACTTTCTGAACACCACCTGCGGCAAGGCCGGGGAGTTCGTTGGCGCCTCTTCCCACTTCAAGTACGTGGTGCAGTGGATGATGTGGCCGGCCACGGCCATGATGATAGCTGCAGCGCTTACAAGCGTGATCATCCCGATAGTCCTCCATTTCATGCACCGGGACAAGGTCAAATTCGAGAAGCATGAGCTCAAGTCCCTGGCCGACGAGAACATACCGCTCTGGTGGACCACTACCGGCATCGCCGTCAGCGTAACGCTGCTGGTCTGGATGACCAGTACCTGGTTCGCGATGCCCTGGGAGGAGGTGCTGCTGGCGGTGGCCATACAGCCCCTCCTGATCGTGGCCGGCCTGCGGGTGCTCGGCATCACCGGCTCCGGGCCGGTCTCGCTGATGGCCAACGCCACGCAGTTCCTGTTCGGGCTGATCTGGCCCGCGCAAATCAGGTCCAACCTGACCGCCGCCTACGTCAGCGCCAATCCGCAGGCCACCTCGGAGAACGTCGTGCCATCGTTCTGGGTGGCCCAGCGCCTGGGCGGCAAATTCAAGACCCTGATCCTGGCCCAGCTGATAGTGATACCGATAGGCGCGATCCTGACGCCGATAATGTTCAATATGCTGGAGCGCACCTACGGCATAGGTCTCAACCCGGGCCAGCTCGCCGCCCCTACGGGCCTGAAGATAGCCACGCTCGCCATCGTGATGGAGAAAGGCCTGTCCTTCCTCCCGCACGGCGCGCTGCAGGCGTCCGTTATCGCGATCTTCATCGGCGTCTTCTTCGAGCTGCTGCTCGCTTTCAAGAAGACCAACAAGCAGGGCCACGAGGTGAGCCGCTTCTGGTTTGTGCCGATACCGGCGGCGCTGGGATTTGCGCTGATCCTGCCGGCCTCGCTGAACATCGGCATGGCCATCGGCAGCGTGATCTCGGCCGTCTGGCACCAGTTCTCCCCGGAGGAAGGCGGAGGGTTCGATCTTTATGCGACGCCCCTGGCCTCCGGTCTGGTGGCGGGAGAGGCGATGGTGGGATCGATCCTGCTTCCGGCGCTGGCGACAGTGATGGAATTCGTCAAGCATTAGCCGGCAAGCCGAATCGCTTGAAAACAAAAATCCCCGATTTTTCATCGGGGATTTTGTTTTCACGTTTGCGAAAAACGATGAGTGATTTTACGCACCTGATTTATATGGACCGGAACCGTTCTCTTTATATATGATAGGTTTACAGGGAATTCCGTATTTTTTCCCTGCCGCTCTGATGATAAACCCGAACGCGCTGTCGATCATATTATTTTGCGTGGGAATGGCTATTGAAGCCTTCCTGTTGGTGATATCCGCCGGCAGTGACCAGGATCAGATGCTCTTCTTTGCGCTGCCTGATACGACAAAATACCACGTTCTGTCATATACCATCCTTTTCTGGGCGGTACTTGGGGCTTTTAATTTTAATCCGCCTATCTCTGCCAATGCCTCGCTATTTACGTCCATAGGAGGACCGGCAGTGAAGACCGCTTTATTTTTTATATGCTTAGCTTTTTCGGCGGGGATTTTATTCAGCGCATTATCGGAAATCCATTTTTCAGTAGTTTCCAGGTCCCTATTATATGCATGGCATCTTGCGATTCTGGTTTTTTTAGGTTTCGCTCAGTTCATGTCGTATCCGAACCTGAAGTTACTTTGGAACTACGCGCCGGCAGTCACGTTTTTTAATTTTTTGGAGATCTTTATCGCCGGCATGACTTTCTCGTATATCCTGGCCAATTTTTTTCCTTTACTCTACTTCTTTGAAGAAGACCTGAATTCAATAAGAGGCGACCCGGATGTTCCGACATTGGGAATGGCGGACAGATTCTCAAGAAAGTTCCGGGATATCCACTCGCGGTCGGGCGGCATCATGTTGCTTCTCGGCATACAGCTGGTTCTTTTGGCGTTAAATCACTTCTTGAACATTATTCCGCGCTTTTTGCTAATAGACTGTTGTATAGTTGCCGCCCCCCCGCTCATTACCTTACAGTTAAAGACCGAACTTCCGAAAAGTGAACCTGATAATTCACCCGTTTGAAAACGCGGGCTAAATGCGCAAAACAAAAAAGCCCTCACCTAGAGAGCTAAAAATCAGAAAACTCCCGCACCCAAACAGACAAGTTGCGCAACTGGTTTATCACAAATACTGATGAAAACCCTATTATGGGAACCTATTACTCCTAGGAACACAGGCTTTTTTGTATGATAGCGATAGTATTCCTGTTTTAGCGCTTTCAGGGAGTGCACATGATGAAATTTCTTAAGATCGCCGGGATCGTCGCCATAGTATTGATAGTATGCGCTGCCGCCCTCTTTCTGCGGGCCAGCCGCAGCTTCGGCCCAAAGGAATACTCGTCCGCCCAGGTCCGTGAAATGTGCGGCCCCGTCATCGGCATGGAAGGATTTACGCTTACGGATTCCGATATTCTGGAACACGGCTGGAACAGCGGCGGAATGGACTCGGCGACGCTCTGCAGCATGAAGACTACCCCCGAACGAGTACGCACTCTTAAACAGGCTATCCAGGCGAAGGACGGCACGGTCTGGTCGGGCTGGAAAACGGCCGTGGCCCACACGCCCGCGGACTGCAAAGGTGACGAATACGCCTGCCCCCGGTACGGCCAGATGTCCGCGGGAAAGCGGCCCGATTGGTGGCCTGCCGGCGCACTTCCCGGAGCCGAATGGTTCTCGGTTACAGAGTTGCATGAAGGGAACTCTCCCCATCCGCACGGCGTGAATTACGTGATATCAGAACCCGACGGGCTCGTCTTCGCGGAACGCTGGCGGACCTAAAAGAGCCCGGCAAAACTGCCGAGGCCTTAGAAATGAATTACGTCTTTATTTACGGATCACACCTTCTCTTTCCAGAAAATCGATAAGCTCATCGAAACGATTCTCGTTCCGTTTTTGTTGCCAGCCCAGGCCCACTATAATACCAAGCAACAGTGCAAAGTTAGTGGTTTCCTGATCAAAATGGAACAATATTGGCGACAGCAAAATCCCGGCTGATATAATCAGTCCTATGTAGCGTTCATTGCCCCCTGAACGGATTTTTTTGATCGTGGCCAATCGAACTTCTTTAAGGGCCAGAATAACTTTTGCCTCTTCATCGCTTATGGTCTTTTTATCATCCACAATTTTTTCTCCTTAAACAACTGTTATCCTTCAACATATCCCCCAACCCTGATATTTTACCAAATGATTATCAATTGAATTTCCAAGATAAAACAGCCCCCTTTGCGGGGGCCACAGTCGCATAAACATCAAAGAATAGATAGAGTTGATATAGTAAATCGTGGCCCCCCAACTTGAAAAAGGTACCAGAAAAAGGTACCAGGTACCTTTTTCTACCCCTTTGCACCGAATATTTGCCTAATTTTATCCGCCATTCCGGAACCAATCGCAATGGCGTTAAAGGTCAGCAGAGCGTAAGAATAGAGCAGTTGAAGAGGAAAAACCACCAACAATTCGTCTATCACAAAAAAACCGCCTCGGGTTTGCTCAAAGCGGTCGGGGATGAACGCCGCAGGCAACAGTATGGCCCCCAAGCATTCGCGAAAGTCCCAGCGGCTAGATCCGTCGCTCAGCCCGGTCCCGCAGGCTAAATATCCAGCGGCTATGAAAAGCAGAATAGCAAGCGGTAAGCTCCCTAGCAGCCTCTTCCATAAAAAAAATTTTACGCCGCACATCAAACTCATTTATTTTACACCTATACAGCGGACCTATACACTTTATTCTCTGCTTCAGGAGGCAAACAGTTTTTACCCGCCCTGCGCGAATATGCCGAAACTATCGGGCGTTATTCATCCTCAGGAGGCGGAGGCTTGATTACTGTTGCCTCTATCCTAATTTAACTATTTTAGCAAATGGGTGAATTTTAGAACATAACCCCTCTCCGCCCGGGCTGTTATCAGGTGTCGGCTTTAAGTCGGCACCAGATCGCGGAGCAAGAGGGCGTCGAACTACCCACCAAAGGGCTACCACTAAAAACCGGAGGAGGCCCTTGCGGGCCTGGGACTAGGATTCGGTCACAAGTTTCAGGCTCGCCGTCGCTCTCCTGAACTCGCGTCCGGGCACCCCCTCCGAACAGCCATCCTATTGGGGCACCGCAATGCGGTTCCCCCTGCCTAACGCGAGCCAGGCAGTTTAAGCGTGGGTTCCTGCACCGCTATGGCGGGTTGCGGAGGATTGTAAGTATCATGGATTCCCAGATTTATATGTTCTAAAAACCTTACGAGCCCACAAACCTTCGCCTGAATTTGTATAACACTTCTGGGGTTTTTAATAAAAGGGCATGGTCAATGTCTTTATGACGGTGGATAGTGAAATCATATAAGTTGCGGAAGATAGCAAGTATCAGGGATTCCCTGATTCATATGGTCGAAAAACCTTACAAGTCTGCCTACTAATTCATATAATATTTCCGGAGCTTTTAATAAAAGGACCGGATTATTATGAAAAAAAACCATGTGTTGCTTCTGTGCGCCATTGCAGGTATTCTATTGTTCCCAGCCGGAGTTTTTGCTACTGAAATAGCCGCCGACGGCTTGCGGCAGGTCCAGCAGTACAATTTTTCCATCCACATTCTGGCCATGCTTCTGGTGGGCTTCGGGTTCCTGATGGTGTCCGTGAAAAAATACGGCTACAGCGCGACTACCGGCACCTACCTGGTTGTGGCGGTCGGACTGCCGGTTTACATGTTCCTCCGCTCCACCGGCGTTTTATCTTCCGAGGCTTTCCCGGCGGACAGCGTCAAGGCGCTTCTGTTCGCCGAATTCGCGGTGGCGGCGGCCCTTATCGCCATGGGCGCGGTGCTGGGCAGACTTAAGCTTCACCAATACGCGCTTCTGGCCCTGATAATAGTTCCCGCTTATATGGTCAACGAATGGCTTGTTCTCGACGGCGGGCTCGGCATAACCAAAGGTTTTCAGGATTCGGCGGGCTCGATAATTATTCACGCCTTCGGCGCGTATTTCGGGCTTGGCCTTGCGATGGCGTTCACAAAAAAGGAACACCTGTCCGTAGCAATTAAAACGGATGAAACCTCCGACCGGTTCTCAATGATCGGGTCCATGGTGCTGTGGCTCTTCTGGCCCAGCTTCTGCAGCGCGGTGGTGCCGGACGCTCAGGCCCAGCAAACGGCCGTCAACACCATTATGGCGCTTTGCGGCGCAACGGTTATGACCTTTATCCTGAGCTCGGCATTGCGAAAAGGCAAGCCCGCTATCGCCGACATGGCCAATGCGGCCCTGGCCGGCGGCGTGGCGATAGGCGCCGCATGCAACATCGTCAGCGCGCCCGTCGCTTTCGGGATAGGGCTGCTCGCCGGAGGGCTGTGCGTTATAGGCTATGTCGTGATACAGCCGAAACTTCAGGCCGCGCTTAAGATAGTTGATACCTGCGGCGTGCACAATCTGCACGGCATGCCGGGCCTGCTGGGCGGCCTTGTCGCGATACTTTTCGTTCCCGGCATAATGAAGGCGCAACTTACCGGTATTGTGGTGACGGTAATATTCGCGTATGTCTGCGGCGCTGTCGGCGGATATGTAATCAGGATATTCGGCGCGAAAGCCATGGTTATGGTTTATGAGGACAAGGGCGAGTTCGCGACCGCGGAGGAGTAGATCATTTTCCTCCGGAAGAAGATTCCCTTCCAAGAACGCCTCGCAAATGGCGACCCGAGCCAGGGGACGCTGTTTACTATTTGACTATTTTCTAAACTGCTAGGCCCTTGCGGGCCTGGGACTAGGATTCGGTCACAAGTTTCAGGCTCGCCGCCGCTCGCCTGAACTCGCGACCCCAGCTCGCGGTTTCGCCTGCTGGCTCAACAACGCTCCGCCTTTCGAATCCTATCGCAAGCCAAGCAGTTGGCTTGCTGTCCCGGAGCCAAAAAAAGAAGGCCACTTTCGTGGCCTTCAAAATGGCTCCGGGACTAGGATTCGAACCTAGAAAAGCAGATTCAGAGTCTGCCGTGATACCGTTTCACCATCCCGGAATATATCCATATTATATACTTTTCCTGCAATTTTAGACAAAAATCTTGCACGCCGCCCGGACAGCGCCATGATTTTTAGTAGAATAGTATAAGAAATGCATTACGTCTATTATCTGGCAAACGCGGATACTAGTTTTCATTACGTAGGCGTGACTGAAGATTTGGGAAGAAGGATTGCACAGCATAATAGCGGAGATGTTCAATCAACTCGTCCATACATCCCGTTAAAAATAGTGTACTATGAAGCATACCTAAGTAAGAACGACGCCTGTAACCGGGAATATAAATTGAAACATCATGGCAGCGTAATTGGCCATTTGAAGAAACGGTTAAAAGACAGTTTAAAACTGGCTACAATATAAATAGTTGATCAGACTCAAAAGGAGTTTCGCGATGGGGCATAGCCCCGCCCTTTTGAGTCTGTTTAGAGTTGATCAGACTCAAAAGGGCGGGGCATAGTGAAATGGTTCTCACGCGTGCTTTGGGAGCATGAATTCCGGGTTCGATTCCCGGTGCCCCGACCAGATTGACCGCTGCGCGAACAATTGCTAATATTTTCCTGAAATAGGAACAGGCGGCCTTTAGGACGGAACTCTAGGGCGCGGCCGGGCCTTAAGGCAGCGGGGTAAACCGCGGGACTCTTGAAAAAGTCCCGTGGTTTTTTTATAGTACCGCGGACCGAAAATAAAACCGGGAGTTAGTTTTAGATTATGAATGAAAACATCCAGCCGCACGGACACAATTCCGCGCAGGCCAATAAAGAAAAAAAATCCGTGGCGCTGTCTTCGGTCGGCGCCGCCGTGGCGCTTGTCGGCACCAAACTGGTAATAGGCCTTTGGACCAACAGCCTTGGCATACTGTCCGAGGCCGCGCATTCCGGCCTTGACCTGCTTGCCGCCCTGGTCACATATTGGGCGGTGCGCGTCTCAAGCCGCCCCGCCGACGCCGACCACGCCTACGGCCACGGCAAAGTGGAAAATCTTTCAGCCCTGTTCGAAACCATCCTGCTTTTGGCCACCTGCGTGTGGATAGTACGGGAGGCGGCTAAAAGGCTGTTCTTCGTGGACACGCCGGTGACGGTGAACATCTGGTCTTTCCTTGTGATAATCCTTTCCATCATCATTAACATTTCCAGGGCCCGCGCGCTGCGGCACACCGCTGAAAAATGGGGCAGCCAGGCGCTGGAGGCCGACGCGCTGCATTTTGAAAGCGATATCTGGTCTTCTTACGTTGTGCTGGCAGGCCTTGGCTGTGTGCTGGCCGCCAACCGCTTTAATCTGCCCTGGATGGTAAAGGCGGACTCGATAGCGGCACTCGGCGTGGCAATAATCGTGGTGCACGCCTGCTGGGTGCTCGGCAAAAAATCCGTGGACGACCTTATTGACGCCATCCCGGGCGGCCTGCGCGAAAAAGTAGCCTCGGCGGCCAGGGTGGCCGGAGTTGCCGAAGTGCTGAAAACCAGGGTAAGACGTTCCGGACCTGAAATCTTCGCGGATGTAACGCTGTCAGTACAACACGGCACCACCTTTGAAAAATCGCATCATATAGCGGACATGGCCGAGGCCTCGGTTAAAGAGGCTATCCCCCAGGCGGACGTAGTGGTGCATGTTGAGCCCTGCCATGACTCTGACCCGGACCTGCCGTCATCCGTAAGAGCTCTTGCCGAAAAACACGGACTGGGAGCGCACAATATAAGGATTTACGAAGAGGACGGGAGGCGCGCGGTGGAACTGCACCTTGAAGTGGAAGGCGCCCTTACCGTTGAAGAGGCCCACCGCAAAGCTGAGATTTTTGAACAGGAACTGAAAGCTGCCGGACACGGCCTGATTGAAATAACCACCCACCTTGAGCCGGCAGGTGAAGCGCCAAAACCGGACGCGGCTGAAACAGCGGACACGGCTTCAGCGGCGGCGGCGCTTGAAGATTTTCCCCTGCCCGAAGGAATACGCCCTCATCACATCCGCGTCAGGCGGACCGAAGGAGGGCTTTTAATATCCCTGCACCTGGCCCTGCCCGCGAAAGCGCCGCTGAATGAGGCTCACAACCTGGCTGAAAGGCTTGAAGGCCATCTGCGGGCCAAAATGCCCGGCGTAGCCAGGGTAACCATACACCAGGAACCTTTCAAAAACTGAAAACCGCCAGAGCGCCGCTGTAGCCGGGCGCGAACACAGGCAGCAAGTAAGCGGTTTTTTCTTTTTTGGTTTTGGCGTTTTTAACCACGGCCCTGCCCACCACAGTACCCAACGCCGCCCCCGCAAAAACATCCGAGGCCCAGTGCTTGTCCGCGTATATCCGCTGCATGGCCACGCCGGAGGCCAAAGAGTAAGCGATAATGCCGACCGCCGTACTCTCATAGCGGGCGGCTATTACTGAAGCCACCGAGAAAGCGCTTGTGGCGTGGCCCGACGGGAATGAAGTATAAGCGGTTTTGGCGTGAAAAGGCGTAAAACCGCCTTTCCCCTCCCCGGCATATGGCCGCGCGCGCCCGGCCATTACTTTAACAACCGTGCCGGCGGCATTGGCAGCCGCGAAAGACTCGGCCGCAAGCATTGCCGTGCCGGTCATTTCGGGTTTTTTCAAAAGACAACCCGCCGCCCCATAAACCCCAAGAAATCCCAGGTCATAAGCGCCGTTGCCTAATTTTTCAAGCGTATTGGCCGCGCTGTCATTGAACGAAGATTTGTTTTTTTTAAAAGCGTGTCTTATCTGCCCGTCCATTGAATAGATCAAAAGCCCGCCGCCGGCAAGTCCGGCCAGCCAGTAGCCGTCAGCCGGGCTCATCCGCGCCGGCGAGGTAAAAACCCTGCCCGTTTCTTTGAGAACATCTCCGGGAAAACTACTTATCTCCGGTTCCGCCGCGCGCGCATTTACACCGGAATAAAAAACCAGCGTAAAAGCGCAAAAAAACGCCGATACCGCGCCGCGTGATCTTTTTAAGTTAAAAATCATTTATTTTGTGGCGAACATAAGAGCCGTTATCGTAAAATCCCCCAGCCTCCGACGCCCTGGCTTCCTAAAAGAATTTTTAAAAAGCGCTCCCTACCGACCATTTTATCTATGATACAATACTTGCCCCGCTCTTGTGGATGTGCATTGGAACCAAAAGGGCGGGATGCCGTCACGGGGACTTGTCTTTTTATCCGGCAAATAGCATAATACCCACAGATTCTTGATCAGCTTTTCACTCTCAAAAGAGGGGGACGTATGTCGCGGACTCGAATGTTTTTTTTGTTCCTGGCCAGTTTTGCCATCGCGGGGGCGGTGACGCCTCCTGCGGCAATTGCCCGGGATTTTGGGAGCATGAATATCGAGGAGGCTGTCCCGGTGAAAGATACCTCCGGCGCCGTTCTCAGAGGTTATCGGCCCGAGGCCGAAGTCATCGGGAACAAGGTGTATCTTCTTTACAATGACGAGGGCACGATCAAGAGAGCGGTCCTCGACCACAAGCTGAAGATGGTCGAGCCGCCTAAGCGGCTTTTTTCCGCAACGTCCGGCGGGTCACGTGTGACCGATATCCGCACAGCTCCCGTTAAGGGCAGGCTGTTTTATGCTTTTGAAAGAGTTATCAACTTTGAGATTACAGAGAAATGCGATACAAATTCCCTGAACCTTGGTCTTTATGCGGCAGGGAAGGGCGGATCACGTCTTTTATCGCAGGGCAGGGATGTGGCGTTCGGCTGTCCCCTGTTCCCGATGATGCTTCATCATTTCAACAGGGAAAAGGTCATAGGCACTCAGGCCGTGGACGACCCGTCGCCCATCTTTTTCAACGGGAAATATTACGTCCTGACCCGATTCAACCTCGCTGACCGGGCCAGGGTCATGGTCTTTAATGACGCCATGCGAAAAGTCGGGGAGAAGGTTCTGGATCTTAAGACCGTTTTCAAGAAGCGTTGGCATCTGTCCCAGAACTCGCTCGTTGTGATCAAGAACCGCGTGTATCTCATTGCCGGCATCTCCCTTGGCCCGGGGAGCCGGTCTGTAATCTATGCGATCCCGTTGACGAACGATCTGAGCGCGACAGCGGGTCAGGCCGTGCTTTTGGCTGGACGTCAAGGAGAATTTTCCACGGCCCCCAAATCCTCCAGGCTCCTGAATGGCATCCTCTTTGTTTCTTATACAACGGATATAGATCAGGGTATGGTCTATGTGGAAGCGTTTGACCCGGCCCGGAATTTCCAATCGCTTGGCCGCGTTCTGGTGGAGGATCAGAAGGTTGGGGATAACCATACACCCATCATTGTTCTGGATGGGAAGATCGTGGCCTTTTACGAAACCGCGGGCCGGATCATTGCCACCCGGACGATCCATGTCGGAGAATAATTCAGTAAGGGGAAACCGCTTTGCAGCCGCGTTTAAATTTCTGAAAACCCGCTTTTTTTGATAACATAGACTTTATCAATCTGCAAATCTAAGTTAACGCGTCCCGGAAAGCCTGTGTGTTGAAAAAAATATTGCCGGTATTGATCCTTATCTCCATGACAGCGCAAATAAAAGCCCAAAATCCGTCCAGTTCAGCTTTTCGCTCTTTCACCCTGGTCCATTTCCTGCCGGCGGATTTTTCCGGAGCCGAACTTAATGGTCTGGCTGAACCCGAATTGAAAGACGGGCTTTTCCGGCTTGTAAAGAAAAGCTCTCAAACCCCGGAGGCCTTTTTAGTTTCGCGGGAAATAAAGACCGCCTTCCCTTTTAACGAGCTGCTGATGAGCGCCAACGCCGATCTGGGCGTTGACGGCGCCTCGCGCCTTGAAGCCAGAGTGAAAACCGCGGACGGCTGGAGCCCCTGGTTTGATTTCGGGCTGTTCCGCTCCGGCGGCTCCGCCAGCGTGAAAGGCCAGGAAAATGAATTCGGTAAAATGGAAGTGGACATCTTAAAGCTCAAAACAAAAGCTTTTGCCCTGCGCTACCGCTTCACGCTAATCTCCAAAGAGGACGGCGCCGCTTTAAGGCTGGTTTCAGCCGCTTACACCGACACCACCCTGCCTTTTGACGAGTCAGCCGCCATAAAAAAAGGCAGTGACGCGAAACAGCTTAAACTTACCGTCCCCTGTTATTCGCAAATGCTCCAGCAGGTAAACTACTCAGGCGACATATGCAGTCCGGTGTCCCTTGCCATGGTTATGAATTATTACGGGCAAAAAGTGCTTCCGCTTGAAACCGCCTCAGCGGTGCTGGACAGCCAGGAAATCATATACGGTAACTGGGGCTTTAACACCGCCTATGCCGGTTCCAAAGGGCTTTACGCCTTTCTGACAAGACTTAATTCCATGTCCGAAGCCGAGGCCTATCTTTCGCGCGGACTTACGCTAATAGCAAGCGTCACCTTCGGCCCCGATGAAGTCAGGAACTCACCGCTGAAAAAAACAAAAGGCCATCTGCTGGTCATAAAAGGCTTTGACGCCAAAGGCGATGTGCTGGCGAACGACCCCGCCGCCCCCGAAGAAAAAACCGTGGAGCGGATTTATAACCGCAAAGAATTCGCCCGCGCCTGGCTGAAAAACAAATACGGCACCGCTTACGCCGTGGCCAACAGCCTTAACTCTTTTTTAGCGGTCAAAACCCCTTACACTGAAATGTTCTCCATGCCCCCGGCGAATGCGGAAGAGCGTAAAAAATTAATTGAAACGCAGCTTTTAATGGGGGAGCCCGCGGACATCCTTGAGGCGCAGGGCCAATGGGCTAAAATAGAGGCCGGCGACCAGAAAACCACGTCGGCAGGCGGAAAAGACCTTAAACCCTACTCCGGCTGGGTAAAACTTGAAGACCTGGCTTTTTCCCCCCCGTTCGAAGCCGACGCCGTGATAAAGGTTAAAAGATCGGCCGCGACGTCCGATGGAGACAGCAAAACCCTCTCGCTCGGCACTGAAGTTAAAATCACAGGCAGGAAATCAGGAAAACTGGAAATATTAACGGCCGACTCCCTGACGGGCGAAATAAGCGAGAAAGACATAAACCGGCTGCCTTTGAAGGCCGCGGCGCCGGAACTGCGCAGGAATATACTCTCCGCCGCGAAGCTTTTTCTTAAGGATGACTATTACTGGGGCGGGCGCTCGGCCTGGGGCATAGACTGCTCCGGCCTTGTAAACCTCGCCTACCGGGCCTGGGGAGTGGCCCTTCCAAGAAACGCCTCCGACCAGTTCAATCGCGGAAAATCAGTTTCACGCGAAGACCTCAAAATTGCCGACCTTATTTTTTCCTCTGAAAAGGACAAGCCGAAAAACATAAGCCATGTAATGCTTTACGCCGGGAACGGCCGCCTGATAGAGGCCACGCAGGACACCGGGTCCGTGAGGGAAGTTTCCTTCCTTGAAAAGTTCGGCCTGGATTTCGCAAAAATAAAGAACGGGGCGCTGGTAAACGGCAAAAAGATATTTTTTAAAACGGTGATAAAGTAGGGCAGGAGTTAGAAGTTAGAAGTCGGAATTCTGACTACTGAATTCTGTCTACTGGCAGTAACAATTTATGACAATATCTGACAAAGTTAAAAACATCTTCCCTGCGGAGAGCGACATTCCGAAGGAAGCAAGGATCGCGCCGCTTGAGCAGAGAGATTACCTGATCGACGGAAAGATCAGGGCCTGGCGGGGGCCGGTTCACGAAGTATTATCGCCCGTAAGCCTGCAGGGCAAAAATGGCCTGAAGCGCAAACGCCTGGGCTCATACCCGCTGATGACGGAAAAAGAGGCCCTTGCGGCGCTTGACGCAGCCGTTAATGCCTATGACGAAGGCAAGGGGTGCTGGCCGACGCTTTCGGTGGAAGCGCGCGCGGCGCACATGGAAGAGTTTGTCTACCGCATGAAGGAAAAGCGGACCGAAGTGGTAAACCTGCTTATGTGGGAAATAGGAAAATCCCTTGAAGACTCCCAAAAAGAATTTGACCGCACGGTGGAATACGTCATTGACACCGTAAACGCGCTGAAAGACCTGGACCGGACCGCTTCGCGCCTGTCCATAGCGCAGGGGGTGATAGCGCAGATAAAGCGCGCGCCGCTCGGCGTGGCGCTCTGCATGGGCCCCTACAACTATCCGCTTAACGAAACATTCACAACCCTGATACCCGCAATACTTATGGGCAATACCGTAGTTTTCAAACCGCCAAAATACGGCGTGCTGCTGCACCGCCCGCTGCTTGAGGCTTTCCGCGACTCTTTCCCCAAAGGCGTGGTGAACACGCTTTACGGCGAGGGCAGAAAGATAATCGGCCCCATAATGAAAACGGGCGAAGTGAATGTGCTGGCGTTTATCGGCTCAAGTAAAGTGGCCGACATTTTAAAACAACAGCACCCCAAGCCTCACCGCCTGCGCTGCGTGCTGGGTCTTGACGCCAAGAACGCCGGCATAATACTGCCCGACGCCGACATTGACCTGGCGGTAAGCGAAAGCCTGACCGGCGCGCTTTCCTACAACGGCCAGCGCTGCACCGCTCTTAAAATACTGTTCGTCCACCGCTCCGTGCAAAGCGAATTTATTGAAAAACTGGTAACCGCCATAGAAAATATGAAATTGGGCATGCCCTGGGAACCAAAAGTTAAGATCACCCCCCTGCCGGAAGACGACAAGATATCCTACCTGGCCGAAGTAATAGCCGACGCCAAACAGCGCGGCGCCGAAGTAATAAACGAAAGCGGGGGGCTCGTAAACGGCAATTTTGTCTACCCGGCCGTAGTCTACCCGGTCAATGAAAAAATGCGTCTGTGGCGGGAGGAGCAGTTCGGGCCGGTAATACCCGTGGCGCCTTTTGACGATATAAAAGAGCCGCTGAAATATGTGGTGGACTCGGATTTCGGCCAGCAGGTAAGCGTTTTCGGGCGGGACACGGATAAAATCGCCCCGATGCTGGACACTTTGGTGAACCAGGTCTGCCGCGTGAATATAAACAGCCAATGCCAGCGCGGGCCGGACATTTTTCCGTTCACCGGCAGGAAAGACTCGGCCGAAGGCACTCTTTCCGTGTCCGACGCCCTGCGGGTATTTTCAATAAGGACGCTGGTGGCGGCCAAGGATTCGGACACCAACAAAAAACTTATCCGCGATATACTGCGCAACCGCAAGTCAAAATTTTTGTCAACGGATTTTATACTTTAGATGCATAGCAATTTAGACGCATAGCAATACAGATGTATAGCAATGCGGCCAGCATACCACGCATCTACGCGTCTATGCCTCTTTGTCTGCTAACTTTATGAACAAAAACACAGTCGAAATAATTAAAATTCTAAAAACATCTTACCCCAAAGCCGGCTGCTCGCTCAGCCACAAAAGCCCTTTTGAACTGCTGATAGCCACCATCCTTTCAGCCCAGTGCACCGACGAACGCGTGAACATGGTAACGCCGGAACTGTTCAAAAAATATTCCGGACCGGCTGAAATGGCGGCCGCCCCTTTAAGCGCGTTGGAAACGCTTATACGCTCCACCGGTTTTTACCATTCAAAAGCGCTCTCAATTAAAGAAGCCGCGCGCGGCGTGGCCGAAGATTTCGGCGGCAAAGTTCCCGCCGACATGGAAAAACTGCTTACGCTGCGCGGCGTGGCGCGAAAAACCGCCAATGTGGTTCTGGGCTCGGCCTACGGCATAGCGGAAGGCGTGGTGGTGGACACCCATGTAAAACGGCTGGCTTTCCGTTTGGATTTCACAAAAGAAACAGACCCGGTAAAAATAGAACGGGACCTGATGGCCCGAATCCCCAAATCAGACTGGATATGGTTCGCCCACGCTTTGGTTATGCATGGCCGCGCCGTTTGCGATGCCCGCAAACCGCTGTGCGGGAAATGTCCCCTGACCGCCCTCTGCCCGAAGAAGGGGATAGGATAGAGGGGCAGAGGATTTTCCATTTCAATCCACTCCCGCCTTTTCAGAGGTGAGAAACAGTAGAGGCTGGAAGCAGCCCCGGCCTTTGTGCATTGTGAAGGATCCGGCCCATAAATTCCGCCGGAATTTGAAGAACGGCTGAAAACCCCGTCCGATTCGCACCCCGTCCCGCTATGATAACCGCTCTTGAAAGGTTCGCGGAGTGCGGCGTTATGCGCTACGCCGTGGTGCGGTTCCGCCGTCCCGAATGCGGTCAGGCTATGCCAATGCCGTATCAGGAGCTATGCCCCGCTCTTTTGGATTATAACGTTCAGCCCAAAAGGGCGGGGCTATGCTCATCAGACGGCCTGGGTTATGCTCGCGGCCTTCTCCTGCAAGCGCAGGGGGCTGTGTCCCAATCGCGCGGTAAAACTGATAAAATTAACCGGTAATCCAGGAGCGACACGGATGAAAACGGCTATTCGGAACAAGATCCTTTTCCTTGCGGGTATTTTCGCGGCATACGCCCTGATCTTTTCCCACATAACCTTTTTCAATTACCATACGACCGGGGAACCGCTGGAAGATTTTTTCATGCTCCAGTATTATGTCGCGAGCATACTTAACGGGACCCTGCCTTTATGGGACCCTTTTAACAATAACGGTCAGCCTTTTATTATCCACTCTCTTTTTGTGCAGTATTCCCCCATACACACGATAAGCGCCCTGGCGCTGAAATTGGCGTGGTTCTTTATCCGCTTCAATATCAATCACGCGGTGAAATTCATACTCTTCGTCTACATGACCGTGTTTACCGCCGGGCTCTATAAATTTTACGGCTATTTTTCAGAAACAAAAAACAAAACCATCCCGCTTTTTATCGCCTTTGCCGCCTGTTTCGCTTACGCCGCCGCACACGATAATTTCGGGCTTTATATAACGCCTCTTCAAATCTACACTTTTGTGCCTTTCTGCCTGTATTACACTTGCAGATATATAGACGGCGGCGAACCCGGAGTCCTGCTCCGGCTTATTTTTTACTATGTCCTCTTCATTTGCCATGCGGGAGCCTATGCCGTCCCGATCTCCCTTATCCTGCTCACTTATGCCGCGGCGCTTATCTCGGCTGCGACTAAGGAGGGCAAATCGCGGCTGCTTGATTCCCTGACGGCGAATAAAGGAGTTATACTGGCCTTTCTGGTAATGGCTGCGGCCGCTTTGCTGTATAAGTTTTACGTCTACCGGATAGAATTGCCGAAATTCACCCGGATCGGCAGAGACCTGGAAAATATCTCATTCGCCCAGTTTTTAAACGCCAAGCAGGGTCCCTGGGGATTCCGGCGGCTGGCCTGTTTTCTGCCGGGTGTTTCCCTGTTCTATACCGGGCCTCTCAGTCTTTTCTTTTTCCTCTACGGTGTCGCGGGGCCGGGGTCCTTCAAAAAGTATCTCCCCCACATCGCCACGCTGTTATTCGCGGGTTCGGTCTGCGCGATGCAAACCTCTCCGTTCCTTATTCTGTATTACGTGCTGCTCTTCCCGTTCCTGAGAAAGATCATGTACTGGGGCGTGATATACGACACGCTGATCATATTTTATATGTTGTTCGTCTCTATCGGGATCGAACGCTTTGCGGCCTCTACTCAATATAAGGCGAAGGCGGGCGCTGTCGCGGCGGCCGCGTTATATCTCTGGTTCGGATATAAGTGCGCGAATATTCTCATCCCCGCGTCGTTTGTCGCTCTCCTGGCGGCGAAACTTTATTTCACGGCCGCCGCGAAGCGCAAAAACATCCTGATCGGCCTGAGCTGCGGATTGATCTCGCTGGAAATCGGCGCGCACTATCTTCTATCCTTTAAACACATCCGCGAGGTGCAGCGCGTCTTTTACGGTTCAGAAAGCGTTTTTGACGGGACACGGGACCTGGGCTATATCTTCTACGCGAAGAGAAGCCTTCACCGGAAACAAAAATTTGAGTGCTGGGGCTTCAGCCTGCCTTTGATAACCAGAACCGCCACCTATTACCCATGGAACAGTTTTTTAATGCTGAAAAATCAGGAGCTTTGCGACAGACTCCTGGATATCGGGAATAAAAAACTAAAGTATGGAATGACGGATGATATGATAAGAACGGACCTGAATTTCGCCGTTGTCCGCAGCAGCGGCGAGATGGCCGCCGCGTTAAAAGCCGATCCCGGCAGGGATTTCCTGCTGGTTCCCGACAGCGCAAAAGCGGAAGAAATAGCGAAAGCCGCCGGGCCGGTGGCTGCAGGGACCAAGCGCGCTTATACGGTGGAGTATTTCGACCCCAACGTGTTGCGATTCAAGGTGGAGGCGGCCGGGCCGGGCGTCGTATATTATGCCGACGCGTACGACAAAAACTGGCGGGTAAAGATCAACGGCGTAAAAGACACCGTGTATCTCGCGAATTGCAATTTCAAGGCCGTATTTTTACCCCATGCCGGTTCGTACGAGATCGAGTTCAGATATTTCCCGAAAGTGTTTGTTTTTCTTTTTTTACTTTCAAACATCTCGATAGCCGGCATGATACTTTATATTTACCGGATAGAACGGCGGCATCGTTTCAGAAGCGGGATTTTTAAAATGTAGTACAATGATCATGTTAAGAGAAACATAAATAACGGATTTTTGTCCGGATAGGGAGTATCTCCGCTTAAAGGCAATCACTTTATTCCTTCCAGATTCCCAAAACTATGCAAATTTACCCGCAGGAAACAGCGAAGTCCCTTATAGAAAAAATTCAGACCGGTCAGGAGATTATCCTTGAGTCCGGCAAGTTGCCGGTCCTTAAAAGCGAGACAGGTTCCTCTCCCATGCTTAGCCATAAGCTGTCGCTTTCCCAGCTTATGGGCTTTATACAGGAAATAGGGCCGGCCGACAGCTGCGACTGGCTCGCTCAACTGAAACCGGTAAAATTTGAATATGCCTGCGGCGCGAAAATGGTACAGGTCGTCTGCTCCCCTGAGGGTGAACAGCTGGCCGTAAGAATAACTTTGATCGGGAGCCGCGACTGGAAGGAGGAAACGCGCCAGCCCTCCGCTGCGCCTGCCGCGGCTGAGCCGGAGATAAACGCCCTGCTGCGCAAGATGTTCACGCTGGGCGCTTCGGACCTGCATCTTACCTCCTGCCACCTGCCTATAGTACGTGTTAACGGCGATATGAAAGAGCTCTATGACGAGCCGATAGTGAGAACTGACCGTGTGAGCGCTCTGCTCGGCGCTATCATGCCCGCCCATAACGCGGCGCAATTCGAAGAAATACGCGATACCGATTTTGCCTATGAAATAGCCGGCCTAGCCCGTTTCCGCGTGAATGTTTTCATGGACAGTTACGGCATGGGGGCGGTCTTCCGGCAGGTCCCGACAGAGATATTTACGGCTGAAAAGCTCGGATTGCCCAGGGAAATACTCGACCTCTGCTTTCTCACTAAGGGGCTGGTGCTGGTGACCGGGCCCACCGGGTCAGGCAAGTCCACCACCCTCTGCGCGATGGTGGACTATATAAACCGCCACCGCAAGGCGCATATCATAACCATAGAGGACCCCATTGAGTTCGTGCATCATAAGAAGAATTGCCTTATAAACCAGCGCGAGGTGCACGTGCACACACGGTCTTTCGCACAGGCCCTGCGCGCCGCGCTGCGCGAGGACCCGGATATAATACTGGTGGGCGAAATGCGCGACCTTGAGACCATTGCCATCGCCATAGAGACGGCGGAGACGGGACACCTGGTTTTCGGGACTCTTCACACCGCCACTGCCGCTTCCACGGTAGACCGCGTAATAGACCAGTTCCCGGCCGACAGGCAGTCGCAGATACGGTCAATGCTGTCCATCTCGCTGAAAGGAGTTATCGCCCAGACGCTCTGCAAAAAGACAGATGGCGGGCGGGTGGCCGCCATGGAAGTTCTGTTCGTGACCAGCGCGATAGCCAACCTTATACGCGAGGGGAAGATATACCAGATCCCTTCCATTATGCAGACCAGTAAAAAACACGGCATGACCACGTTCAACGACGCACTTTTTAAATACGTGCTGGACAAGGTCGTGGAGCCGGAGGAGGCTTACATTAAGGCGACGGACAAACCGGCCTTCGTGGCCATGCTTAAAGCAAAAGGGATACCCATGAACCTGAGCGAGCTTAAGTAGCAGGTTTCCGCCAACACCGCCTCCAAACAGCCAGCGGGTAAACGGGAATGGCCGCACCTTCTCCCCTGCATTTGCTATTCACTATTCACTTCGGCACTATATCCAGGCTTTCACCGCCCCGCTCGTTTTGGCCCGATATCCTGAAAATATTCTTATAATTGGGCGCGGTATCGCCGCCACGTATCTCAGAACAATACCGCCCGGTCATCGGAACTTCCTTGCCCCGTCCTCCATAGGCGGACCCGCCGGATGTATTGGCGGGCAGTATAAGCCGGACGCTTTCCCATGAGGCGCCAAGGGCTTTGGCCTCCGTGCGTATAACGCGGCGGCCTTCGTTGCCGGCGCGCTTAGCGTTCAACATGCGGAACTGGTCTATGGAATTCACCCTTTTAAAAGACGCGCTGTATTGTTTTGAAACCGGGTCAAAGCCGTCCTGCCTGAATTCGCTTTTAAACTCCCTGCCCGGGGCTTTGACGGAAAGAATAAAAGTATTCTTAGCCTTCAATTCAAGGGCCATGTCTATTTTTTCGCCGGGATAAAAGTATTTATTTTTGGGGGAATTGTAAGGCGGGCTGTTCCAGGCCGTCCCGCCGGAATTTGTGGTGCGCCAGAACGGCCTGAAAGCGAAATCGGGCTGAAGTTTTTTCTCCGCAAGCAGCTTGTCTATTGCCGCTTGTCCCTCCGCAATTATCGTCCCGTTCGCGTCCTTGAGCACGACATCGTTGAATTTTTTTGCGATAACAAAGCGTCTGGCTGGCCTGTTGCCGTCCGACATATCCGGGAGGTCGGTATACATGGGATTGCCGTTCGAGTCAAAAACCCTGTCCCAGCTGAGTCCGCAATCAAGCTCCCTGCGGCCGGTTGACGCGCCCAGATAAACGCTCGGCCTGTCCAAAGAGCCTTCCTGCCAGGCGGGCTGACCAGCGGACGGCTTATAATAGCGCTTCGCGTCAAAATTCACCTTCGGAAGAATCCCTTTCGCTTTTATGCCCATAGCTTTGTAAGCGGGGGCGCTTACAAGCTTTCTGAAATACGCTCCGCCGGCGCCGCGCTCCGTGACGCTGCGGGAGCAGGAAACGGGCACAGCCGGAGCCGCCCCCGAGGGATTTATTGCAGAAACCTTATTCGCCGGACCTGGCACCGGCATCGGAACATTGAAATCATCGGCGAAAGCTAACATGCCGGTCAAGCCGAATAGCAGAAATAAATATTTAGCCATAAATTCCTTACCTTTAAGAAAGGTTACTACACAGATTCATGGTTCAGCGGTTCAACGGTTGGAAATCATGAATACAAGAAGAGCATGGAAAAAATAACCTTGAACCGCTGAACCCGGAACCGTGAACCTGCCTTCCGCCTTCAGCCTTTTACTTCTTTCAATTCCAGTATGCGGTCTATTTTAAAAACACGCTCTTCGTGCCTTAACGAACAGAGCGCTTTCAGACCTTCAAAAGCTTTGCCCATAAATTCGCATTCGGCTATTTCAAGCGGCTTCACGCGCCGGTTTGACTTCTCGCCGTTGGCCCGCAGATAAATCATGTCAACGCTGCCGCCATGCCGTATGGCTGCGCGCAAAACCTCCAGCTTTTCTTCCAGCGGCAATTCCTCGTCCGATTTTTTGTACTGGAAGTCCGTTAAGAACTTCACTACACGCCAATCGCAGCGTATATGGGCCTTGTGGATCCTGGTTTTGAGTATTATTCCCTCAAGCGAACGGCAGCGGCTCAAGGCCACGTAAAGCTGGCCCGAGGCGAAAAGGCCTCGGTCCAGGTCAAGTATCAGCCTGTCAAAAGTTTTGCCCTGGCTTTTATGTATGGTGACGGCCCAGGCGAGCTTCAGCGGCAGCTGCGTGAACCCGCCTGCGGCTTCAGTTTCGATTTTTTCCAGTTCCTCGTTATAGCGATAATTGAACATATTCCAGGTAAAAGGTTTTACCTCCTCGATTTCTCCGTCGTCAAGCGCCACCTTAACGCCGTCCGGAAGAAGTTCGATCACCTTGCCCATGGTACCGTTCACCCAGCGGCCCATTGTATCATTGTTTAAAAGCATTATCTGGGCGCCGGATTTCAATTCAAGTTCCTCTTCGGTGGGAAGCAGCCGGCCGTCAAAATCGCCCTCTATCGAGCCGGTATAAACCTGCGATTTTACCGGCAGGGCGGCCAGCCTGTCGCTATTGATCACAGCGGCGGAGTCGTTAGTGGGGGTCAGATAAACGAACAACCCTCCTTCGGGCGGAACGAAATCAGGCTGATATCTTGCGTTCAGCGCGCGAAGTTCCGTTTCACCGGCAGAATTGTTCCTTACGGAGTTGAGCAGTTTTATAAAGCGCTCGTCTTTCTGGCGGTATATCTTTTGAAGTTCCACGAATTCAGGCCGCAGCTGCTTGAACACTTTGGAATCAAAAAAGTAATGCCCTCCGTAGATGCGCGAAAACAGTTCGCGCTCCTGGGACTTCACCACCGGCGGCAGCTGGTAAAGGTCGCCTATAAAAACCATCTTCACGCCGCCGAACGGGACATACGGATCGTGCCGCATGTCACGCAGAAAAGCGTCGGCGCAGTCAAGCAGATCGGGCCGTACCATGGAAATTTCGTCGATTACAAGTATGTCTAGCTCGGTATAAAGTTTTGATTTTCCCCTTTTACGCAGTTTGACCGCTATTTTAACAGCCTGCTCTTCGGTGATGTCGGGCTTAAAGCCGAAAAAAGAATGTATGGTCTGGCCGCCGATGTTAATGGCTGCCACGCCCGTTGGCGCGAGTACGACCGTATTTTTCAGGGTTTTGTCCCTGAAATAGGAAAGCAGAGTGGATTTGCCTGTGCCGGCCTTGCCGGTGATGAACACGCTCGGGCCGGAGTCTTCCATCAGCCCGAACGCCCGCAAAAATTCAGGGTTAAGGTCCAGTTCTGTTTTTTCTAACATAGAGATCGCTGCGCCGGCTGGCGGGGTTTCATTCAGTCCTTCAGCAGGGAAAGAGCGCTTAAGGACTTGTAAAATTCGCTTATGGCGGATTCAACCGGGATCATCTGACAAGACCCCCAGGTGCCGGCAATATGAAAATGCTTTTCACCTTTTGGCTTCCAGTGTTGAAGGCTGTATTGCGTGTTAAAGGAGAAGGTCGGGGTTCCCACGGCGGCGCATAGATGCAGGGTGCCCGTGTTATTGCATACGAAAATATCGATTTTTTTGAGTATTGCCGCCACCTCCGCCAACGGCCGCGGCTGAATGCGCTTAACCGCGGGGAGGAAACGAAGGATATTGGCATCGGAAATTTTCTCTTCGCCGGGCCCTATCAGGTAAAAAACATTCAACCGCGGGTCCGATAACAGTTTTTTTGTGAATTCAACGAACTTTTCCTCGGGCCAGCGGTGTCCCGTTTTTTTGAAGTTTCCGGGATGTATGGCGATATTTACGCGCCCGTCTTCGGCAAGGATGCCGGCCAGGAGTTCATCGGCCTTTTTGAGCGCCCCAAACGGTATATCCATTTCCATTTGCCGCTGACAAGCGGCCCCGAAAAGCGCGGCCAGTCTCTCATATTTGCCTGAAAAATGTTCCGCGTCGGAGCCGTTGTCTATCAGCCGGCTGCATACCTTTGAGAAAGCCTTTTTTTTAAAGGTTATTTTTTCCGGGGACTTAAGCGCCGCTATAATTCCCAGCGAGGTGCGCGAATAAGCCGGATTCAAGTCTATAGCGACATCGTATTTTTTTGTGAAAAATCCGATCATTTTTATGTCGGCCGCAAGGTCCAGCCAATTGTGGAAGATATAGGTTTTTGATAAATTTTTATTCAGCAGCGCCGGTTCTTTGGCTTTAGTTGACGTTAAAAGCGCTATATGCGCTTTGGGGAACCTTTCGCGCATGGCTCTGAGGAACGGAGTCGTTACTAAATAATCGCCCAGCCGGCCTATCAGTATCAGGGCTATACTCCGCACATTGGCTGGATCAAGATCTTCGCTCATAAAAAATTGATGAATTTCCCCTCGCAGCGGCCGGGAGGCGCTGACTTTTCAGCGGACATTACTTAACGGCCTCAACATACAGCGTCTCAAAGGAACGGTGTTCGCCATCCATGGCCCCGACATCCGGTCTTAAACTTTTTCCGCAAGACTGCTTTAAAACCTTTGAGAACCCTATTTCCGCAAGACAGCCGCTGAGCGTCTCAAAATCATACATCCAGCGGTGGTGGTAGAATCTCTGCACCACGCGCGACATGAATACGCCTCCGGGAGTTCTCACCAGCCAGTATTTCTTTCTGTTTTTTTTCATGTTTTCCGCGTATTTGCGGATGATAGGCTCAAAAAAAGCGCGCTCCCCCGCCACGTACTTCGCCGCGTAAATACCCAGGTCGGGAACGGTAAGCCTTAGAATGCCTCCGGGTTTGAGGACGCGGCGGCATTCGGCCAGGAGATGCGGCACATGGTCCGTCGGAATATGCTCAAGAGTATGCTCGCTATAGACGGCAGTGAACGCATTGTCGCGGAACGGGAGCCTTGCGTTTAAATTCAGGTAAATGTCGGCGTTTGATTTGAACTTATCAGCGTTAAGCCAGCCGGGCACGACCTTTGAGCCGCAGCCCAGGTGCAGTTTGGGGTCCCGCGCGCTTTTCAGATATTTCGCCACCGCAAACGGTCTCAAAAACACTCTTAGCCGTACCAGTTCACCTGTCAGGATGCTCATTCAATTATTCCCCTTATGATTCATTCCGGAATCCTTCCGGTTGCCGCCTGCCGGCATCTGACCCGAATTCTTCAGTTGACCGTCCGGCGGCCTCCCCGCCCTTTTGGTTCAGCAGATCAGGCCTTAAACTTATGTCCAGCTCACGGGTAGTTTGTTCCGCGCTAAAAGAGCGGGGCAAGTATCGAAGAATTCTGGTTAGAGGTTGGTGATGTCCTGGAAAATTACCCCGGCGCCTATAACGGCTCCGTCCACGCCTTTTATATTAATTGAACTGTAGCCTATTACTTTTATTTTGCCGTTTACAAAGCACTGAAACTCCTGGCGTCGTACGGTTTTGTTCTGCTTTAATACCGCGTCTATGGAGCTTACGAGGTCGGGGCAAAGCTGGGAAAGCGTTATAATATTGCGGCCCAGATACTCCTCTCCTGTTTCAAAAACTTCTTTGGCCTTGGGATTGAAGAATATTATCTGCCCTTGAATGTCGGCTCCGATAAAACCGCCTGAAAGGTTGTTTATGGTGCTTTCACCTCTAAGGTTAAGCTGTTTTATGGTGGCCTCGAGCTTTTTTATGTAAACCTCGCGGGAGGTTAATGTGGTTATGGCCTGGGCAAGCAGAAAGTCGTCGTTTGAAAAAGCGCCCGAGGCGGAATTGATAAATTCCATCACGCCCAGAAGAGTTCCGCCGGCGAGCGCCGGAACCGCCAGCGCGCATTTGGTTTTAAAACCCGTGCTTTGATCCACTTTTTTGGTAAAACGGGGATCGTTTTCCGCGTCGTTCGCAAGCACCGCCAGGCGCTTTCGCGCGCATTCGCCGGCCACTCCCTGATAAGCAAAGCTCACCCCCAGCAAATCCGCGCCAACGGGGCCGATGCTGGTTTTAAAAGTCAGTATTTTTTTCACATCGTCGGCTTCGAAAAAACTGGCCGCGTGGCAGCCCAGAATCGGAGCACCCGCGCGCGTCAGGAAATCCCATAACGCGTAGCTGGAGCCGGAGGCTTCGGCAAAAAGGCCTTCGGAGAATTTAGAAAGCAGTTCAAGACGGTTTTCGTTCATTTTGTAGTTGTCCCCGGCCGCGGGGTCACGCCGAAAAATTCAAGCACGCCTGAGCTTATTGAAGCGGCAAGCTTCTCCTGAAAAGCCTGGGTAAAAACCATCTCTTCCTGCTCCGGCAGTATCATGTAAACATTTTCAATGAGCACGGCCGGCATATAAGTCATTCTGACCACTAAATAATCCCCATACCGCAGGCCCTCATCGGGCAACGGGATATTTCCGGAGTAAGCGTCGTGTATGGCTTTTCCTAAAGCCTGGCTGTGGCGCTGATTATAGTAAACCGCAAAGCCCCTCGGCTGCGAGAACGGGTCTTCTCCGTCGGCGATGGCGTTATTGTGAATGCTTATAAAAATATCGGCCTTGGAATCCCTGGCGATTTTAGGCCTGTCGGCAAGCTGTACGGTTTCATCGCCTTTCCTGGTAAGGAACACCTGGGCGCCCAGATTCGACAGGGCCTCCTGCGTTTTTAAAGCTATGGCCAGGTTTGCCTGATATTCAAAAGTTCCCATCGGGCCTATGGCCCCGTCGTAAGGCGGGGTCTGTTTCGCGGAATGGCCGGGATCAAGCGCTATTTTAACGCCCTCAAGGGGCTTTGGCCAGATCCCCGGCGCGGAAACGGGCTGTTTGAAATCGACAATCAGGGCGCGGGTGCCGTAATAAATGTCATAGCCCCACAGCGCTTTCTCTTTGGCAAATTCAAAATCCATTGTTACCTTGTTTTCGCCGGTCTGGCGGAAAACCACATTTTTAACAAAAGAATCGGAAGGATCGTAAACCACCCAGTTCGTATGCTGCTTGGCGTAATAAAGGGTTATGCGCAGACCGTTTTCCAGTTCTTCCGCCGAATACGGAACTTTGTCGGAAAGCGAGATGGCGGCCTGTGACCCGGTTTCGGTTTTTTTCAGCTTTATGGCGCCGGTTTCAGTCTGCGGCGGGAAAACGGCGCGCGGCGCGGGCGAGACCCTGCTGTCTTCCACCCAGGCGGCTTCGCCGGGGGCAAGCCTGATTCTGCACATGGCGCCTATTTTACCGTCTGAAACCAGCTTTACGCCAAGCGGCAGAAACATCATATAGCCGGTGTCAAGCCCGTTGCGCAGTATCACAGTGTCGGTTGAGGTTTCCAGCGTCTGCGGAGCTTTCAAGATCTTTATGCGCTTTTTCAAAACCGTTTCCGCGCTTCGGGCGAAAAGGCCCGCCTTGAAACGCGCGCTGAGAGCCCCGTCTTTGCCGGCGTCGAGATCCCGGACCGCGTAAAGGCCGAAATACCTGCCGGAGCATTTCGGTATTTCAGAGAGAGCCTCCCCGCTTACGATATCTCCCGCGGAAAAAACCGCCTCGCGGCAGGGTGTGCCCTCGGCCTGGACATTTATAAAATCGCCCGGTGAGAGTTCCATCTCGGAAACGGGCGAAATTATGTTAAGGTAAAGCGTACCGCTTGAAGGATGCGGCGGCTCGGCCGGTTTGACCTTGACCTTTCTTTCATAAGCCGCGGTGGCGCCGCCAAGCAATTCCCCCCTGAAGGAAAAATCCCCCGGGGTGACAGGCACATACGCGATAAAACCGCCGTTTTTATATACTTCAATCTTCGAGCCGTTTATAAAAAAAGGAGCGGTTGAAGGCGTTACGCTGCCGAACACGAAAGTTTTGGGCACATTCGGCAGGGCCATGCCTTCATAGGGATATGCGATCTTTATTTCCGCGGCCGAAAGGCCCGCGGCCTGAAAGAGGGCGGAAAGCGCAATAGCGGCAATTTTGCTCATCTTTGAACTCCGGGATTTTAAAAAAACGAAACATTAACTTAATACCGGTAAAGTATTCTTTATTATAATATATTTGACCTTATGAAAAAATTCACGCTCCATTGTCTTGCCGCGGGCCTTTTACTTTCGGGAGTAAACGCCCTGGCGGGTGACCTTACCACTATTATGCCGGGCTCCAGGCAAAACGCCATGGGCGGGGCTTTTGCAAGCATAGCCGACGACACTTACGCGATTTTTTACAACCCGGCGGGGCTTTCAAACCTTGTGAATACTGAAACCTCTTTAACGCTTGGCAGACGCCTGTCCCCGCTTGCCGGCGAGGGGGAAGCGGCCCTTGCCTACGTGCGCCCGTCCCCGGATACCGCCGGCCGGGTCGCGGGATTCGGCTACTACGCGGTAAGGCAGGGCATTGCGGGCAGCCGCGACACTTTGGCTTTTGAAATGGGGTCAAAGACCACTATGAAATATTTTCAAAAACCCATCCTTTACGGCGGCGGCGTAAAACTGGTAAACCTGCGTTCCCTGAAAGAAAACCATATAGGCATTGGCCTGGACGGCGGGCTTTTGCTTGAATCGAACTCCGGCCTTAAAACCGCGCTGGTTTTGACCGACGCCGTTTTTGGCCTGGGGCGGTCGCTGGCCACCCTGACCCTTGGAAATTCCTATCGCCACGGCGACACCGTTTTCGCGCTGGACCTGCGCGCGCGGGGGGCCTATTCCGAATTTTTCATGGGCGCGGAAAAAAATCTTTTTAACAGTCTCCTCCAGGTCAGGGCAGGCAAGGGTTTTACGCTTAACGGGTCCGACTACCTGGCGCTCGGCTTCGGCATAAACACTCTGCCCCTGACCCTGGACTTTACCTGGTCGCTTCCCTGGAAAGGCTTTAACCAGCCGGCGGGTTTTTACGGAATAAGCGCGGCCTATCGTTTCGGCGCGCCCTCCTTCAACGAAAAACTGGTCGGGGAAGCCGGCAGAAGGGCGGAAGAACTTAAAACCCAGATAAACGACCTGCGCGTTCAGCAGGCCGGACTTGAAACCTCGGTGGCCACTTCCCGCGTTAACAAGAGCATATTGGAATCGGACCTGACCATGATGCATACCCGCCTGCGCGACATGGAAGGCCAGCTGAAGAATCTGGAACTGAAAATTTTGGAAGCGGAAAGCAGGCGGGAAAAACCGAAGCTCACAAAAAAATATGTCCCCCCGCCGCCGGAAAAATGGCCCCGGTTCCACAAAGTGGAAGCCGGAGAGACCTTAAGGTCAATCGCTTCAAAATACTACGGCAACCCCAACCTTTGGGAGAGGCTCTACGAGGCCAATGAAAAAGATATTTCAAAAGGTCTGCCCGTTGAGGGTGCAGTTTTCACCATACCGGCGCCGCCGCCGGAGAACGGCAAACAGTAACTATTCGTCATTCGCTATTCGCTTTTTAATTTCAGCAACTTGTGTCTTGTGATTTGTGACCTGTGACTAAGCCGAAGGCTGATTTATGTTCAACACGGTGCAGATAATAACCTCGAGCGAAAAGAACCGCCTGGTGCTGGCCAACATCTTCAAAAATATGGGCGCCGACGCCGTATTTTCGCTGGATTTAAACGACACCCTTTCAATTTTTGAAAAGGTCCGCCCGAAGGCCGTGTTCATGGTTGATACGGAAGACCCGTCCACCGAAATAAAACTGCGGGAACTAAGACGGGTAGCCCCCTTTTTGCCGCTGGTGGTAATGCTTAACAACCGCAATGCCTCGCGGGCCGTGGCGCTTATGAAACTGGGAGCTTTTGACTGCGCCCAAAGCCCCTGGACGGAAGAGGAACTGCGACCCCTCTACAAAAAAACCCTGGATCTGGGCGGCACGCCGCTTGAACTTGACGGAAAAGCGCTTGGAAGGAAAAAAAACGCGCTGATCGTTTTCGCCATACTGGCGGCGCTCGCGGCCGGCATGACCGCCGGCTGGTTCTTTGCTTTCAGCAAACAGCCCCGCCCTCAGCCGGCGCCCACGGAAATACGCCTGCCCTACTCCCACCCCACTGGGGTAGCGCCCGAAGGCGGCAACGTGCTTGTGACCGACTGGTATACCCAGGCGCTATACACACACAGCGCGGCGGATTTCAGCATACAAAGCGTAACCAGCCTGCCGGAAGAGCCCCCTGCCGCCATGACCGCTTCAGCAGACGCCCTCTGGCTTCAAACCTCTTCTGGGGTGATTGAAAAAAGGCTGAAAGCCCCCGGCATAAAACTGCTGGCGAAAATTAAGACCGGGCGCGCGGACATCGCCGGTATCTGCCACGACGGGCTTTACTTCTGGATAGCATACAACGACAACACACTTTCCAAACGCCTGCCGAACGACAGCCTTACCGAACTGGCACGATACCGGTATCCCGGCAGGCAAATAGCGGCTTTCGCCTGCGACACCCGCTTTTTATGGGCCGTAGACGAAGGTTTTAAAGCTTTGGTAAAAATGCCGCTAGACCAGCCGGAGACGCTGCTTTCAAGTTCGGAAATAACGCAATACTCCCGGAAATCGCTGAAGATAACAGGCCTGGCCTCAAAAGACGGAAAAATATGGTTTACCGCGGAAGACAACGGCGCCGGGCTGATATTTTTCGAAAATGAACCGAAGTAAGGCTGAAGGATGAGACAGAAAATACTGGCTATTTTAGAAAGGTTGAAAACAGCGGGAACCTACGCGGCGGCGGTTTGGGGGAGGCTCCGTGATAAATTAAAAGCGGCGCAAAAAAACATACCAAAAATAAAAACTATTTTTACCCCATCCCCCCCCCCGGTCGTCAGTCCTCAGCCTTTCAACTCCCGCACAACGAATCCCGGGTACATTCCGGTTTTGATAAAAACCTCGCTGGACCTGCCGCCGCTATGGGGCAGGCTGGTCCGGCTTTGGCCCGAGGGCGCGGAACTGATAAGCAAATTTGAAATTAAAAAAGGCAGGATAACAGCGCTGTGTTTTGAGCTTGGCGGAAATGAGTACGAGGATATACGCGCGCTTGTAACTGAAACAGCGAAAGAAACCAGCGGGTATTTTGTCTACAAGCTGGCTTTTAAAGACTCCGGTCAAATCAAGGCTCTTTCGGACGAAATTATTAAAGCGGCGGCTGCTGAAAAATCAGTATAAAAGATATTTGGCTCTGTAACTCTCAAAGTCCCGGCATTGGGAGGCAAAATCGGCCAGGATCTTTTCGGCGGAATCGGTGGATTCGTAAACAGCCTTGTACACATTGTTCCCGGCCATAAGCCTGAATTCAGCTTCCCTTACCCTGAACTCCCCGTAATATCGTTTATCGCGCATGGCGCAGACGGCCCGCACGAAAATATCCATCGGGCGCGCGGACGCCCTGTCCGTTATCTCGATCCTTATGCCGCGGCACAAGCGGCCGGCATAAGCGTCTTTTGAGGGAGTTCTGTCCTCGGCGTAAAAACGAACGCCTTCCAGACCCGAAGAGTTAAGCGTTGCGGCAAGCCTTTGCGCGTCCAGCCAGGGCGCCCCGAACCATATAAAAGGCGAATCCGTGCCCCGGCCCACCGACATGTTGGTGGACTCAAAACAGCCTATGCCGGGATACATTATGGCTGCATCCACTCCCCTGATGTTCGGGGACGGGTTTACCCAGTTGAGGCCGGTTTCGTCGTAATACATGGTCCTGTCCCAGCCCTGCAACTTTATAACTGTCAAATTGAGGTCAAGCTTGCGCAGGTCCTTGTGAAGCAGGGCCATCTCACCCGGCGTAAGGCCATGACGCACCGGCACCGGGAAATAACCTGTAAACTCCTGAACGGACGGGTCAAGCACGGGACCTTCCAAAACCGACCCGGTTATCGGGTTCGGGCGGTCCAGAACCACAAAATCTATTTTTCGTTTAGCCGCCTCCTCCATGCACAGCGCCATGGTGGTAAGGTAGGTGTAAAATCTGGCGCCGACGTCCTGTATATCAAAAAATATAACATCTATGCCCGAGAGCATGGCCGCGGTGGGCCTGAGCGTTTTGCCGTACAGGCTGTAGATCGGCAGGCCGGTAACGGGGTCGGTTGAATTGCCTATCTCTTCCCCGTCAGTTGCTGTGCCCCTGAAACCGTGTTCCGGGGTGAATATGGCTGTCAGCTTTACATTTCGGGAATTAAAAAGATCGTCCACGGAACTCAAGCCCGAGCGGTCCACCCCGGTTTGATTGGTCACTATAGCGGCCCGTTTACCCTCGAACTGGGCGAAATCCTGCCGCTTCAGCACGTCGAGGCCGGTCAAAACATAGGCGTTAAGAGCGGAGGCGAAAAACAGCGGCGCAAAAAAAACCGCAATGGCTGTAAAAGCAATGTGAAATTTATTTTCTACGGATAAAAAAACCTTTTTCATACTCTGGCTCGCACAGATATTATACCCTAATTCCGCAGTTGGCGATCCCCGGAACTCTCGCCTTCGAGATTATGCCGGGAATCTTGTTGTATAATAAAGCTAATCTTATGGGTTAGCGGAGTATCCATTTAACATACAAACCGGCAGGGAAAGCGGGGAAAGAATGAAACCTATCAAAATACTTGCGGTGGACGACGATGTCGCTATTCTTGACTTTTACTCTTCGCTGCTTTCGAAGGCAGGGTACCAGGTCGAGACTGCGGTAGAAGCTACGGCGGCTATCATATTGTTCAAGGAAGCCCCGTCGGACCTTCTTATCCTGGACGTAGCCATGCCGTCTGGCGGCGGGAAACAGGTATTAGAAGTGGTCAGCAGCCTTATTCAGGAAGGAGTCCCTATAGTGTTCGTTACGGGCCTCCCCGAAAAAATAGTCCCTTGGGTTTCGGGGATGACCAATGTCCGCGTATTGAAGAAGCCGGTAGATAGCGAAGAGCTCCTCTCCGTTATATCGGGTTTTCTGCCGAAAAGCGCCCAGTAGTCTTTTCCCCGTGGGGAAAAAACCGCAGGGAAAACGACCACAAAATTAATAATCAGGATTTATTTGTTGCCGGGAAAATAATTTTTTTATAATCCCGCGTATCTTACAAATATTACAATCCATTGCTCCGCGCTCTGTCAGCAGCGGCGTTTTTGCCACGACAGGCGCTTCTTATCTATAATAAAGCCATGAAAACGCGGCTTTCAAAAATAATAACTGGCCTGGTTCTGCTGTTTTTTTTGAGCGGAGCATTGTTCGTTTATGTCAAATACAGCCGGTTTTCCGGTTATCTTATAAGCCGCATAAATTCGGCCGCCGGGCAGAAACTGGGCAGAGAAATACGGTTTAAAAAAATATCTTTCTCCCCGCTGAAAGGCATCATTATTGACGACGCCTGTGTTTCAAGGCGGCCCTCTTTCAAAACCGGAGAGTTTTTTTGCGCCCGGCAAACCATAATCCGCCCCGAACTGCGCGCGCTGTTGAAAAAGCAGGTTTATTTCGAAAGGATCAGTTTTACAGATCCTGTATTTAAACTGCGGGAAAACGCGGGCCGTTGGGATTTTGAGGATCTTATAGCCATGCTGCCGAAAACCACGCAGGGCCTTTATATTACCTGGAACACCAAAGAGCTGACACTTGAAAATGCCAGAGTTGAAGTGAGCATGACCACTTCCGGGCGGGATCTTGTGTTTGAAAACTCCGATCTGAAACTGCTGCATTATTCCTCGTTCGGCGGCAACTACACCGCGGAATTTAAAGGCCTGCTGAAAAGCGCCGTAGCCGGCAAGCTGTTAAGTTCCCTGATAGATATTAAAACCAGCGCGAATTTTGATTACGGAGGGCTGGCCTCGCTTAAAGGCTCCTTTAAGGCTGATGACGCCTCTTACGGCGCTATAACGCTGGCGGCGGTCAGGGCGGACTGTGAACTTTTCAATATGCGCTCAAAAGCGGGAGAAAAAAACTACTCCGCGAGACTGGAGGCGGAAAAACTTTTCATCCCGGGAAGCGAAACCTCGGCAAAGCGGACTCTGACCGGCGGCCTTGAGCTTTTTTCCGCCGTGATGGGCAAGTCTGTGCCGCGCATAGAAGATATTGAAGTCAAAGACATCAAAGCCGCTTTCAGCTTAAAAAACTCGGTAATTTCTTTGAAAAACATAGAAATAGACTCAAATTTCCTCAACCTTAAGGCGGACCTGGCCTTTGACGGAGCCGCGCGCTCTACTGAGTCGCGCCTTGAGGCGAAGAGCGGCCCGAATGAACTTAAGCTGACGGCCATTGGGCCGCTTGCCCGGCCTGAAATTACCCCGGTGTTTTCTGAAACGCTGAACAAAAAACTGGTCTCCGCGCTTAACTCGCTCAGCGAATTGTTTTTCAGTTATTTTTCATTAAATGGAGAAGCACATGCCTAAAAAAGTTATAGTCATAGGTTCCGGCCCCGGCGGCTATCCGGCGGCGCTCCGCCTGAAGGAGCTGGGAGCGGAAGTTTGCATAATCGAGTCAGGTGATTTCGGCGGAACCTGCCTTAACCGCGGCTGCATCCCCTCAAAAGCCTTCCTTGACACCGCCCACCGGGCACACGCTTTTGAAGGCCTGCGCAAATTGCTTAAGGACGGCTCAGGCGCGAACTTTTCCCCGGCCATGCTGGACTGGGAAAAGATAAAGGCCCGGCGCGCCGGGGTGGTGCTTAAACTGCGCGCTTCGCTTGAGAAACTTTTCCAGGCAAAAAAAATAGAAATAATCCGCGGCAAAGCCGTCTTCACCGGCAAAAACGAAATTACCGTAACAACCGCGCAGAACCCAGTTAAAAAACAGTTCGACGCAGCGGTGCTGGCCGCCGGCACAAGGCCGGGCTTCCCCCCGCCTTTCCTGGAATTCAAGGAACAGCTGGCCGATTCGGATCGGATATTTGACCTGCCCCGGCTGCCGGGTTCCATTTTAATAGTGGGCGGCGGCGTAATAGGGCTTGAATTCGCCTGCTTCTTTAACGCCATGGGCGTTGAGACAAGCGTTTTGGAACTGCTTCCAGAGATTCTTTCGGGAGAAGACCCGCAGGTGACGCGCGTCGTGCGCTCCTCTTTTGAAAAACGCGGCGTTAAGTTCCACTTCGGCAAAAAAGCCGTGAAACTTGAAATATCCGGCGGCACAAAAATAGTGACGCTGGAAGACGGCTCGCAGCTGAAAGCGGAAGAAATATTGGTGGGCGCGGGACGCTCCGCGGACCTGTCCGGTCTGGGGCTTGAGACCATAGGCCTCAAATGGGACCGGAAGGGCGTTAAGGTGGACGAATTTATGCGCACCGCCGCGGAAAATGTTTATGCCGCGGGCGACATCAACGGAATTTCCCCGCTTGCGCATTCAGCCAGCCGTCAGGGCGAAATAGCGGCTGAAAATATTTTCGGCGCCCAAAAAACTTTTGACGCGGACCTGGCACCCAAATGCGTTTACGCCTGGCCGGAAGTGGGTACGGTGGGTCTGAACAGTGCTCAGGCCGGAGCCAAAGGACTTGTGGTAAAAACCTCACGGGCTTTTTTTCTGGGAGTGGGCAAAGCGGCGGCCACTGAAGAAACGGAAGGATTTGTGCAGCTGGTATTTGACGCCGCCGACGAAACCGTGCTGGGCGCCCAGATAGTAGGCGGGCCGGCAACTGAACTGATACACCTTATGGCGCTTGCGGTTAAACTTAAGCTGAAACGCGCGGATATGCGCGAAATAATTTACGCGCACCCCACAATGGCGGAAGCCATACATGAGGCGCTCAATAAATAGAGGCGAGCGTACAGCGGATAGCGAAAAGCGTAGGGAACCCCATCCCTAAACTCTAAACCCTATCACCTCGCCGCTATCATTATGTCAATAAAAATTCTTTCCTGGAATGTTAACGGGTACCGGGCGGCCCTCACTAAAGGCTTCCATAAGTTCCTTGAGACCTCAGGGGCGGATATCGTCGGTCTGCAGGAGATAAAGGCAAGGCCGGAGCAACTGGAACCGGAAGATATGGCCTTCGCGGGCTATAAGTCGGGCTGGTGCCCCGCCGAACGAAAAGGCTACAGCGGAGTGGCGGCTTTCTATAAAACCCCGCCGCTCTCCGTCTCCTGTGGCATGGGAATAGCTAAATATGATGTGGAAGGCCGCGTAATAGCGCTTGAATATCCCACTTTCCACCTACTCAACGTTTATTTTCCTAACGGCGGACAGGGCCCTGAAAGACTGGCTTACAAACTGAATTTTTACGAAGCTTTTCTGGAATATATCGAAGCCCTGCGCAAGACCGGCAAGGCCATAATCTTCTGTGGCGATGTAAACACTGCGCACAAGGAAATAGACCTCGCGCGTCCGAAAGAGAATGAGAATAATTCCGGCTTCATGCCGGTTGAGCGCGTCTGGCTTGATAAAATAACCGCCCTGGGATGGGTGGACACTTTCCGTTCACTGCATCCTGAGCCGGATAATTATACCTGGTGGGATTATAAAACGCGCGCCCGCGAACGCAATGTGGGCTGGCGAATAGATTACTTTTTTATCAACGAGGAAAAAAAAGGCCTCGTTAAAGACGCCTTCATACTGCCGCAAGTACAGGGTTCAGACCATTGCCCCATAGGGCTGCAACTGGAATTGCAGGAAACATAAAGGCCGTTATCGTAATTTTTCCTAAAGGCCGCAGCAAGACTTATAAAAAATTTGCGCCACACCCCGGATTTGGGGCATAATATTCACAAGGTTAGGCGGACCAGTCCCTAAAATGTCAAAATTCAAGACCTGACCCCGGACTGGACCCAGGACTGCACAATGATCAAAACAAGATATCTCGCCGGCCTCATCCCGGTCCTCTTTTTTATCTGCGGATGCTCCGATGATTTCGACGTTGCCGCCAGGCAGGCGAAAGAAGGGGCGAACAAAATAGCGATACATTCCTATAAAGCGTATCTGGCAAAAAATCCGACCGATCAACAGAAAGCGGCGGCGGCACATTACGAGATCGGTGTATTATTCGCCAAAGACAATAAAAAAGAAGAGGCTTTGCTTTCATTTAAAGAAGCGATAAAGGCCGGGTATCCCGCCGCCGAGGTAAGGAGTGCGCTTAAAGGACTGGCGGGAGACATTGCAAGTCCCAACATGGAGGCGACACGATATGTTTTGAATCAAGTCCGCGGGGTGAACAAGGATTTCATGGAATATGCGGATGCGCAGCTTTTAAAAATAAAAGATCTTGAAACCACGGCCTTGAGCCTGGTGTCCGCCGCGAGAGAGAATCTGAACAAAATGCAGTATGACCTGGCCAGAGAGAACCTGGCCAAAGCCCGGACTTTAGTTCCGGGGATCAGTCTGCCGGGCGTAGGGGATATTCAGAACGAACTATCCCTCAAGGAACCCGCTTATGCTTATGAACAGGACCTGAAGGATGTGTCTTATGTTTTTGATGGGACAAGAACTTTCGGTACCGGACCGAACTTCAATAGCGCGGCGTATAAAAAATATAAAAAGCTGGAGCAGGAGGATGCCGATAAGCGGAAAGAGATCGATGACGCGATCCAGAATAAAGCGTTAGGGGCCACTGAGTCGGAACGCGAACAAAACGAAACCACGCCGGGGCGCCGCTACCAGGACCTCCTTAATATGAGATTTGCGCTTAGATTCAAGGCGGCTTTGCCTGTGTATGATCTTAATCGGCACGGATATGACCTAAGCGGCCAATACGAAGCCGGGCTGTGTCATTTTTTTGAACTGAAGCTTCCGGTCATCGAGATCGCTGAAAACCGGGCGGAAAAGCTTTTAAACGCGAAGACGCCCGTTCAAGTGGAAATAGTTTTTAACGTGTTCCCCCAAAATGTCAACAGAAACATCGGCAATGAAGCATTGGTGACAAGTTGTAAAGTCATCAACGCCCAAGCCTCCCTGGACGGAAAAACAGTTTATTTTTCAAAAAAATAGGGAGACCGCAGGTGCGGCATCCTCACAGTTTAAACTTCGGGAATTTCATTTTGCCCGGAACAAGGTTTTTCAGCAGCCCGTCCCCCATGCCGGAAATCTTGGATTCCGCGTCTTTTAGCTTGCCGCCCAGCTCGGCCTGTTTCTCCGAAGCCAGTCCGTCCAGCTTGGCGCGATAAGGCTTTAACGCCTCGTCAATTTTTTTCTGCGCCTCCTCCCGGGCATTCTTTATTTCGGCGCCCATAGCGCCGCTGAAGGCTTTTGAGAGGGCATTGGCCAGATCCGTGCTTACTGAAAGCTTCGGGGACTTTACCGTTCCCGCTATGGCGGTCTCAATAAGGGCCGAGGAGAGCCCGGAGAAAGAAGCTTCCACCGCGGACCTTAGAGGCGCTTTAATATTGTCCGCCTTGGGCTTAAACGTTGCGCCGGTCAGCCGCACGAAGGCCTTGCCGTCCAGGTTTTCCCCTTCGGTTTTCAATGTCCCTTCAAAAGCCCCGCTCGCGCCCGTTATATCCACCATAAAAGACGACGGGGAACCGAACTGCAGCTGTTTTACCGGTATGCCGGAGATTAACAGCGCGGAGTCCGTCTTGATCTCTTGACCGGACGTGTCCACCGAGCATTTGAAGTCCAGCCTGCGCGCGCCTTTAGCGCCTTTTATTAAGGCGGTCATGGGCTTGCCGTAAACCTTGGGCTGCGTAGTCAGGCCGTCTATTTCCCCTTTATACTCAAGCGGGTCTTCCGCACCCAGCTCTCCGGAAACGGACATTCTGCGCACCAGGAAACTGGGGTAGCTCTCGGCCTTGGGAAAATGCACCACGCGGCCGCGGCGGGCTTCGTTCTTTTGCACGCCTTTGGAATCGGACGGTATGTACTTGCGCGCCAGGCTTATCCACTTCATGCCGGCCGCGGTTTTTTCCGCTAGCATGGGCCCCGCCAGCATGCGCGCTATGGACTGCGTGTCCATGGACGGCAGTTTCATTTTAGACATTACAGCCGCCAGATCTTTCTTGCGGGCCTCGTCCACGGCCTTGAAGGAATCTTTAGCTTTAGCGAGCGCCGCCTCGGCCTCCTGTTTGTCTTTTTTGAAGTCCGCGGTGAGCTTTTTTACTTCCTTGGCTATGTCGGCGTAATCTTTGGCCTGTTTGGCGAAATTGCCCTCGCCTTTTGCTTTCTCGTAGCGGGCTTTCAGCGCGTCCAGACCGTCCTGGTATTTCTTCGTATCAACGCGCTCCGCAATGCTCCTGTAGTCTTTCTGGTAGCTTTCCTCAAGCTGTTTGGCCAGTTTCACGGATTCAAGCTCCGCCGGGTCTACCTTATAGCTTTTTACCGTGTCGGTCTTTACGTCTGCGGCGCGGTCCAGCGCAAAATTTTTGGACTCTTTTTTGAACCCCTCCACCAGCTCCGAAGGTTCTTCCTTAACAAAAGCGAGTTTCCCGGAGGTCTTTCTGGCCGTGCCGAAGCGCAGGCCTGAAAGCGAAGCGTTGTCCACAACCAGCTTCTTCTCCAGCAGCGGCGCGCCCATGGCCGAAAAGGACAAATCCGAGAATTCCACCAGGTTACGGTATTCGTCGTTGGAGTCCGCCACGACCAGGCCGGTCAGTTTCAGCGACGGATGCAGGAAAGTAGTATGAAGAGAGGCTATTTCAACCTTAGCTTTAGCGCCTTTTTCAATACCCTTTATCATGCCCCATTTCAGCAGCGGGTCAAAGGCGAAGAAGAAAAAGGCCCAGATGAGCAGGAGCAGTACCAGGCGGGGAACTATATATGATTTACGCATATTAAGTTCCCCCTTTGAAGTACCATTCCAGGAGCCACGAGGCTTTCAGCCATTTACCTGTTTTTGAATTCATCACGCGCTCGCGGAATTTTTCGTTATAGAAAACCCCGAAACGCTTCCCGGCAAAATACACCGGGACCAGCAGTATGGCCCCGAGCACGAGCCCTCCCGGCACCACGGTATTGTTGAAGCCGGTCCACGGAATTACCGGCATGTTGTAAAGTTTTGTCCACATAGGCCGCAGGGCCGAACTGGTAAGCAGGGCGTAACCGATGGGATCGCTGAGCCTGTCTATCAACGGATTCGCCAGGCTTACCGCCAGCGCGGCGAGCAGGGCCATAGGGATATTTACGCGCGTGGCCATCAGCAGCACTATAAGCAGCTGAGCGGTGAGCGTGGTTTTGGGCATAAGCCCTATAAGAAAACCGAAGGCTATGCCGGCGCCTATCTGGCGCGGGTCGGTGTCGCTGGTAAGCCCCTGTATGAATTGGCGTATCAATCCTATTGGGTTCATTAGGAGTAATATATTAAAAGTAACGCGCCGGTTCAAGCCTGACGCGGCACAGCCGGGCGGTAAAGGCGTGGGAGCCGGCCAGTAGTCAGACGGGGCGGCTTTTAAATAGGTGACCCCGTTTGCGCGCCCTCTTAATACCCCGTGACACCCCGCCCGCTTCACCCGGGGCTTTAAGCTGTTGACACCCCGCGTTCCCCGGTGCGTTCTCTTGCCCCGCCACACATAATTTTGTTATAAAAGAATATGCGCGGGAAACCAAAACCCGTCAGGAGGCAGTATGGATATCACCGCGGACAAGTTAAAAAGAACAGCTTTAAATGAAACATGCCGCAAATACGGCGGCAAGATGGTGGATTTCCACGGCTGGGAGCTTCCTATACAGTTTGAAGGTATAATTAAGGAACATAACGCGGTTAGAAATTCAGCGGGCATTTTTGATGTATCGCACATGGGCCAGGTTTTCGTCAGCGGCCCAGACAGCTTCAGGCTTTTGCAACGCACCAACGCCAACGACCTGCGCAAAGCCGTACCCGGCAAGGGAGTATATTCCCACCTTACCAACGAGCATGCCGGTTTAGTGGACGATATAATAGCTTTTTGCCTTTCTATTAACCGCTATCTGGTGATAGTTAACGCCACCACCTCCACAAAAGATTATAACTGGCTGAAATCACAGGCCAGAAAAATGAACGTGACCATTGAAAATAAAAGCGATGTTTATTCCATGGTGGCCGTACAGGGCCCGAATGTGCCGAAAATGTTTGAAACCTTCGCCCCCGAGGCCCTTGAACTGCCGCGCTTTGGTATCGTGGAAAAAAAGCTTTTCGGCCAGGATTGTTTTGTGAGCCGCACCGGCTACACCGGTGAGGACGGCTTTGAAATTACCGCTCCCCACGCGGTGATAAGCCAGATCTGGGAACAAATGATGGAGCTTGGCAAGCCGTTCAATATAATTCCCTGCGGCCTTGGCGCGCGCGACACTTTGCGTCTTGAAGCCGGTTATCTGCTTTACGGCCAGGATGTTGACGACGACCACAACACCTACGAAGCGAATTACGGCTGGGTGGTGTGCCTGGACAAGGGTGAATTTATAGGCCGCGCCGTGCTTGAACGACAGAAAAGAGAGGGCGTCACCCGCAAACTGACCGGCGTGGCTCTGACCGAGGGCGGCGTACCCAGGAACGGCTGCAAGGTTTTCAAGGACGGTAAGGAAATAGGCGAGTTGGCCAGCGCCACCTACTCCCCCACCCTCAAAAGAGGCATCGGCGTTGGCTACCTGAGCATCCCCGATCTGAAAAACGGCGAGCCGCTTGAAGTGGAAATTCACGGCCGGCGTGTTAAGGCCGAGGTTACGAAGACGCCTTTTCATAAAGGAACAGCGTTTAAGTAAGTGGAGAGTTAGGAGTTGGGAGTTACGAGTTGGGAATTTTTGGGGTTTTTAACTCTAAAACTCCAAACTCGACACTCTAAACTTACAATTGATTCGTTATTAAGGAGATTAAAATGCCCAAACCGGAAGAAGCCAGATACACAAAAACCCACGAATGGATAGCGCTTGAAGGCTCAGAAGCTACTGTTGGCGTTTCAGACCATGCCCAGCACGAAATGGGCGACGTGGTATTTGTGGAACTGCCTAAGATGAGCCAGAAACTTGAAAAAGATAAACCCTGCACAGTGGTGGAATCCGTGAAATCAGCTTTTGACATTTATGCCCCTGTATCCGGAGAAGTGTCCGCCCTTAACTCCGCGGTAACCGGCGAGCCGGCCATCATCAACCAGTCCCCCCTTGAAAAAGGCTGGCTGTTTAAAATGAAAATAAGCAACCCGGACGACTTCAAAACCCTGATGGACTGGACCGCTTACCAGGAATTCATAAAACAGAACGTGCATTAACAGCAGGGGCTAGGGGCTAGTGGTTAGGATAGAGGTCGCTAATACAAGGAACTCCTTCCCTAAACCCTGACCCCTAGCCCCTATGCCCTTTCGTTCCACAAGGAGTTCCCCATGTTTATAGGCAACACCAAAAAAGACAGGGAGGAGATGCTTAAAATTATAGGAGTCAACTCCTTCAGCGATCTGGTAAAACAGGTGCCTGAAAAGTTCCTTTATCCCAAATTTAAATTGCCGGCTGACGGGATGGATGAAATGCAGGCCGCCGCCGCCATGAGGACTCTTGCGTCCAAAAACAAAATGCTTAAAAGTTTCGTGGGCGCCGGCGCTTATGCGCGCTACATACCGGCGGCCCTGAAGGCCCTGCTCTCGCGCGGAGAATTTCTTACCGCCTACACACCTTACCAGGCCGAGGCCAGCCAGGGGATACTGCAGACAATTTACGAATACCAAAGTTCCATGGCCGCGCTTTATGAGATGGATTACGGCAATGCCTCAATGTATGACGGAGCAAGCGCCTTCGCCGAGGCCGTGCGGGCGGCAGTCAGAATTACCGGCAGAAAGAAAGTGCTTTACTCTTACGGAGTGAATCCGCAGTACATAGCCACGCTAAAAACCTATTTCGGCGGCGGCGAAGATTACAAGTTCATACAGATCCCTCACAAGGACGGCTGCCTGGACCTTGCCGGGCTTGAGGGCCTGCTTGACCAGGAAACTGCCTGCGTAGCGGCACAGAGCCCCAACTTTTTCGGACTGGCTGAAGACTTCGGCAAAGTGTCGGAACTGGCCAAAGCTCAAGGCGCGCTTTTTGTGGCGGCGGCGGACCCCGTAAGCCTCGGGCTGTTCCGCACTCCGGGCGCGCAAGGGGCGGATTTCGCCGTGGGGGAGGGACAGGGCCTCGGGCTTCCTTTAAGCTACGGCGGGCCTTACCTCGGCATTTTCACCTGCAAAAAGGAATATGTGCGCCAGATGCCCGGCAGAATATCCGGCCTTACAAAAGACAAAGACGGGAAAAGAGGCTTCGTGCTGACACTGCAGGCGCGCGAACAGCATATCCGCCGCGATAAGGCCGCCTCCAACATCTGCTCCAACGAGGCTCTCTGCGCCCTTGGCGCCACTATTTACCTGGCGCTGCTCGGGCCGGAAGGGCTTAAAGAGCTGGCCCAGGCCAATTATGATGCCGCGCACGCCGCCGCCGAGCGGCTTTGCGCCATAAAAGGCATCAGCCTGAAATTTAAAGGGACATTTTTCAATGAATTCACGCTTGCGCTCCCCTGCGACGCAAGAAAGCTGCGCTCCCGGCTTATTGAGAAGGAAAACATAGACCCCGGTCTGCCGCTTAAAGATTTTTATCCCGAGCTCGGCGATACCCTGTTGGTATGCGCCACCGAAACAACAACAGAAGAGGATGTTTCGCGCCTTGAGAAAGCCGTAAGGGAAAGCATATGAACGACATAACGAAACTTGACAACAGGCTAAGCATAGAGAAGTCGGCGCCCGGCAGGCGAGCGCTTAAATTCAAAGGCCGCATTAAACACGGCGCCGCCCCCGTGCCGGAAACTTTAAGGCGCAAAACCGCGCCCAGGCTGCCGGAACTTTCAGAATTTGACGCCGTGCGCCATTTCACTCGGCTTTCAAAAATTAATTTTTCGGTGGACAGCCATTTTTATCCGCTCGGCTCCTGCACCATGAAGTATAACCCAAGGGTCAACGAGGACATAGCGGCCCTTGACGGTTTTGCCGGCCTGCACCCGCTGGCCTCCGACGAGACGGCGCAGGGAACTCTTGAGTGCCTCTACGATCTGCAAAACCGCCTTTGCGAACTTTGCGGCATGGATGCCATAACACTGCAGCCCGCGGCCGGAGCGCACAGCGAATTTACCGGCCTTTTGGTAGCCCGGGCTTATTTCGCGCGCAAAGGCCAAAAAGACAGGGTTGAAATAATCGTGCCGGATTCAGCCCACGGCACCAACCCGGCCACCGCTTCCATGCTCGGTTTTTCTCCCGTTAACATAAATTCAGGCCCCGACGGAAGGGTGGATCTGGAGGTTTTAAAACGGCATTTGGGCGCGAAAACTGCTGTGGTAATGCTCACTGTTCCCAACACCCTGGGCATTTTCGAGTCAAACATCGAGACCATAACCAAAATGGCCCATGAAGCCGGGGCGCTGGTTTACATGGACGGGGCTAACTTTAACGCACTCATCGGCCTGGTAAAACCGGGAGAGCTTGGCGTTGATATAATGCACCTGAACATGCATAAAACCTTCTCAACGCCTCACGGCGGCGGCGGCCCCGGGGCCGGAGCCATAGCGGTAAAAAAATATTTAGACTCCTATCTGCCCGTGCCGGTAATAAAAAAAGAAGGAGGACGCTTCCTGGCGGATTTCAACCGGCCGCTTACAGTGGGCAGGGTAAAAGCCTTCTTCGGCAATACCGGCGTGCTTTTAAAGGCCTACGCATATATGCTTATGCATTCTTCGCGGGAACTGGGTGAGATAGCTGAAAACGCCATCATCAACGCCAATTACGCCAAGGCCCTGCTGAAAGACTGTTTTCCCGCTCATTCCAAAGAACATTGTATGCACGAGTGCGTGCTTACCCCCGGGCCGGAAATGACGAAACAGGGGATAAAAACCCTTGACATCGCCAAGCGCCTGCTTGATTACGGTTTTCACGCGCCCACTGTGTATTTCCCGCTTATCGTGCACGAAGCTATAATGATCGAGCCCACCGAAACGGAAACCAGGGAAACTATAGACGAGTTTGCCTCGGCCATGAAGAAAATAAGCGCCGAAGCCGCGAGCGACCCGCAGAAAGTGAAAGACGCCCCCCACACCATGCCGGTAAAACGTCTTGATGAAGTGCAGGCCGCAAGACAGCCGAACCTGAGATGGTGAACAGCGCTAACAGCGCCATAAGCCGTAAGGGCGCCGCGCCCGCCATAAGCCGTAAGCTATAAGCCATACGCTATAAGGAAACTCCTTAAAAAGCATATGGCATACGGCTTAGGGCATGTGGCAATAGCCGTATCAAAAAACTTATGGCATAAGGCGTAAGGCCTACGGCAATAATGACATAAAGTACTAGATGTACTATGATTAAAGGTCTCCTAATTGAAACTCCCCCGCTTGACGCTTATGAACAGATGGCGGCTGACGAAACACTTTGCGAAAACCTGCCGGCCGAACATATCCTTCGTTTCTACAATTGGAAGGGCTCCGGCGTTACTTTCGGCTACTCCCAACGTCACAAGGCCGTGCTGGCCGCTATAACCGCCGGAGGCAAATACCCGCAAGCCCTGGTCAGACGGCCTACGGGCGGCGGCATAGTCATACATGAGTCGGATCTCACTTTTTCTTTTATTTTTCCCTCCCCGGGAGTATATTTTGAGCCCAATAAAACCTATGATCGCCTGCACAAGGCAATAAACTCAGCCTACGAAAAGGCCGGCATTGATTTTTCCCTGCTGCGGGAGAAAACAAAGAATTACGCGGTTAACGACCCGCTGATGGATTGTTTTTCAACGCCGGTTAATATGGATATTTTGTATAATGGAAAAAAAGTTCTTGGCGGAGCTTTACGCAAATTCGGCGGCAGAATGCTCTACCAAGCCTCTTTACAGGCGGAAGATGCACGGAGTAACGCGGGCTTTCATAAAAACGCCATTTTAAAAGCCCTTGGTTCCGAGTTCGGCCTTAACTGGCATGCCGCCGGAGCGGATGACAAAACACTTGACGGACTTAAAGCTTTGGCACGCTCAAAATACGCCGGCGCCGCCTGGAATGAAAGGATATAGGAACAGCGCCATAAGCCTGACGCCATAAGCCATAGGCTTTAAGGGACTCCTTAAAAGCTTATGGCCTATGACATACGGCAATGACGTATCATGACGGAGGTCTTATGATCGCATTCGTTTTATGCAAACTGGTTGCCGGACTTGAACAGAAGGCCGTGCAGCAGATAAAAAGCATCCGCGGCGTAAAGGATGTTTACATGACCTTCGGCGGCTGGGACGCCATCCTGGTGACGGAATCGGACACTATAGACAAATTGAGCGGCTTAATTGTGCGTGAGGTGCGGGGCATCCACGGCGTGCAGACCACGGAAACTCTGGTAACGACCAACCTTTAAAAGGGCGGCGTTACCAGCCCCGCACTTTGGCCCTGTCGGAAAAAGTGCGGGGTGTGACAGGCGGTGGAGGCGAATCAAGACATGGAAAACACAAATTTTAAAGATCCGGGAGAACAACTGATACTGATAGTCGACGATGATGAATCGGTAAGGGACCTGCTTGATTTTGTAGTGCGCAAGGAAGGATTTAGAGTGGAAAAAGCGGTTGATGGGGAAGAAGCCCTCGCTAAAGCAAAGGCGCTTCACCCGCAACTGATACTTCTTGATCTGATGCTGCCAAAGTTCGGCGGTTTTGAAATCCTGCGCGAACTGCAGGGCGATGACACCTCTGATATTCCCATAGTGATAGTAACCGGCCGCTACACGGACCGCTCCACTTCGGAAATGATAAAACAGGAACCGAATGTGAAAGATTTTCTGGAAAAGCCGGTAAAGCCTCCGGTTCTTTCCTCCCTTCTGCACACGCTCCTTAAAACACGCCCCTCTGTAAAAAAACCGGGCGCTTAATTCTTAAACCCATGCGCAAGTCTTCTTAAGATGCCGCCGGAAAACAAAACTATAAAAAAATTGTTTATGTTATCCGCCGCTGCCATTTTTTTTTACGGCGCGGCTGTTCTGGATCTGCGCGCCAGGGCAAAAAGCGCGTGGCTCACAGCCGAACGCTACGGGCAGTGGCAGAACCGGCCGGAATTGAAAAAAGAATATTTTGAAAAAATTTACCAAAAAAAATCAATCGCCCTGAAAAACAGCGGCATACCTCCTGAAAAGCTTGAAAAAGAACTCGCCGGGCTTGAAACCGAAAAGAATTTCATTGTAAACGAGAGTTCCGCGAAATACGCCTATCTCTGGTATAAAACGGCCGCAACCTCTTTTTGCCGGCCCCGAAACAAGTGGTGCGAGCGGGCCCGCGAGAAGCTTGCCCCCGCGAAAGAAAGCTGGAAGGCGGAAATGCGCTCTAAAAAGATAAAGTTCGAGGAGTGGATGATCGACTAGGCTGAAGGCTGAAGATTGAGGGCATAGGTATCCAGGAAGACGCCAAAAGTAAGAATACAGACAGCGATATTCATGTCATTTACCCGCAATCTAACAATCAGCCCCTTTCTTCCTCCTTCAGCCTCACCCTGAATGAAAAACACCAGTAAGACACTTCTGGCGCTTCTGCTCGCGCCGTTAGCTATTGCCGCCGCCGCCTCAACGGCGGTGTTTTTGTTTGGCGCCCTTTCGCACGTCAGCGTAACACTTCCGCTGCTTCTGGGCGCGGCCGTCCACCTTGTCTTCCATAATCGGCTCTCAAAGAGCGGCTACGCCTATATAGCCGCCCACGAATGCAGCCACGCTCTGGCGGCCGTATTGAGCGGCGCTAAGATAAAGAAAATTTCGGTGGGCAGGCGGAACGGTTATGTTCTGCTTGATTCCAGCAACATCTTTATAACGCTGGCTCCATATTTTGTGCCTTTCTACGCGGCGGCGGCGGGATTGATATATTTTTTTGCCGGTTTTTTTGCGGACCTGCGGCCCGCAAGGCCGTATTTTCTCGCGCTTAGCGGTTTTCTGCTTTCCTTCCACACCTTAAGCACGGCGGAAATACTCTCAGGCCCCCTTCAGAGCGATATAAAAAAGGCGGGAGGCAGATTTTTTTCATACACGGCGCTTATAATACTTAACTCACTTTTCGCCGTGGCAATAATCAAAATCATGTTCCCCGGTCTTTTAAGCTTTAAAAGCTACCTGGCCTCTGTGGCGCTCCGCACAAAGACAATAACGTTTTTCCTGGTTAAAATAACTATTTACTTATTCAATACTGCTAAAATATACTTAAGTCAATGAAAAGTATGCTTAAGTCAATGAAATTGAGACACAAGATATTGCTAAGGATTATCGTGCTGCCGCTGCTTTTCGCCGCGCTTCTGGCCGTCACAGCCCTGGTTACGATAAAGACGATGTTCAAGCCTCAGGATCTGGAGGCTGTTGTCACTAACCAGCTGCAGGAGCTTTTTAAGCGGCCGGTGAGGATAGAATACGCAACGCTCTCCCTCACGGGCGAAATTAAAATAAAAGGGCTGAACGTGATAGAGCCGGACCCCTCCATACAAAACTTCGTTGAAGCCGACTACATTTACGCCACATACCGTTTCCTGCCCCTGATAAACAAAAAAATTGAAATAAACAGTCTGGTTTTCGTTGCTCCGAAAATAATCCTGCTGAAAAAGAAAGACGGAACCTGGAATTTATCCGACATTTTCGCGGCTTACAAAAGTACGCCTAAAAAAAACCGGCTGGATAAAATAACCCAGGCCGAAATAAAAGACGGCACGCTTATAATAAAAGACCAGACCAGCCCGCGGCAATACGCGCTTGAAAACGTGAATATCAGTCTTAACGATTTTAAACCAGGCCAAAGCGCGCCCTTTTCCGTAGGGCTTTTCTTAAAGAATAAGACCCCCGGCAAGTATTTTGAAGGGCGCCTTTACGCTGAGGGAACCGTTAATTTGGCCGATTTTAACTGGGAGAAGGCTTCCGCGTCCGGACTTAACATTCAGCTTTCGCTGCTTAACAAGTCCGCGCGGATCACAGGAGAATTAAAAAACTTCAGGCGCCCGGAAATAAAACTTAAAGGCGAACTCCAAAACTTCAGGTCCTCCGAAATTTCCGCCCTTTGGAGTTCGCCGCGCGCCTTCAACGCTCCGCGCACCACTTGGGACATAAACGCCGTATTTGTCTCCACCAGGGTGGTTGAAGTCTCCGCCTCAGTTGAGCCGCTTAAACTAAAAACGCACGGAACGCTTGATTTCAGCTCACCCACTTTTTCCTACGCTTTCAGCGCGTCGGTTCCCTCCTTTGACCTGGCGCTGCTCAAAAAATCAGGCGTTGAACTGCCAGTGACCGAGGCCGCGGGCAGAGCGCAGGGACGCATAAGTTTTTCCGGCGGGCCACAAGGTTTTAATCTCGCGAACCTGGAACTGAACGCCTACAAAAACTCTTTCGCCTACAAAAACCTGCGCTGTCAGGAAACGGATTTTTCAGCGCTTTTAAGCGGGAATTTCCAGAACAACCATGTCGACTTCACAAAAGGCTGCTTCACGCTGGGCAAGGCCAAATTGACGGGGCTTGACATGAAAACAGGCCTTTCAAAAGAGCTTTTTGATATAAATTATTCGGGCAGATTCAACGGGGAACCATTGCGCGGCAGGGTGACCATAGACGCCCCCTTTACCGATAAAAAAACGCTTGCTATCATAGGCTACTCCTCGGCATTGACCTACAAGGATACCTGGGATTTCATCCTTGACCTCAAAAACCTGCTGCACAGAAATACTAAAAAAACTGAATACGAGTCGGAAATAGCCTGGATACGAAAACTTAAAAATTCGATTCCCAGCGGATTTTCCTCATTTAAACTTCTTTACAAAACCGATTTTTTTAAACACGACTATTTTGACGCGCGGGATTTTAATATAGCGGCGGACCTCAAAAACATTTCCGGCTCATTCGAGAAACTTAAAGGAACGGTGTCAATAAAAACCAGCAGCGGAACTTTTTACAATGTGCAGAAAACTTCCGAGCAGGATCGCGTTTTCTACATAGTTTCCATGCCTATTCTTTTAATTTACCACATGAATCGCATAGGGGCGCTTAAGTTCGGCTACACGCTCGATAACGCGGCGTTTAACTCCATAGGCGGCGACTACGAGCTTGATTCCGGCCGCGTGCAGGTGAAAAATTTTTTCATGGAGGGCAGGGATTTTTCGGCCCACGTCGAAGGGGAGCTTAATTTTTCCGACGAAACCATGAGGCTGAAAATTTATACAATATCAAGCAAGTACTACAATATGGGCAGCCTGCCCGAAGCCATGACGGACTCAAGCGGCAAACCGGCGCTGGCGTTTACCATTGAAGGGAAAATGAATAAGCCCGCCATCAACATGATAAGCCCCAAAAACAGCGGAGATATCATAAAAGCGGCGGCCAACAAGGGCGTCGGCATAGATTTCAAAAAGCTGAATAAGTTTATAGGAGGCAAAAAATAATGTCCAAACTCGGGAAATTAGATGTAGTGGGTCTTTTACAGGAACATGGCGCCATTTTGAACGGTCATTTTCAGCTGCCCTCTGGGTTTCACTCCCAGACATACATACAAACCTCCCTTGTAATGCAATATCCCCACCTGGCCCAGAAAGTAGCCCGTGAGATGGCCTCAAAATTCCCGCAGGAAATAAATGTGGTTATTTCCCCCTCTCTCGGCTCGGTGGTTATCGGCCAGGAAGTGGCCCGCGTAAAAAAAGCCCGCTCCATATTCACCGAAAAGATAAACGGCGTGATGGTGCTTAAAAGGGATTTTAAGATCTCGGAAGGCGAGCACGTGCTGGTGGTGGACGACGTGCTTAACAGCGGCCGGCTCTGCGCGGAGGCGATAAACCTGGCACGCGGCTACCGCGCCAAGGTAATAGGTGTTGCCGCCATAGTGGACCGTTCCACAGGCGACCTCGCTCTCAATGTGCCTGTGAGGGGGCTTATTTCCTATCCCCTCCAGCTTTTCCCTCCGGACAACTGTCCCCTTTGCGCCCAAAAGATGCAGCTGACCGTGCCGGGTTCAACGCTCCACCGGGCTCACGGACAGGAATTTTAAGCGATAGAAAGGCGCAAGGCTGAGGGCTGAAGGAAGAGAGAAGAAACCGGAGGAAAGCTATGTTTACTGCTTCTTTACTTCAGCCTTCAGCCTAACACCTGACTTGTTATGAAAACGAAATATATCGCCCTGCTTTCAGACTTCGGCTCCAGCGACCCCTTTGTGGGCATGATGAAAGGCGTTTTGCTGTCAAAGAATCCCGGGCTCAGCATTATTGACATCACTCACCAGATACCGCCGCAGGACATACAAACAGCCGCGTTTTTTCTTATGTCCTCCATATCATATATGCCCAAAAGTACTTTATTTTTGACGGTGGTGGACCCCACGGTGGGAACAGGGCGCGGTATAATCTGGGCCAAAACAAAACATTATCAGTTCATCTCCCCCGACAATGGCCTTATAAGCTGGGTGGAGGAAAGAGAAAAAATAGAAGAAGCCAGGTTTATAAATAATTTTTCGCTGTTTTCAAACCGCATAAGCCCCACCTTTCACGGCCGCGACATTATGGCCCCTGTGGCGGCCGCCGTGGCAAAAGGCCTGGCGGAGGAAAAAATTGGACCTGTCTTCGAGGGCTACCGTAAATTTCCCTTCCCCCATCCTGAAAAAACCGGCAACCGCGTGCTGGGCAGGGTAATAGCCATAGATCATTTCGGCAACGCCATAGCCAATATCGCCCACCTTCACATAAACGCCAGAACGATTTTCACGGTTTCAGACCATCTGATAAAAGGCCTCAGGCTGACCTATGCTTCCGTTCCTGAAGGATCAGCGCTGGCCCTCATTGGCTCTTCCGGTTTCCTGGAGTTTTCGGTGAGAAACGGGAATTTCTCCAAAACCTTCGGTGTTTCCATCGGAAGCCCGGTGGAAGCCATAACCTCAATTGATGAATAGTCTTGCCCCAAATCCTCATGTTTTTTAAACCGTTTAACCATTAATCTGAGCAGTCAAGGACTACTATGCAAAATCTGCAGTTAAAAGCCGACGGCGGCAAAAGAATAGCCGGGGGACACCTTTGGGTGTTCTCGAACGAGCTTGTAACCGTGGATAAGACAATAGAGCCCGGATCTATTTGCGGAGTGCTCTACCCCGACGGCAAACCCGCCGGCGCCGGTTTTTTCAACCCGCACAGCCTTATCGCAATGCGGCTGCTGGTGAACAGCACGCTGGAGCTGAAAAGCGATTTTGTATCGGACCGCCTGAAAAAGGCCCTGGATTACCGGAAGGCCCTGGGTGTTGAGCGATTCTGCCGCCTGTGCTACAGCGAGGCCGATGGGATGCCGGGACTGGTGATAGACCGCTACGGCGACTATCTGGTAATGGAATTGCTGTCGGCCGGCACGGAAAAACTTAAAAACGAAATACTTGACGCCGTGAAACAATTGCTGGCTCCCAAAGCGGTCCTTTTGAAAAACACACACCCCTTCAGAACACTGGAAGGCCTTAAACTGTACGAGGAAAATGCTTTTGGCGAAATGCCGGAAACGGCGGAAATAGAGGAAAACGCGCTGAAATATAAAGTGCGCCTGGCGCTCGGGCAAAAGACCGGCTGGTATTTTGACCAGCGTGAAAACAGGGCGGCCATGGCCCCTTATTTCAAGGGAAGAAAAGTGCTTGACCTTTACACTTACCTTGGCGGTTTCGCCATAACGGCGGCCGCCTCAGGCGCGCAACAAGTGTGGGCGGTGGATTCCTCGCAGGCCGCCGTGGAACTGGCGGAAGAGAACGCGGCCCGGAACGGCCTTGCAGAAAAGATAGTGTTTAAGAAAGAAGACGCGGAAAGGATCTTGTCCGCCGCCTCGCGGAAAGAACTGCCGGATCAGCCGGATTTCATACTGCTTGACCCGCCGAATCTGGTGCGGAGCAAAAAGAACCTTAACCAGGCAGCGAAGCTTTTTATCAGGCTGAACGCCCAGGCGCTGTCCGCCCTGCCGGAGGGCGGGCTGCTTGCAACCTCTTCCTGTTCCCACCATATCTCGCGTGAAATTTTCACGGATATTCTCGCCCATGCTGCCGCCAAAGCCGGCAGGAAAACGATACTGCTGGAACTGCGCTCACAAGCCAAAGACCACCCGATACTTCTGAACATGCCTGAAACCGAATACCTGCATTTCGCATTGTTAAAAGTGATTTAGTAATGAGTGATTAAGTTATTAAGTTTATGTAAAAAGAACGGCCTGATGTTTCAGGCCGTTCTTTTATTTATCGAACTTAATCACTAAATTACTGAATCACTCAATCACTTACGCTTCACGAAAGTATGCTTTTTACCACTTTCAGTATTTCTTCGCGGCTGGAGGGTTTTGTAAGGTAAGTTTTGGCGCCATAGTCTATGGCCTGCTGTATTTCGGACATGCTGCCCTCAACGGTCAGCATTATCACCGGCACCGATTTGGTGAACTGGCTGGATTTTATCTCTTTGCAGGCCTTCAGGCCGCTCATCTTCGGCATGTGTATGTCAAGCATCACCAGCGCCGGCAGCTCTTTTTTGGCCTTTTCAACAGCTTCAAGGCCGTTTTCGGCCGTAATCACGCTATAACCGGCTTTTGAAAGCAACGACTTGAGCATTTCAAGCATATCCAAATCATCATCAGCTATAAGTATCTTCTGGGTCATGGACATAATAATCACCGTATGAAAACCTGCCGCGGGTTGGGATCGAACCAACGACACCTGGTTTTTCAGACCAGTGCTCTACCACTGAGCTACCGCGGCATTTGTGGTATTGCTACATTGGTAATATTAGCATTTTTATAAAAAGAGGTTAAGGTTTCCGTTCAGCTTTGTTGCAAAAAAGCAGAAATGTCATATAAATGCCAGCTTTCCCGACAGAAGATTATATTTTGCTAAAATATAACGGATGGAAACCTCAAAAGAAATTTCCGGAACGCTTTTAAGCGCCATGGATCAGATTTACGAGACCGTTTTTTTGACGGACTCGGAGGGGACCATTCTTTACGCCAATCCGGCCTTTGAGAAACTGACAGGCTTTACGCCTTCGGATTTTCTGGGTAAAAAGCCCAACATCCTTAAAAGCGGGGCTCACAGCCGGGATTTCTACAAAGAAATGTGGGACACGCTTAAAGCCGGGGAACCATGGGTCGGCAGGCTGGTAAACAAGCGCAAGGACGGTTCACAATATACCGAAGAACTGCGAGTCTGCCCTGTTAAAACAGCCTCCGGTGAAATAAAATACTTCTTCGCGATCCTGCGGGACATCACTAAAGAGCTGACTCTGGAAGCCCAGCTTCTGCAAAGCCAGAAAATGGAATCCCTCGGCCTGCTCTCAGGCCAGCTTTCACACGACTTTAACAACTTGCTTACCATTGTAATAGGTTCGACCGAGGTGATCTTAGAGGACACAAAGGACACAAAGGAAAACGCCACCTCCCGCGTACTGCTTAAAGGGATACTGGAAAACTCAAAAAAATACTCACTTCTTCTAAAGCAGCTGCTTATTTTCGCGCGCAAGCACGACTCCGACATTAAAGCGATGGATTTAAACTCCATGCTCTCGGATATACTTCCCCTCATTAAAACAACGCTTTCTGCCCGCATAAAACTTGAGTATGATCTGGGCAAAGACTTGAAAAACGCCAAAGCTGACTCGGAACAACTGAAGCAGGTTATAATAAACATCCTCATGAATGCCAGGGACGCCATGCCCGAAGGCGGGATGCTGGCCATTAAGACGGAAAACATCTCATTGAAGGACGGCGCCCTGCACCTTTTGAAGGGCGGTGAATATATATTGCTTACAATTTCCGACACCGGCTGCGGCATCCCTCCCGAAACCCTGGACCATATTTTTGAGCCCTTTTTCACCACCAAGCCCAAGGGCAAAGGCACAGGACTTGGACTTTCCACCGCATACGGCATAATAGCCAACCACAACGGAAAAATACTCGTAAAAAGTGAGCCCGGCAAGGGCACGGCGTTTTACATTTACCTGCCGGCAGCCTGAGAATAGAGGGTAGAAACTAGAGTTTAGAGGCCGGCGGTTAGGGATTAGGGAAGGAGTTTCTTATCTATACCCTTTCCCCCCGCCCCTAGCCCCTGCCGTTTTATTATGCTCCCTGATAAAAGTTATTTTGAAGCCGCCTACAGAAAATATAACCGGGCCGAATTTATCCACCCTGACCCGCTGGAATTCGTTTGGCAATATAAATCGCCCGGCGACATGGAAACAGCGGGCCTGATCGCCGCCTGCCTCGCCTACGGCAATGTAAAACAGATACTTAAAAGCGTTGAAAAAGTCCTGTCACCGATGGGCAAATCACCGGCGCTCTGGCTTAAAAGCACTCCTGACGCGGCAATTAAAAAAACTTTTTCCGGGTTCAAGCACCGCTTTACCACCGGCGCTGAAATGACCATTTTCCTTTTAAACATAAAGAACGCCGTTAAACAACATGGTTCCATTGAAAAATGCTTCCTGAAAAATTACCGGCCGCAAGACGAAGATCTAAGCGCGTCGCTTTACGCTTTTGTGAACGAATTTAATTCGGGAGCCCGCGCCCCCACGCTTACTCCCTGTCCGGAGAAAAAAAGCTCCTTCAAACGCATAAACCTTTACCTGCGCTGGATGGCCCGCAAAGACGCCGTTGACCCCGGCGTGTGGACAAAGATCCCCCCTTCAAAACTTATAATACCGCTGGACACTCATATGTTCCAGGTCTCGAAAAAGCTGGGCCTTACCGCGCGGAACGCCGCCTCCATGCAAACCGCCCTTGAAATAACCGCCGCTTTCAGACGCGTCTCTCCCAAAGACCCCGTAAAATACGACTTCGCCCTGACCAGAACCGGGATACTTAGGCTCAGTGAAATTTGATAGAATTTACAACAGTCAAGGAGGACAAAAATGAGACTTAAAAATTCAAAAACCGAAAAAAATCTGCTTAAGGCTTTTGCCGGGGAGTCACAGGCGCGGAACCGTTATACCTATTTTGCCAGCGCCGCTAAAAAAGAGGGCTATTTCCAGATCTCTAAAGCCTTCGAAGAAACCGCTGAACAGGAAAAAGAGCACGCTAAGCGCTTTTTTAATTTTCTTGAAGGCGGAGAAGTGGTAATAGAGGCCGCTTTTCCTGCCGGTATTGTATGCGATACCAAGGCCAACCTGAAAGCCTCGGCTGACGGTGAAAACCACGAATGGGGCAGTCTGTACCCGGAATTCGCAAAAATAGCCCGCGACGAGGGCTTTGAGCCCGTGGCGAAAACATTTGAAGCCATTTCAATAGCCGAAAAACAGCATGAAAGGCGCTACCGCGGACTGCTTAAAAACATTGAAGAAGGAAAAGTATTCAAGAAAGACAAAAAGGTTAAATGGCGCTGCCTGAACTGCGGTTATGTGCACGAAGGAGCAGAAGCCCCTGAAAACTGCCCCGCCTGCGCTCACCCCAGGGCCTACTTCGAATTGCTCGCGGAGAATTGGTAATGAAACGGCAGAGGCTAGCGTATAGGTGCGAGGGAAGATTTATAAAGAACTCCTTCCCCAACCTCTGGTCTCTAGCCCCTATAACCTAACAAAAGGACTACTATGGACGAAAACTTAAACATCAACGAGCCTGAACAGGTCAAAGAGATCATAAAACGCACCGTAACCATGCAGGGCAGGCTGATGACCCTGCTCGGAGATGAAATAAAACCCGGCATGCCGGCCCCTGACTTCAAGGTGATCGACAACGAAATGCTCCCCATGAAGTTCTCCCGCACTTATAAAGGCAAGATAACCATAATTTCCGTGGTGCCTTCTCTTGACACGCCTATCTGCGACCTGCAGACCCGACGCTTCAATACTGAAGCTGAGGCGCTGGATCCGGATATAAACATCATCACCATCAGCATGGACCTTCCTTTCGCCCAGAAACGCTGGTGCGGGGCGGCCGGGGTTAAGCGGCTTAAAACCTATTCGGATTATCAGAAAGCGGACTTCGGCAAGTCGTACGGCGTGCTTATAAAAGAACTGCGCTTGCTTGCACGCTCCGTTTTCATAGTGGACAAGGACGGGCTTGTAAAGTACGCGCAGATCGTGCCGGAAGTGGCCAAAGAGCCGAACTACGAAGAAGTTATGACCGCGCTTAAGGCGCTGGTGTAAAAACTACGCTTTAGGCCATATGCCGTATGCCATAAGCGATTAAGGAATTCTTTAAAAAGCCTATGGCCTATGGCTTAAAGCATAAGGCAGATATAACATTTACGGGAGAATATATGGCTGAACCTAAAGAAATATACAAGTGCGATACCTGCGGCAATATTGTAGAAGTCCTGCATGGCGGACCGGGCGTAATGATCTGCTGCGGTTCGGACATGCGGCTGTTATTTGAAAACACCACCGACGCGGCCAAAGAAAAACATGTACCAGTGATAGAAAAAACCAAGGCGGGCATAAAGGTAAAGATCGGCTCCGTGCCGCACCCGATGGAAGAGAAGCATTTTATTGAATGGATAGAGCTTGTGGCGGACGGCAAGTCTTTCCGCGAATTCCTGAAGCCGGGCCAGCCGGCGGAAGCCGTTTTCTGCGTCTGTTTTGAGCCGAAGGAATTATACGCCAGAGAATACTGCAATCTGCACGGGCTCTGGAAAAGCTTATAAACGATAACTGCTCAGGTTGTAAGGTTCACGGTTCAGAGTCCACGGTTATTTTTTAAGGATTTGCGTGTTTCTGAACCGCTGAACCGTGAACCTGATGACCGACTTCAAATGATTGAACGCGCGATAATCGACAAGGCCCTGTCCAAACTTTCTTACGGACTCTACATCGTTTCCTCACGCGAGGGTGAAAAGTTTAACGGGCAAATAGTGAATTCCGTTTTTCAGGTGACGGCCGAACCGCCTAAGGTTGCGGTAAGCCTCCACAAGAACAACCTCACACATTCCTATGTGGAAAAAAGCCGCGTATTTTCGGTTTCGGTGCTGGACCAGAACGCACCCATGACGTGCATAGGCCTTTTCGGATTCAAGTGCGGACGGGAGATAGATAAGTTCGCCAAAATTTCGCACAAGGTCAGTGACGGTTGTCCGATGGTGACCGAAAACGCCCTCAGCGTATTCGCGTGCAAAGTCGTATCCAGCCTTGACATAGGGACACATACCCTGTTTATAGGCGAGGTTTATGACGCGGAAACATTGAAAGACGGCACACCGCTTACTTACGATTACTATCGGAACGCAAAAAAAGGCAAGACCCAGAAGAATGCGACCACTTATACGGCGCCGCCGAAAGGAACATGAATATGAAAAAATACGTATGCAAACTTTGCGGTTATATCTACGACCCGGCTGTCGGCGACCCGGACAATAATATCCCCGCCGGCACAGCTTTTGAAAAACTGCCGGCAACATGGGTGTGCCCCGTTTGCGGGGCCGGAAAAGAAGAATTTGAACAGGAAAGTTAGAGTAACGACAGGGGCTAGCGGCTGGGGATCAGGGGTTTAGGAAAGGAGTTTATTATTTTCATCCCTATTCCCTCACCCCTAAACGCTAGCCCCTGCTTCTGATGCATTCCGCCTCGCGGTTAAGGCCCTGGCGGTCGAACATATCGGAAAGCTTTTCAAGCCCCTCCTTATCCCCCGTAAGATCATAGACAAAAATTGAATAGCCGGCCGTAAATAATGGTTTCCTTTGTTTAAGCCAGCCAAACACGTCGTGGTCCGGAAAATAAACCCCCTGCAGATTAGTGGCTGAAACGGCAAGAAGCGGCCTTTTCAGCGCACATATATCCTCGCCCGTGCCGTCAAGCTCCACGTTGGACAGCCCCCCCGGCAATAGAATATATTTTATACCGTAATACTCAGGCCTTGCCACTCCGAAATAGGAAAGAACAACCGGAGGATTTCCCAATTTTTTCAAGCCCGCGCCAAGAGGTTTCAGGTCCTGGCCCCAGTCGTAATTTGAGTCCGCCATATATTTCCAGCCGTTCTCAGGCCCGCCGGCAAGCTCGTTGAAATAAGAGAGATAAAAAGGATGGGTGACAAAAAGCAGCCAGAACCAGGAAAGCGCTAAAAGCAACACCAGCCATTTCAGTATTTTCCCGCCCTTTTCAAAAATAAACGCAAGCCCTAACCCCGCCGAAAGGGCCAAAAACGGCATAACAGGCATTATATGCCTGAAACCTATCTGTACTTTAGCCGTGAGAGCTGAGATAAAATAAAAAGCCGCAGGCAGGAGAATCCACAAGAAAGCTGTGACACTGGCCTGTCGCGGGCCACTGGCGCTGTCCGCGACTGTGCGCGATCTGCGAAAAACAGCCCAAAGCCCCGCGACCGAAAAAAGAAGCGCTGCCAAAGGCGTTTTTAGCGCCAACGCCATAGGGAAATACCACCAGACTCCGTTCAGCGAATATGTTCCTAAAGCGAAAGAAGATCTGCCGGCGTTCAGCTTTGTCAAGGTAACATACAGGCCTTCATAATACAGCTCCAGATCGAACTTGTAAACCAGGGCTAATGTAAAAACAGAAACGGCGGCAAACACCGCAGAGTACCATATAAGCCTTGAGAGGCGCAGCTTCGGTTCAAGCAAATTGTGAAGTATCCACATACCGATAATCAGCGGCGGCAGAACGAACATGCTGAACTTTGAGGCCATGGCAAGCCCCGCGGGAATGCCGGCCAGCGCCGCGTAAAAATACTGCCCCTTGTTGTCCAGCACTTCAAAGCTTTTTTTCCCCCTGGCGGCCACGCTGCGCGGCGGCAACACCGAGAACGCGTAGCCGAAGGCGAAGGCCCCGAAGTAAAATATAGCGGAAGCCGCGTCGGTGGTCACAAGGGCGTTATTTGAGATAAAAACCGGCAGGAAAGAAAAAACCGCCACGGAGCAACACGCCGCCGTAAACCCCGCCAGCTTTTTGGCGAAGAAAAACATAAAAAAAGCCGAAAGCGCCGTCCAGATCAAAAAGGTGAAGGCCCGCGCCGTGTTGAGCATTCTGTCCGCGGGAACGGTATTCTGATATAAAAACAAGTCACCGTAATGATACTGGCTGGCGTTAATAAAGTAGGGATGGGCGCAAAAGTTTTTAAGTTTATAAGCCAGCAGCGCCGCGGCGGAAAGCATTTCCGAAAAAGGCGGGTGGTCCATTATGTTCATCACATACTTGCCGGTGACAAGGTAGGAGTAGCCGCTTGAGAGATGCACGGGTTCGTCGTAGGTGGGCGCGGCCGAGCGAATAAATGAAAACCCAATCCATAAATGCAGCGCCAAAGCGCCAGCCGCCAAAGCGATCCCCGCTCTTCTGCTCATTTGGTAATATAATACAAAAAATCAGTTTCTGCCCTGCGGCTAAAATTGCTAGTATGCTTGTAGGAATTGTATTAAGCTTACCGGTTTGCCCGCCGGCAGCATCAAACGGAGGAATTCATGAAAGCATTGATCCTGACTTTCGCAATTATTGTGACGGCTGCGCTCTCCTGCTGCGCCTTTGACTGGGCGGCATTTTTCGGCGCGGGGAGCTCCGAAAAAGTTTCTTTGGTCAAATTGACGGAACCGGCCGCCGGAGAAAAACCGGGCAACTGCGACTTCCCGGTCAATATAGCGCCGGAAGAAGCGAAAAATTTCATAGAACTCAGGAATCCAACGGTCATAGACATACGGACTCCCGATGAATACGCCGCGGGCCACCTTGAAAAGGTTAACATGAACCTTGATTATTACGCCCCTGATTTCAAGGACCAGCTGGCGAAGCTGGATAAAAACGTGAAGTACCTTATCTACTGCCGCAGCGGGGGCAGGAGCGGAAAAACGCTCGTCATGATGAAAGACATGGGTTTTACCGAAGCCCATGATATCGCCGGCGGAATAAACGCATGGATAGCGGCCGGATATCCAATAGTTAAATAACGAACAATTATTTGCCATATGCCGTAGGCCATAAGCTATAAGGAAATCCCTAAAAAAGCATATGGCATACGGCTTATAGCCTACGGCGTTTTTTATTCATACCTGAGCGCTTCCACGGGGTCAAGTTTTGAGGCCTGGTAGGCGGGGTACAGCGCCGCAAAAAAACCCGTAAGCACCGCGGCCAGCACCGATATAAAAGGCATCCACCACTGGAACATCATCATGTCGGTGTCGCCCTTTGAGGCGAGATACTGCACACCCGCCATCCCTACCAAAATACCCGCCACCCCTCCGAAAAGACCCAAAAGCATGGCCTCTATCATGAACTGGGCCATAATGTCCGACCTGGTGGCCCCTATGGCGCGCCTGATGCCTATCTCTTTTATTCTTGAGAAAATGGTGGCGAGCGTAACATTCATAATGCCGATCCCGCCGGCAAGTATCGCTATGGCGCCTATGATCAGAACGGTGTACATGTCGCGCTGTTTATCGGCCAGCTTTTCCTTTATCATTTCCCTGAAATCTTTGACCTCCATGCCGCGCATCCGGCCGCCGTGCCGCTGCTGAACGAATTTTTCCGCTTTCCTTTTATACGCGTCTATGGTCTTTTCGTCGCCGGTATCTATATTTATCTCGTCCACGCCGCCGGAACTCCAGGCCCAGCCGCTTAAGAATCTCTGGGCCGTGGTTATAGGCACAAGCACATTGGACCGCTGGTCGGAAACCATGATGGAACGCAGAGGATTTTTTTCCTGCGGCGGTTCCTCAAGTATGCCGACCACGGTGTAAAGAGTGTTGCCCAGCTTCAGCGTTTTTCCGAGCATATAGTTATGCTTTATATAGTCCTGGAACTTGTCGGTCCAGGAATAGAATTTATACCACATCGGCTTTTTAAACCAGCCGCCTTCCTTGATAAGCACGCAGACGCGCGAAAAATGATCTATGTCGTACTGGTTTATGAAGCGTCCTTTCAGAGTATAAACCCACCCCCGCCGGCTCCATTGCGTATCCACCCCCTCAACCACATTATCGTCTTCAAGGGTTTCATGGCGGATCTCCACCCACTTTTTCAGCGAGGGGGCGACCATATACAGCTCAGGGAACTGATGCCTGACGGCAAGGGCGTCTTCCAGCGTTATCTGCTCTTTCGCTTCCTTGGCGTCGCTGGAGCTTTCATTCCCGTAGTTTCTCTTCATGCGCACCGTCATGCGGCCCGGCCCCGCCAGTTCAAGGGCCTTTTTAGTTCTGGTGCTCATGGAATAAATCAGGGTAAGGCTGTAAAGTATGGAAATAACGCCTATGGAAATGGCGAAAAAACTCAAAAAAGACCTCATCTTGTGATGAAATATCTCAAGCGTTCCGGTTCTTAAAGATTCAGAAATTCTCATAATAACGACGCCCTACGCTTTAAGCCGTATGCCATATGCTTTTTTGGGAGTTTCCTTATAGCTTATGGCCTAAGGCTTATGGCATATGGCATATGGCTTTCTTACTCTATTTTTCCGTCTTTCATTTTTATTATCTTTGACGCCATTTTAGCTAAATTCATGTCATGCGTGACCATAATGACCGTAAGCCCCATCTTATTAAGGTCCAGCAAAAGCTTTATTATCTCCACGCCGGTCGTGGAATCCAGGTTGCCGGTGGGCTCGTCGGCCAGTAAAAGGCGCGGTTCATTTGCCAAAGCGCGCGCCATACCCACGCGCTGGCGCTCACCGCCGGAAAGCTCAAGAGGGGTGTTTTTTTCTTTGTCTTCAAGTCCCACTTTCCGCAGCAATTCATGGGCCCTGTCAAAAGCCCGCTCTTTTTCCATTCCGCGATAGAGCATTGGCAGGCGGACATTTTCTAGCGCGGAGAATCTGGGCAGGAGATTGAAAGACTGGAAAATGAAACCTATTTCTCTGAGACGGAGCCCGGAACGGTCGGCGTCGGTGAAACCTGTCACGTTCCTTCCGCCGAAATGATAGTGTCCGCTGGTAGGATTATCCAGAAAACCGATGATGTTCAGCAGGGTGGACTTGCCGCAGCCGGACGGGCCGATAACAGCGGCGAATTCCCCCTCTTTTATCTCCAGGTCAATTCCCTTTAACGCCGGATACCCGCGAGTTTTTTCCAGCGGGTAAATCTTTTGCAAAGCTTCACATTTTATCATTGGTTATTTACCAGCGGTTTTTCCGGGTGCGCCCATGCCCGCGTTTACGGCCGGCTTATCCGCTTCAATATTGAGGGGCTTGTCGGTATAAACCTGGTCACCCTCTTTCAGCCCGTTTAATATCTCAACGTCTATCTCATTTCTAAGCCCTGTAGCGACATCCGCCTTTTTGGCTTTACCACCGGGGACGTACAAGTAAGCGAACCGCTTGCCGCTTTCTTCAAAAAGCCCGGAAATAGGCATTTTCAGAATATTTTTCTTTGAGTCTATCACCGTTTCGATGCGCGCGGTCATACCCGGGCGGAGCGCGGCCGCCTGCTGATTGATCCCCACTTCCACCCTGAAACTTTTAACTCCCGAGCGGTTGTCTTTTTCCGCCTTGGGCGAGATAAGGCTTATGCGGCCGGCCAGGTCCAAAAACGGAAGGGCATCCACCGTGACTTTTACCGCCATGTTTTTTTTGAGTTTGAGCACTTCCATTTCGCTGACATTGAGCTTCACTATCATCTGGCTCATGTCGCCTATCTGCATCAGGCAGGTGGGATTGCCGGAATCATAAACGCCGGAAATACGCTGGCCGGCTTTAGCCATGGCCGCTTCTTCATTCCAGCCGCGGCCTTCACAGGGCATAACCGTGCCGGAAAGCGGAGAGATCACTTCAACCGGCAGATATTTATCAGCTTCGCTCTGGCCCGGCTGCACCATGGCTATCTTCTGCCCCTTTACTATGCCTTCCCCCTCCGTTACCCGTATCTCGTCAAGAATGCCGCCCACTTTGGCAAAAACCTCCACCAGCTGTCTGGGATTGACATCGCCCACATCCTGGAATTTTACTTCTATATCCCCTTTTGAAACCGAAACTTTTTCTATATCGGCCTCCACCGCGGAGGTTTTTTTGTAAAGCTTATATCCCCACCAGCCGCCTCCGGAGAGGACAGCGGCCGCGGCCGCATAGATTACAGTCTTTAAAGCTATTTTTCTGATTCTTTTCATAGCATAAAATCCCTTGAACTTTCAGTTTTCTATTTTCATTCCCTATTCGCTATTCTCTATCCGCCATCCTCTGTCCACCCTACCACAGCTGCCTGCCCTGCGCCTTGTCATATGCGGCTTTGGCGATAAGCAGGTCGTAAAGGGCGTTGGCAAGTTCGCTCTGCGAGCCAAGGTCGTCGCTTTGAGCGTCGGTAAGTTCGATCATGCTGGAGCGTCCCTCGTTGTATTTTCCCTGCAATATTTCCAGGTTCTGTTTTGATATCCCGGCTTTCATGCCGGAAACTTCATAGCGCTTGAGAGCCGTTTCCAGAGCCAGGCGCGCCGAAACCACTTCCCGCCTGATGGAAAGTTCCTCATTGTAAAGCGAACGTCTGGCCCTTTCAAGCCCGGTCCTGGCTTCAAAAGCCGCAGAAATATTGGAAAAGGTTTTGGGACCGAGCGGCATGGTAAGGGCAAGGCTCAGCCAATAGGTGGGATTGATTGTTCCGGCCGCCAGAGTCCGCAAAGAACCTATGTTCTGACGGTTATAGTAGGCGTCCACCGAAAAATCAGGAAATTCCGATATCGCGGCTCTGCGGGATGAGAATTCCGCCTGGCTGAGTTCAAAGCGGCTTATATCCAGTTCCGGCCTGTGCTCAAGGGCGTATTTGACGCCGTCATGGCCGGGAAGCAGCGCCGCCGTGGAACAGGAAACGAAATCTTCCAACTCCACCTCCTGCTCCGGCTCGCGAAACAGGGACAAATTGAAATCCATCACGGAATTTTTATAGTCCGCAAGCGAGGTCGCTTCCGAAAGCTGGCCTGAGCGCACATTAAGTTCGCTTTTAAGCACATCGGAATAGCTTTTCAACCCCTCTTTGTAATAGTTCTGCACTTTGTCGTACTGCTCCTGATAGGCTTTTAAACTAACCCGTACCACTTCCAAAAGCCGTTTTTTGCGCAGTACGTCATAATAAACCCCCAAGGCGTTCAGGGTCACGCGCTGACGCTCCTGCCAGAGCGCGCGTCCGGATATTTTGCCGGACAGCCGGCTTACATCCAGCGACAGTTTGTCCTTGGAATTATTGTAAAGATTCAGACTGGCCGACAGGCCGGCCGAAATATCGCTATTGTAAAACCGCAGTTTAGGGTCGTTGTAAACGGAATAAGGGTAATCGGAAACGCTCAGCGTAACGGCCGGCAGATAAAAAGCGGCCAGGTCCGCCGTAAACTTTTTCTGCTGTATGTCGTATGCTTCCGCCGCTTTTTTTATGTCGTAGGAGACTTTGAAAACCTCCGCCTTGTAGGCGGACAGTGTCCAGGTATCGGCGCAAGCCGGGCAGGAAAAGACGACCAAAGCGGCGATAGAAGGGAGCAATTTTCGCATAAGGTTAATCATACAAAATTGCCGCAGCCGGAATTGCTTATGTCGGACAGGCGCCCAGGGATTAAAGTAGCGGCACATACCGGCTTAATTCGTAGCCGGTCACATTACTGAGCCACTCGTAAGTAATGTCCGCGCTGGCCGGGACGATTTTGGAGCGAAACAAGGAACGAGGAGCGCGCATAGCGGGGCTATGTAAGTGACGAGTGACGCAGTTGCAGCCCAAAAGCGCCCGGCCCTTCCCCAAAGGGGAAGGGAGGCTTGCCTTTGAGCGACTGCTTCGTTGCTCCTCACTCACAGACCCCCGGTATGCTCATTCGTCGCGCCTCGCATTCATCTCAAATTCAAGCCTCCAACGGGGACATTACTTACGAGTGGCTCAGTAGTACGGTATACGAATGAAAGCCACATCCATAAATGCAGCGCCAAAGCGCCGCGGTTTCCCGCGCTATAACCCGGCTAGGCCGTCTGACGAGCATAGCTCCTGATACGGCACAGCCATAGGCTAGAACTTATGCCAGAGCATCTGCGTGGTTATGTCATGGTGAAACAGCACTTCCGAGGTTTTAACCACGGTGCCAAGTTCCCTGGGGCTGCGGTCGGCGGCGGCCTGCTTGTGCGCGGCATATTTCTCGTGCGGGGCCGTGCCCAGCATATTCCTTATAAATTCACTGCCGCGGAAGATGCGCAGCGCGTCATAGATGTTGCCGGGCAGAAAGCGCACACGGTCGCGCTTGCTCTCATCTTTGGTAAGGGGCTCGCCATCGAGCGCTGTGCGCAGCAGCGCGTACAGGGAGAGATAGGGATTCGCGTCCGGAGCCACGGAGCGTATCTCCAGCCGGGCGGATCTCTCGTTGCCGGCCGGTATGCGTATCATAGCGCCGCGGTCTACCGACGAGACCTTTATCTGGTTGGGCGCTTCAAAATGCGGGTCCAGCCGCCGGTAGGCGTTCACGCTTGAATTTAGTATCAGCGACAACTCCTGCGCATGGTTCAGGATCCGGGAGATCACGTCCCAGGCGGCCTTGGAAAGGCCGTCCTCGCCTTTCGCGTCGTGGAAGATGTTCTTCCCGCCTTTAGAAAACGACAGGTTCAAGTGCATGCCGCTGCCGTTGACTCCGGAAACCGGCTTGGGAAGAAAAGTGGCCGTCATACCCATGTTGGCGGCTACCTGCCGGCAGACCAGCTTGTAAAGCTGTACCAGGTCACAGGCGCGCACCACGCCGGCGTGGGAAAAGTTGAGCTCGAACTGGGACGGGGCCACCTCCGGATGGTCCTTTTCGTTGCGGAAACCCATCGAGCGCTGCGCCTCCGCGGCGGTATCGATGAAGTTTTTCAGCGGGGCCAGCGGCAGCGAATGAAAGTAGCCGCCGGTGGATATAAGCTGGAAACCCGTATCGTCGTTGTAGGACTGCTCGGCGTTAAGCCCCTTCACCACGAAACCCTCCACCTCGGCCGCTACGTTCGCGGTCAGACCCCGTGTCTTTTTCATTTCAAGGGCCAGGCCGGTCAGGCGGGCGCGGAAATCAGACTCATAGGTGGTCTTGTCGCGGTTAAGGACGGTGCCGAACATTATAACCTTGCCGGGGCCGAAAACGTCGGAAGGCAGCCAGACAATACTTCCCCAGTCGATACCGAGGCGCAGGTCCGATTCCTTCTGCGTCGTGAACCCGCGGATGGAAGAGCCGTCGAAGGTCAGGTTGTCGTTGGCACGCAGGAAATGCTGCTTGTCGTAATCCAGCATATGAAAACGGCCTTCGATATCGGTGAAGCAGACCGTAACCGCTTTCAGGCGTTTTTCCTTCAGCAGGTAGGCGCAGTATTTTTTTTCCAATTCGTCCGGGCTCAGCTTTTCGGCGGCGACTGCGGCTTCCAGGTTCAGCGCCTCAAGTTCATCGTAGGGGATCTCCAGAAAGTTCTTCAGGGGATTGTGTTCCACTGGCATGGTTTTAGACATATAAGCCCTCTTTTTATCAAAATGATTAATAACTAGTATAAATATACATCAAATTATGATAAATGTCAACACTTTTATCATATATACTCACTTAAAACTATAACAGAAGGGGGATGGTTTACTTCGCTTTCTTTAACGCCGCCAGCACTTTATCCGGCGTGAAGGGAGCGTCAAAAAGCCTTATTCCGACCGCGTTATGAACAGCGTTGGCCACCGCCGGCAAAGGCCCGTTTATGCCTATCTCCGAAACCGATTTGGCGCCGAAGGGGCCGTTGGGTTCCCATGAGGGAATTATGAAGGTGCGCACAGGGGGCGTGTCGGCCGAGGAGAATATCTTGTAACGGCGGAAAGAGGCGTTAAGCGGAGTGCCGTTGGAGGAGAACTCCATTTCCTCCGAAAGCGTGTGGCTTATGCCGTTAAGCACCGCCCCGTCGTTCTGGCCCTCGGCCAGTGTAGGATTTACGGCCGTGCCGCAATCCACGCAGGAAACATAATCCAGTATTTTTATTTTGCCGGTTTCGGTGTCCACTTCGACCTCCACGAAGTTCGCCTGGAAAGGAGGCGGCGAGGTATGCGCGAAGTGTGAAGCCGAGGCGGTTATCTGGTGCTGGTCGTAATAATAAAGCGAAGTATTAGCCACCTCGCTCAAGAGACATGAAGCCCCGGTCTTTGAGACGACTTTTCCCCCCTCAAGACGCAAGTCTTCCTTTTTGGCGTCAAGTATTTTAGCCGCCACTTCAATTATCATCTCTCGGACTTTTTCGGCGGTTTTTTTAACCGCGCCGCCCGAAATAAAAGTGGTGGATGAGGCGTAGGCTCCGACGTCAAAAGGCGTAAGGTCCGTGTCCGACGAATAAACTATCATATCCCCGGTTTTTACACCCAGCACTTCAGCCGCTATCTGGGCAAGGATGGTGTCTGAGCCCGTGCCAAGGTCCGTCGCGCCTATAAGCAGGTTAAAAGAGCCGTCCTCGTTCATTTTTATGGTGGCGGAGGCCATGTCCACTTCGGGAATGCCGGAGCCCTGCATCATGCAGGCCATACCGAGTCCCCGGCGGATCGGGCCGGTCTGTTCGCGATACTTCGCGGACTTCTCTTTCCATTTTATTTCAGCCAGGCCCTTATCTATGGCTTCAAAAAGGCCGGTGGAAGTTATAACCTGCTCAACGCCCTCCCGGCCTTCTCCCATGGCCTTAAACACCGGCGAGCCCTCGCCAAGCCGTATATAATTCCTGCGCCTGAATTCAACGGGGTCCATGCCTATTTTTTCAGCCATCATATCCATCAGGCAGTCCCAGGCGAAAAAACCCTGGGTGGCGCCGTAACCGCGGTAAGCGCCTGACACCGGCATATTGGTATAAACGCTGCGCCCGATAAACCGGATATTATTCTTGATCTTATAGAAAGGCAGGGTGTGAGAGCCTGCGCACATCATAACCGTAAGCGCGTGCGAGCCGTAAGCGCCGGTGTTAAGGGTTATTTCCATCTCCGCGTCGGTTATAGTACCGTCCTTTTTCACTCCGGCCTTCATGCGCACGGTGGACGGGTGGCGGGTGCGCGAAGACACAAAGGTCTCGCGGCGGGTGTATTCGATCTTCACCGGCCGGCCGGTCTTAAGGGCAAGCGCCGCCGTAATATCCTCAAGCAGCACCTCCTGCTTTGAACCGAAACCGCCGCCTATGCGGGGTTTTATAACGCGTATTTTTTTTACGGGGATGTTAAGCGCCTGCGCCACTATGCGCCGCACATGAAAAGGCACCTGTGTGGAAGTCCGCAGCACCAGCCGGCCGAAATGGTCAAAAGAGGCTATAGTTACATGCGGCTCCAGGGCGCAATGCTGCAAATAGGGGATTTTCCAGGAATGTTCCAGCACAAAATCAGCTTCTTTGAACCACTCGCCGTTTTTCACCTCAAAGTCGAATTTGGCCGCTATGTTATGTTTCGCGTCGGGGATATTCTTTGAATCCGGCTCGTCATGTATTACCGGAGCGCCGTCTTTCATAGCTTCAAAGGTGTCAAAAACCGCCGGCAGCAGTTTATATTCCACTTTTATTTTAGAGAGGGCCTCATGGGCCGCCTCGGGCGTTTCCGCCGCCACGGCGGCTACGCGGTCGCCGACAAAGCGCACCTTGCTGTCAAGGGTATAGGTATCATAAGGCGAAGGCTCGGGGTAACCCTGGCCGGCGGTGGTGTGCGGCACGCGCGGCAGGTCCTTATAGGTCAGGACGGCTTTCACGCCGGGGACTTTAAGCGCGTCGGAAACGTCTATCTTTTTTATTTCGGCGTGAGCGTGCGGGCTCCAGAGTATTTTGCCGCATAGCAGACCCTGGAAATCCACATCATCGGTAAACACGGGCTCGCCGCAGGCAAGGCCCATGGCATCTATTTTAATTACCGGCTTGTTGACTATTTTCAGATTTTTAGTATCCATAAATTTCCTCGTAATGTTCGCCATAGGTATAAAGTCCGCCATACGGCTTAAGGCTTCTTCTTAAGCTTTTTCGCCGCGATTTTCACCGCCTCTATCTGTTTCACATAGCCGGTACAGCGGCACAGGTTCCCATCCAAAGCCTTTCTTATTTCCGCCTCTGAAGGGTTCGGCGTCCTGTCAAGCAGCTGCTTGGAGGAAAGTATCATGCCCGGTATGCAAAACCCGCATTGTACGGCGCCCGACTCCACAAAAGCTTCCTGTATAGGGTGCGGCTTTTGAACGGTGCCAAGTCCCTCTATAGTGATAATTTCACCCTCATGCGCGGCCACCGCCGGCACTAGACAACCCAGCACAGGCCTTCCATTCAGTATTACCGTGCAGGAACCGCAATCGCCTGTGTCACAGCCTTTTTTGACGCCTTTCCAGCCGTGGCGGCGCAACGCGTCCAGAAGAAATTCGCTGTTCTTAACCGAGAGCTCCCGCTTTTCACCGTTCACGGTGACCATTATTTCAAAAAAACCTTTTTTGGTTTCTATCCTGGCGTTATTTTTCATATTGTCCTCTTTAAATGGAATCCACAAAACGCCTAAGCAGGTTGGATGCCGCGGCCGCGCGGTATTCGCCGGCATTAGCGGCCTCCAGTTCACCGGCAAAGGCGGCGGCGCAGGCAGCGGGAAGCTCGCCCGCCAGCACGGCCTTTTCGGACGCAAGCGCCCTGAACGGTTTCGGAGAAAGCGCCCCGACCGAGATCCTGGCCTGTGAAACGGTCGTTCCTTTCTTTTCCACTGCGAAAAAAAGCTTTATGTACGACTCCCAACTGGACTCCGTTTTAGCTAACTTAATGAACTCGCACTTCCACTTTCTGGTCTTTGCGGGGATTATTATCTCGCTTATAAGGCAGTCCAGGCCGGGGCGCAGCCCGGAAACGTAAAGATCCTGAAAGTCCACAAGCTTCGAGCCGGACTTCGCCTGTATGCGCACCTTGGCGTCCAGGCCCAGCAATACTACCGGGAATATATTGAAGGAATGAGGACGCGCTATGTTGCCGCCTATCGTAGCCATGTTGCGTATGAGCTGGCTGGAACACTTGGCGGCGGCGGCTGAAATAACCCCGCCACCCCAATCACGGCAAAGCTTGGACCGGTCTATTTCATCAAAAGAAGCGCCAGCCCCTATTACAAGGTTGCCGCCTGAAATTTTTATTCCCCTGATGGGGAGGTGCTTAAGGTCCAGGTAGGTTTCAACAGTATCAGGAAGGGTCTTGGCTACCAGAGTGCCGCCGGCCACCGCCATAGCCTTGTATTTTTTGTTCAATAGCAAAGCCAGAGCCTCTTTTACAGTTTGCGGGAAAGCGTAATATTTTATATGGGTCATAGGTGTCTCCTAAAAACTGCATCTGCTGCGGGAGCCATAGGCCTTAAGCCCTAAGTTTTTGCAAGGCCCTTGAAACCAAAACTCCGCACATTTCACGCCGGTAATCAGCCTCGGAACGAGTGTCGGTTATGGGGTTTACTTCGGTTTTTACAAGCTCGGCCGCTTTAGCAATCACTTCAGCGGCAAGACGCTTGCCGGAAAGGAAGGCTGAGGTTTTCGCGGCATAAACCATAACCGGCCCGACCGAAGCCAAAGCTATTGATACTTTTCCCGCCGCGCCGGTTTTTATTTCGGCTGACACAGCAACCGCCACCTTTGAGATGCCGAAGTAAGACCTGGGACCGAGTTTCTGATAAGCGGCGGTGTGCTTCCATTTAGGTATTTCAAAACCGGTAATAATTTCGTCTTTTTTGAGCGCGGTTTTTTTGGGGCCTAAAAAAAGGCCGGAAAGCGGCATCTTTCTTTTTTGACCTTTCAATTCCAGGCAAACCAAAGCGCGCTCAGAAACCAGGGCGCAAACGCCGTCGGCGCAGGGGCTGGCGTTCGCGGCGTTGCCGCCGAGCGTGGCCATGTTGCGCAGACTTGGGCTGGCGAAATGTGGTATAGACGCTATCAAAGCCGGCAGCCAGCGGAGGGCCAGAGGAGAATTCTCTATCTCCGAGATTTTAACCGCGGCACCTATGAAAACGGATTTTTTTGTTTCTTTAATCCCGCGCAGTTCGCCAAGCGAGCTTATATCCAGCCAGCAATCGGAATCGTCCGAACCGGCATTTGAGATATTAACCAGATCGGTGCCGCCGGCCAGATATTTCCGCTTAAGCGGAAGTGCGGGAATAATTTTCCAGAGTTCTCTAAGATTTTTTGGTCTGACGATGAAAGAGGGCATAAGATAAGTTTCAAGGCCGTTTGTTGACCATACGCCCTGATACGGCTAAATATTACAATATAATTATGTGCTTAATCTATTATTTGCGAGGTTCCCCCACATCGGCAATTATCCAGACAGGTTAAATTACGGCGAGTTGATTATACCAGTCATCACTCGGTGTGAGACCTATATACCAAATACGTCTGTTAGCCAACTTTTTTTAGGCTGAAACAGACTAATAGTAGGTGTCTGGAGGTGTTTTTTGATTTAGAAAAAGCGCTTAAATCATGCCCGATTATTAGCGGTGTTTTATGGGGTTCCCGCCGACAGATCGCATCTGCATCTGATGCGGAAATACAGCAAAAACAGGCTCATGATAGTCGACGACTTCCTGATAACGCCCTTGTCGGACGCCACCCGGGCTGACTTCCTGGAGGTTATCGAGGACCGGTGCGGGTCCGGCGACATGGTTATTACCAGCCAGTGCCCTACCAAGGAGTGGCATCCCAATATAGGGGACCGACCATTGCGGACGCCATATACGACCGGCTGCTGCATAATCCCTATAAAATAAAATTGAGAGGTTAATCCCTGCGGAAACGGCAGAAGCCGGATTAAGAAGAGAAGCCGTGCGGATTAAGCAAAAAATATTTGACAGACAGGAGAGAAAAGAGCTACGTTTTAAAGAACCCGAGCGTTGTTTCGCTACGACTCGGCCGATTTCCAGCGGAACGGTGGCCGGCTTGAGAACGGAATCAGTGGCCGATTTCAGTGTAATATGCATACTGTAGGGCCTCACCTTAGAATTACGGTGATATGATGCGCAAGTCGGTCAAATTCGGTACAATGCTTTTTACCATCTGATTTCCAACCCTGTATAGAGGTCTGCCATGAGAAGAACGATCTGTCAAAGTATTTGCTTGGCCATGATTCTTGCGCAAACTGCGTGTGTTGGTGTTGAGAATGTCAAGAATCCTTCCCTAAGCGAACTTCGGTCCCGAGTGGGGAATCATCTGCTCTTGGGCTTGTCCCCAGAGGGAGGGCCAGGTAGTGCAGCATATATTGAAAATGAGTGCCAGCTTGAAGACATATTCATTCTGCCGTCGAGTACAGACCATAATGGTGTCGATGCGGTTCTGCAGTTAACATTTCTGGGATCATTCACTGGGGTCAAAGTTGAAATTCTATCTGCCTTTTCAGGGGCAGTAGTCTATACCGGCCATGCCACATATTGGAGCTTTCGCAGATTCTGCAATGATCTCCGTAGAATTGTAACCCAAGAATTTAAACCCGGCGCGGAACCTTACGCAAGGGTCCTCGCCGAGAAGCGCCAACAACGGGACCCAAACAGTTTACCTGCATGCGACGACCGTGACAAGTTCGCGGCCCGGCAGCAGGATGAGGAATCCGCATTCCAACACGCCCTGCAGAAGATCGAGTCTGGTGACGTTCCGTCGAAATTGCCGGAGGCGGTTCACAAAGCCTCTGTACAGGCAATCTATGCGGTTCGACAGACCCGCTTTTCAGACGCTGTGGATCGCTACGCCGAGGGACTGAAAGTGGCGCCTTGGTGGTCTAAGGGACACTTCAATCAAGCACTCGTCCTCGAGAAGCTAGGATGTTTTCCAGAGGCGATTCGTGCCATGAAGCGCTATCTTTTGCTCGTTCCTGCGGCACCCGATGCCCAACAGGTTCAGGATAAAATTTACGCTTGGGAAAGCATCCCTCAGTGAATGGACCTGGGTAAGAATTCTAGACCTCCTGTTATGGCCCCCGCCAAATCTGTCTTTTTTTTTGTTCAAAGGCCTGCCGCCACCCTGTAACGCGTCGGAGCGCGCAGGTGAGGCACAAACATCCTGAAGGCATTAAGGCGGAGGCAACGGCCTTGTACGTCTTTCTTGCCGGACCAGGAAGGACACGTCCGCCATCAAGTCTGAGTTGGAGACAGCTTTCCTTCGAGATATAAATTGCGGCCTATACGACACTCGGCCGACCTACGGATTCGACGAGACCGGCCTGGGCTTGGTGTCCCAGGCCATGACCGTATTCCTCGAATCCACGGACTATGCGAGTTGCATCCGCAAGGCGGTCTCACTGGGAAGGGATATGGACACTCTCGCGTGCATCGCAGGGGCGTAGCCCAAGCATTCTACGGCTGTGTGCCCAAGGACATCGGCAAGTAAGCCCGGATGCGGCGACCGGCGGAAATGTTGGTCGTCGTTGGCGCCTTCAACGCGAGATTCGGGCTCTAGCGTCGCTCTGTTTCGTCGCACCTGGCGTTTGCTCCCCGTCGACACAGATGGCGGCATAGATTCTACTTCTGCACTATCTTGACTTCCCGGGCGAATATCTTGTCTTGGATCGCTTGGACATTCACGGAATAGGGGCTTGCCACAAGGTAGAGCTTGAAGTTGCGTATTGCATCATCCAGGTAGCCCGCGCCCTCTTCCACAAGCGCTAAGTTGTAGTAGGTGCTGCTTCACTAGGGAGCGATGCCAATGGCTTCCATCAATTCCGAGATTGCATATCCTCTGCGCTCGGCCCGCCCAAGAATTGCGCCGAAGGCACCGATTCTTGGACTTCCTAATAAACAGCTCCGGATTCCAGGGACTTCCTAATAAAAATCTTCAGCTTGTCAACCTCAACTTCCGAATGTGTTTTCGCCGCCTGGACATCATGTTCGAGCTGATCATAAACCTTCTGGTTGACCGACATAAGCGCCATCCGATAATCTGAATCCACTTCTTCTTTCTTGGCTAGATCGTCGCCCCGCCGAATGATGCCTTGCGCTTCCATCTTATCCCACTCGGCATTCATGCTTTTAACGGCTTTCCGGCAGGCCTTATATTTTCTGGCCGTTTCCATCTCGTTAATCCGGTTAAATTCCTTGTCCACGATCTCGTCCAGCGCCGGATATTGCCCATGTCTGTAGTTGAATCCGGGGTCGGGGTCGTGGAACAAGTTATTAAAATCTTCACTGGCGAACTGCATGCCCAACTTCGTCTTGTCAAAACGTTTAAAAAATGTGTCCGCGGTTTCCCCCTGTTTGGGAAGGCTTTCTCCCTTCGGCAGTTCGATTAAGGGATTCAGAAGTGGGAGGTTCGGATTCTTGGGAAAGATTCTTGGCTTGCCGGGGAAGAGGAGTTCTATATCCGCAGCATCGGACGGTGCGGCAACAGGGCTGGCCGTTTTTCCCTGCGAAACCTCGCGCCCCTCTATACCGTACTCACTGGGCGTCACTGCGGATGGGAATGAACCCGAACCCGGGATCTTGGCAGGTGGAAGCTTGGCTGAAGCATTTGTGCGCTTGTCAAAGTCCGCGCGACCATCTTCACGGACGGCCTCAGGGGAACCGAGTTGCTTCGCTTCCTTGGCCGGGCTTGCCTGCTTGGATGGTTCAGTAGGGGGCTTCATGTCAGAAGACTCATCCTCTGGCTTTGCGGTCTGGGTCACGTCAGATGTAGTGGAGGCGGAGTCCTCCGCGCCTCCTTCGTCTTCAAACTCCTGGGAAGCTCTCCGGGCGCGCTTTTCCGCCTTATCATTGGAGGCAAGCCGCTCAGCCGAGGCATCACTGGTCTGAGGTTGCGGCGTCTCATCGATGTCCTTAAATTCAAGCTCGCCTAAGGCCGCAACCTCTTTAGCGGCTTTCGGCACTTGCTTAACTGCCGTGGGTTTACTGGCGGCAGAGGGGCAATCAGGCGGGTCTTCCGCATACTCTGCATCGGCCGAGGAGTCCGACAAAGCCGACGGACCGCCACAACGCTTATCCCATCTTCTTTTGTTGCGATAGTAGGCGGCCAACTTGGCCGCATAGTCGTCTTTGATCATGACTATCGGCCGTGAAGGATAAAGGATTGAAGTGAGGTGAAAACGGCACCAAGAGCGCTGCGCTCCCGTCATCTTATCGAGCAACTCGTGCCGCTGCGTCATATCCTCTTCAGCCTGCTGTCTACGCAGAGAATCGAGTTTCCGGCGCGCGGCAGGGGTCAAGCACCGCTGCTTTGGGACATCATCGCCATCCTTGAAGGCCAGCTCAGTGGAATCGGCGTTCTTGAAGGTTAGGCTGTCACGGCTGACTCCATTCATGTCGCCGAGAAGCTCCTCTTTGTCCGCCTCTAATTTCCTATGCCGCGCTTCTTCATACTTCTTGTGCCTGCGCTGGTACTCTTGCTGCTGCGATTGCCTGTGCTGTTCCTGTTTCTGCTGGAGTTCCTCCTTACGTCGCTTTTCTTCTGGACTACCATAGAACAGATCATGGATACCCTGCTGGATGGCAGGCGCGTTATTCTGGAGAAACTGCATCATCGGATCGCTGGAGGTCGACGATCCGCCGCTGCCGCTATGTGAACTAGCATCGGTGCAATCACATCTCCCTACAGCGCCCATGTTCGCCCCGGAGCAAGAGGCAACGGGTCTACTCCCAGAAGCGGCGCCATATATTGCCGCGCAATCAGAAGAATTCCCACAGTTCCAAGAGAAAAAACACTGCGCGGCCTCAGCGGAGCCGCTTTGCGTCTGTATAATGAATAGTAGAAAAGCAGTTAATCGTAGATATTTGCACATAGTCTTTCCTATCGGTATCTCCCCAAAAGAACATCCAACAAAACCCCCTGTAATCTGCTATTACCTCCTTAACTTGATACGCATACAGAACTACGAAATATTTTCCGTTATAAAATACTCGCCGCCGGCAAACACAGCGCCTTCATAGCCGGTGAACCCTTTCAGATTATCCGACTGATGGAAATTCCAGTAGCCGCGGCTGACATAGGCCTGAACACCCGAACCTGAAACGAATCTGCCCTCCGCCGACAAAGCCGACAGATCGTATTTTATGGAAATATAGGGATAACCCAGACCTAGGCTTAGATTATCAGCGGCAGAAACTGCCGGGGAAATAAGCGAAGTCAAGAATAAATAAACCACCAATCTTTTCATGCTCGTTTGATCTTTAGGAAACAAGGCCAGTTAACCGAGTCCGGTTTCAGGAGCTGTTTTTTGGCTTGGGAAAAATGCCCAAATCATGCCTTATTATCGGAGGGGTTTTATAAGTTTCCCGCCGACTCGTCTTTAATCTTTAATTTAATCTTGAATCCGGAATCTTGAATCTTAAATCTCTATTCTTTTCCCTAACGCCCAACATCTCACTTTCCTATAGCCTTCTCCACTGCCGACAGCACCTTCTCGTATCCTGTACAGCGGCACAAATTTCCGGTTAGTTCCAGTTTAATATCTTCCAATGTGGCTTTGGGTTTGCGGCGCAGCAAAGCTTCCGAGGCTATTATAAAGCCTGGCGTGCAGAACCCGCACTGCACAGCACCCTCGGCCATGAAAGTTTTTTGCAGCGGATGCAGGCCGCCGGCTTTGCCCTTTATGCCTTCTATGGTTATAAGTTCGCGCCCTTCTATCTGAACCGCCATCATAAGGCAGGAATTTACGGCTTTCCCGTCCAGCAGCACCATGCAGGCCCCGCATTCCCCCTCGCCACAGCCTTCCTTGGTGCCTTTCAGGCCCAGATCCAGACGTATAAAATCGATCAAAGAGTGGGAAGAAGGTATCTCCCTCTCTATTTTCCGCCCGTTCACAAGACAATGCAAACTGAAGGATGATGTTTTAGAATTATGCATGACAGGATATTGCATTAAATTCGCTATTATTCACTAATTCACTTTTTCAATTCTTTCCAGACTTTCTCCGGTAACAGCGGCACCGAGCGCACCCTTGCTCCGCAGGCATTGGCTATGGCATTAGCCACGGCAGGCGCAACACCGATAAGCGGAACTTCTCCCATACCCTTGGCCTTATAGGGTCCTCCGGCGTAGGGCTTCTCCAAGAAAGTTATATCATATTCCGGTTTATCGGCGGTAGTGGCGAGAACATAGTCCGTGAAGTTGGGGTTTACCATTATCCCGTTCTTATATACAAGGTTCTCATAAAGCGCCCAGCTCATGCCCTGCAGTATGCCTCCCTGCGCCTGCCCCGTGGCCAGGCGCGGGTTAACGATTTTACCCACATCGTAGGCGGCCCAGATCTTCAGCACTTTGGTAACGCCTGTTTTCAGGTCCACCTCGACCTCTGCGGCATCGGCGGAATATGAATAAATCACATAAGCATCGCCCTGACCGTCTTCCATTTTAAAAGTGGTGCGGGGAGCGGCATACCAGCCCTGCTCGCTCATCTTATGTCGGCGGTTCCAGCATTCGGCCGTAACTTCCCTGAAAGTTACGCTTTTGCCGCCCATTGAGAAAACGCCGCGGGCAGCGGTCATTGGCCCGGAGGCACGCGCGCCTTTTAAAACCAACAGATCAAAAGCTGTTTTAAAGATCCTTTCCCGCAAAGGCCCGGCGGCGTCTATTATGGCGTTGCCGCTCATCAATGTGGTGCGGCTGGCCACGGTAGGGCCTGAGTCCGGAACTTTTGAAGTATCCACTTCTTCCACGCGCACACTTTCATAAGGGGCGTTCAAAGTTTCCGCCGCTATCTGGGCAAGCACCGTAAGCGCGCCCTGTCCCATTTCGGTATTGCCCACATTCACGCACACTGAAGAATCCTTGTAAATATTCACCAGAGCGCCCGCCCGGTCCAGGTAGCGGCCCTTGGCGCCCAGCCCCACCCCGTAATAGGTAGCTGAAAACCCCAGCCCGCGGGCTATGCCCGCGGAGTTTTGAGTTTTAAGTTTTGAATTTTGAGTTTTTTTGTCCCAGCCCGAGCGTTTTCTTACGGTCCGCACCAGTTCTTTCAGGCCGCAGGAAGAATTGATTTTCTGCCCGGTTACGGTTTTATCGCCGGGCGCGAGCATATTCTTAAGCCGGAACTCCACCGGGTCCATGCCTATTTTAGCCGCAAGCTCGTCTATAAGAGATTCCTGCGCGAAACAGATCTGCGGCTGGCCGAAGCCGCGGAAAGCCCCGCAGGGCACTTTATTGGTGGCGGCGGCATAAGTTTCGATTGAAACATTAGCTATCTTGTAGGGCCCTGCCGCGTGCACCGTGCCGCGCCAGAGCACTATAGGAGAAAGAGTTGCATAAGCTCCGCCATCCAGCACATATTTAACCCGGCAGGCCGTAAGGCGGCCTTTCTTGTCGGCGCCGTAAGCCACGCGGGCCCAGCCCGGATGGCGCTTTGACATGGACTGAAAATCTTCTTTTCGCCCGTAGATCAGCTTCACGGGGCGGCCTGTTTTAGCCGCGCACAGGGCCGCGTGAGAGGCCACCAGCGCCGGCACGTCTTCTTTGCCTCCGAAACCGCCGCCGGTAACGGTCTGTAGTATTTTAACCTTATGATAGGGCAGGCCAAGCGCCGCCGCTACCGCGTCCAGAATGTAAAAGGGGCACTGGGTGGAACTATGCACGGTAACTCCGCCGTCCGTTTCGGGCACGGCTATCGCACCCTGTGTTTCCAGATAGGCGTGCACCTGATAGTTGGTGGAGAATTCCCCCTCCACGACATAAGCCGCATTATCAAAGGCCTTATCCACGGCACCTTTTTTTATCACAAAACTTGAAATAATATTATCTTTGCCGTAAATTTTTATGGAATCTTTTTCAAGGGCCTTAAGCGGGTCTTCTATGAACGGCAGCTCCCGGTATTTAACTTCCACTAGGCGCGCGGCCGCTTTAGCCGCCGCGGCGGTTTGGGCCACCACAAGCGCCACGGTTTCCCCCGCAAAACGCGCCTCTTTTTCCGGCAGGAACGGGTAATCCTGCATGACCACCGGCCATTTGTTGACGCCTTTAATATCTTTGTATGTAACTAAAGTCACATAGCCGGGAATACCGCGGGCTTTAGCGTCCGAGATCGCGAGTATTTTAATGCGGGGCCGCGGGCTTCTTACGGCTGCCGCGTAAAGCATGCCGGCAAATTCCCGGTCGTCCGCGTAGGCCGCTCGGCCGGTGACTTTTATAAGCGCGTCTTTCCTGGGAAGGGATTTGCCGACAAACGAAAGTTTATCCATGGTTCCTCGACAATATTAGTGTAGAGTGTAGAGTTGAGAGTGTAGAGTGTTTTAAGTAATTTCTTTATAGTCTCTACACTATCCACTCTCCACTATCTACTTACAAATCTTCATATGTGCGCCGTCACGTTTATAGTGAAGCTTTATTATTTCAGCCAGCACTGAAACGGCTATTTCGCCCGGCGTTTTACCGCCCAGATTAAGCCCGACCGGCGAATACACCCTTTTATCTTTAAGCGGATAAAGTTTTTTGGCGCCGAGCTGCCGGAATATCTCGCGCACTTTGTCGGCGCTGCCTATCATACCTATATAGGGCGCGGGGGTGGGCATCACGGCTGCAAGGCATTCTTTGTCTAAAGCGTGGCCGCGCGTTACAATTACCACATATGTGTCTTTATCGACGTCCGCTTCGGCCACGGCTTTATGCGGCAATTCGTTTATTATCGCGAGCGCCCCCGGGAACCTGTCGGAATTGGCGAATTCTTTGCGGTCGTCGGCCACCAGGTACGGGAAGCCTGCCAGGCGGCAAGCTTCGGCGATTTTCACTCCCACGTGTCCCGCGCCAAGTATCAGCACTTTAAAAGGATTTTTGTATACGTCTATGTAAACTTCCATCTTGCCCATGCAGAGCATACCGGTATTCCCCCTGGGCTTCAGGTCAAAAACAAATCTGCCGCTTTCGCCTTTCTTTATGCATTCCACCGCCTGGCGTATAGTTAGTGCTTCAATACTGCCGCCGCCCACCGTGCCCTCTATTGAGCCGTCGGCATATACCAGCATTTTGGCGCCGGCTTCGCGCGGCGTGGAGCCGCCCACGCCTATCACGGTCACAAAAGCGATGTTCCTGCCGCCGTCTATGGCTTCCGAAAGCATTTTAATCAGATTTTTGGGCTCATTCATACCGTTTATTTTACCTTTTATTTGATATCTATTTTTTCTCCCAGAAATCTCGGTTTTTTTCCGAAAAACAGATCCGTGAACATAACGACCCTGGCGAAATACTCTCTGAAGCGTGTTTTGAAACCCCAAAAATAATTTACGCCTTTGGCGTTATACCCGACCACATCAAACCCGGACAAGCGCCCCAGAAACACCGCCCGTTGATTATGAAATTTTTGCGATATCACGGTAAAACTGTTCTGGCCGAATACTTCACCGCACCTTACCACCGAATCAAGAGTTCTGCGCCCGGCGTAATCCAGGTATATCCTGTCTTGCGGAATCCCCTGTTTCAACAGTTCTTTCCTCATCTCCTCGGGCTCGTTATAAAAACGCGTCCGGTTGTCGCCGCTGACTATGATATTTGCAATTTTCCCCGCATTATATAATTCAACCGCGGCCTCTATCCTGTTATAAAAAAAAGGATTTGTGCCGCCGCCTTTCAGAAAATGGCTGGTACCCAGCAAAAGGCCGGTTTTATTGGGTTTTATTTTCGCGACATCGTCAAAAGTCAGATCCGTTGTTTTATAAGCCACCAGTATATTGGCGCATAAAACGGCTGCGGCAAAAAGCAAAAAGCCGTAAAACAACAGTTTTAAAATTTTACCCCCGGCGGTTGTTTTCATACTGTTTAATAAAGTTTAAGAAAAATCCAGTATACAAAGCAATTTATTAAAGTGAGCGGCGCGCCCACGCGCGCGAATTCCCAGAAAGTTAAAGTCTGGCCGGATCTTTTCTCCGCGTTATGCACGATTATGATATTGCTGGCGGCTCCAAGTATGAACAGATTTCCGGCCACGGTGGAGGCGGCGGCCAGCGCCATAAGGGCGCGCGGTTCCGCTTTTAAATGAGCGAGCATGGGCAGATAAAGCGCAACCAGCGGCACATTTGAAATAAACTGGCTTAAGGCAGCGCTTATTACGGTTATGGCGCCGACGGAGGCTATATTAACTCCGGTTTCCGCCAGGAGCCCCTGGAAAAAGCCCGTGTTCCAAACGCTTTTCATCAGTATGAACATGGCCGCGAAAAACACAAGGGTGCTCCAATCCGTTTTGTTAATTATTTCAAAGCGGCGCGGGCTGAAAAAAATAACCGGCAGGGCGGCCCACAACGCTATATAGGTAAGCCTGAAATCCAGCCTGGGGCTTAAGCCCACAGTGTAAATTTTAAGCGCTATCATGACGATAACTATGATCAGCGAAATACGGCACAGAACGGCCAAGTTATGGTCTTTTATCGGCTCCTGGGAATGCTTTAACGGTAAGTCCACAAAATCATCCGGGTAAAAGAACCGTATTAAAAAAAAGGCCGCTAAAAGATTTATAACGGTGGGCGCGGCCAGATACCTGAAAAATGTCACAAAAGGGTCGGCCACCCCGCCTTTTAAAGCTATCAGCAGGTTCTGCGGGTTGCCGATGGGGCTTGCCGCGCTGCCTATGGTGACGCCGAAAGCAAGCGCCAGCAGCAGGGCCTTGGGCCGGATATTATGTTTTTTTGAAAGCAGCAGCATGACAGGCGTGCCCACTATGGCGATCGTGTCGTTCATCAATAAAGCCGAAGCCAGTCCGGCGCCAAAAAGGATAAGAAGCAGAAGCTGCCGCCCAGAGCCGGCGCGCTTGAAAATATTATATTTCAGGTGGGTAAGGTAGCCGCTCAGTTCAAGGGCCTGGCCCAGGGCGAACATGCCGAACAGAAAAAATATAACATCCAGGTCAATGGAGCGCCAAGCCTCAAGCGGCGCGATACTGCCTGAAACCAGAACCGCCAAAGCTCCCAAAACCATCGCCTGCCAGATCTCAAAACGCACTCCCCCGACCTGCCTTATCGCTATCAGAAAAAACACCAGGAGTAGAACAATGATGGGGATCATGAGCTGTAAATCTTATCTGCAATAAGGTAATTTCCGTGTTACTGATTACCGGTTACTGGTTACCGGTTACTAGTTTCGTGTAATCTTCCGGCGTGTCAAAGTCGCGGATAATGCCTGTATCGTCCACGGTAAGATCAAAAACTTTTACCGAAGGATGATGTGTGACCCAGTGCAGGCCTTTTTCCAACGGCCCCTCAAAGCACAGATGACGGTAAGCCGCCGGAATGATTATAGGATGGCCGCGCTTGAAAGCTGGAAGCGTAGAGCGTATAGGGGATAGCGTATAGGAATTATCAGAAGATCCTTGCCCATCATCCCCTAGCCCCTCGCCCCTATCCGCTATACGCTCGCTTTGTTTGCGCCTGCATCGGGGGATCACTATGGAGTCTTTGTGACGGGACCAAAAAGCGATGACTTCTTTATACGTGCGCTGCGCAATGGTCGGCTGGTCCACAAGGCAAATTATAAAACCGTCGGGATCGGAAGCGGCGGCCTCGATCCCGATTCGCAGCGATGACAGCTGCCCATCCTCAGGCCGGGGATTTATTACTACCTTTTCCCCCAACGGTTTCCAAGCGGCGAGTATTTCACGTTCCGCCCGCCCCAGGACTACTATCCTTTCTTCCACGCCGGCAAGTCTTAAAGCGTCGCAAACCTTCGCAATGAAAGTCCGGCCGCCGTATTCCAGCAGGGCTTTAGGCCTGCCCATCCGCGCGGAATTTCCTGCGGCTAATACGATAGCGCTAAGCATATTTTTTTGATACGGCCTTAGAAGACAGAATACAGTAGACAGAAGCCAGAATGTGCGGAATTTAAAACTGATTCCCTAACGCTATAATACAATACTTGCGCAGGAGGGGAAACCACTATGTGGTGTCCCCTCAGTTGTTGGGAAAGGGTCGGCATCAAAGCACGGTGTGCCGCAGACGGCCAAAAAGCGGGCTGTTTTTCTGAAATTTTGAAAAGTCCCCGCATCCCCGGCGAGTGTCCGGGCTAGTTAAGAGTGCTGGGATGGTTGGTTTAATCGTCAGCCGGGACGGGGTCTATTACTTCAGTCGACCCTATTGGGTGCTATCTTTTTTTTTACATCGCGTCTAGCACTTCGTATAGTTTGCCAAAGAGTATTCCATTCGGGCCTATCACAAAGCCTGTATGGATTAAAAGACCGCACACGATCCAATAATTTTTTTCTTTTTTTCCACTCTTTGGGATGGGTTTTGGAACTAATTTTCACAAAACCAGAAGTCGTTTTTTTATTGTGGCAGTGAAAACATAACAACTGCAAATTACTAAGTTTACTGCTATCACCACGTATATGATCAATCTGTTCACCGAATTCACCGCAGATTCGGCATCGTCCTTTGTCACGGCTGAAAACTGCCTCACGGATGGCTTTAGGTAGTCGGCGCAATCGTTCCGAATAACCTCCTGCTAAAATATGCGCAAGATGAATATCAAGAGCCATTCTCACATCATCTTGCATTATTCGTCCATCATCATAGCATGCACGACAATATCTAACAAAGTGTGCCTCATCTCTACAAAGTTCTGAACAAAAAAGCGATATTCCTGAAACTGGTTCACCGCAATTTGGGCACGGAAATGGAGACGATGATAAAGCCTGCACCGTTTGTTTTCTTCGTGGCATTTAAGCCTTCTGGTTTATTTAGGGACTGATAAACCTAACCCGTTCTGATATTATGCACCAAATTGGGATCGGGGCGCAAATTATTTTAGTTTGGCTGTAGGAAAGGTGTCAGGCTACTTTTTATTTCAAAAAGCAGCCTGACACTTTTTATGGGTTTATTTGTCTTTTTGTTCTATTTTGGCCCAGGTGTCTTTCAGGGTCACAGTACGGTTGAACACCGGGGCACCGGGTTTTGAATCTATGGGGTCGGTAAAAAAGTAGCCGAGCCGCTCGAACTGGACCCGCGAGCCCGGGGCGATATTTTTCACACCCGGCTCGCAGCAGGCGTTGCCCAGCACTTCAAGCGACTTGGGGTTCAAATTTTCTTTATAGTCCCGGCCTTCTTCCACATCCTCGGGATTGCGTTTGGTGAACAGCGCGTCATATAACCGTACCTGGGCGGTGACGCAGTGTCTGGCCGACACCCAGTGGATAGTGCCTTTAATTTTACGGCCGTCGGGCGCGTCCCCGCCGCGCGTGGCCGGGTCATAGGTGCAGTGGATCTCCGTTATGTTTCCCACCGCGTCTTTAACAGCTTCCCCACATTTAACTATATAGGCGGACCGCAGACGGACTTCCTGGCCCGGGGTCATACGGAAAAACTTTTTCGGCGGGACTTCTTTAAAATCATCCTGTTCAATATATATTTCCTTGCAGAACGGCACCTTGCGCTTTCCTGCAGCAGGGTCTTCGGGGTTATTTACCGCGTCCATCTCCTCAACCTGGCCCTCGGGATAATTGTCTATCACCATTTTTAACGGCCGCAGCACCGCCATAACACGGGGCGCGGTCTTATTCAATTCATGTCGGATAGCGTCTTCCAGCACCCAGATACCCACGATGCTGTTGAACTTGGCTACGCCTATCTCCGCGCAGAAAGCCCGGATGGATTCCGAGGTGTATCCCCTGCGCCGGAGCCCGGAGATAGTGGGCATGCGCGGATCGTCCCAGCCGCTGACATGCTTATCCCGCACCAGTTCAAGCAGCTTGCGCTTGCTCAGGACAGTGTTGGTTATATTCAGACGGGCGAATTCCAGCTGCTGGGGATGATATATCTCCAGCGCGTCCAAAAACCAGTCATAAAGAGGCCGGTGATCCTCGAATTCAAGGGTGCAGATGGAATGGGTTATCTGTTCAATGGAATCTTCCAGGCCGTGCGCCCAGTCATACATGGGATACACGCACCACTTGTCGCCCTGACGGTGATGGTCGGTGTGGAGGATGCGGTACATGACCGGGTCGCGCATGTTCAGGTTCGGGTGGGCCATGTCTATCTTCGCGCGCAGCACCCGCGAACCGTCGGGGAATTCGCCTTTGCGCATGCGTTCGAACAAATCCGCGTTCTCTTCGATGGACCGGTTGCGGAACGGGCTGTCTTTTCCCGGCTCGGAAGGCGTGCCGCGGTACCGGCGCATTTCCTCCGCGCTCAGGTCGCAAACGAAGGCTTTCCCTTTTTTTACCAGCGCCATGGCCCAATCGTACATCTGCGGGAAATAGTCGGAAGCGAAAAGCAGGCGGTCTTCGAAATCCCCGCCCAGCCATTTGACATCGTCCACAATGGAATCCACGTACTCCTGTTCTTCTTTGGAGGGGTTGGTGTCGTCAAAACGAAGGTTGAACTTGCCCTTATAATCGCGGGCGATACCGGAATTAAGGCAGATGGACTTGGCGTGGCCGATATGCAGGTATCCGTTGGGTTCCGGCGGGAACCGCGTGTGCACGCGCCCCCCGAACTTGCCGGAGGCCAGGTCCCGGTCTATTATCTCACGGATAAAATTTGATTTTATTTCTTGAGTTTCCATAGTAAAAATTATAACACAATTGTCTCTACCGACGAAAGTTCAGCGTGTTTTTTGGCAAGATTTTCACTAGCCGGCGGGGAAAATATCTGGAATACAACTTTTTTCGAAATGATAACGGTAAATTTCAAGGCCCGGCCAGTTTAAATTTTTTTTTAAGCAGGTCTTCATTCTCAAAAAACACAAATACCCGGTAAATATTGCCGGGATCCGCCTGCAGCAGGCACACAGCCTCGTACCTGAGCTCCTTAACGACCTTAACTATCACAAAAGCGATCATTATCAGCCACACGCCTAACGAATTGAAAATCCCGGCCACCGCAAGCAGGGCAAGATTTGTTATCATCAGCCTGGAAAAAAGCGGCTCCAGCAGGTTTTCCGACCTTGTCCTGCGGAATTCGCTACTAGCCAGATAATCTAATAAAAATGATGCACCGTGGCTTATGAACAGACCCAACAGCCACCATTTTATTTTTAGGATTAAAGGCAGCCAGGCGCTATCAATGAAGAATCCGACAAGAAACACGCCGTACAGGCCTAAATACATTAAAAAAGGAAAAGTAAAAAAAATCGCGATGAACAGTTTTCCGAAGAAACCCATATTTGAGCCAAGTGCGGCCAGTACATCACAATCCCGGGAATTGAGCATTTTAAAAGTGACCGGCTCCGGGTATTTGTCCGACGCGGATGCAAAAAGTATCTTCAGGATGTTAAAAAATCCCAATATCACGGATTCAGTCCAGTAAAAAGCGAGTATTTCCTGTATACCCGCGGCATCATGAGGCGCCATGACGATAGGAACCAGGTTAGAGGCAATAAGCGTATAGCTTGAAACTCTGCGCGGGATCAGCATATTTTATAGGGTTTCACAACATAAGGCAGAAAAGGCCCTGTTGTCTTTTCCCCGGCAGGACCCGCGAAGTTGCAGGCCTGCCGGCTGCAAGAGTTTGTTAATCCCCGAAACTTATTCCGAGGTCGCGCGCGGTCAGCACGGTATCACAATCAAGCGGCACTGTCTTCATGCGGCTGGTGGCTTCTTTGAGAGGAACATAGCGCACAGTGGGAGGGTCAAGCGCCACCATCACCCCAGACTTACCCTCTTCCAGCGCGCGCACGGCGGCCGCGCCGAACCGGAGCGATATCAGGCGGTCAAAAGTAGTGGGATGGCCGCCGCGCAACAGATGCCCAAGCACCACAGTGCGGCATTCTTTTCCTGTCAGCGGTTCCAGTTCCTTCGCCACGCGCTCCCCCGCGCCACCAAGTTTTTCCGCCCGGCCCAGCTCTTTGCTGACCACCGAAACAGTTCCCCCTTTTGGTTTTGCCCCTTCCGCGACAACCACAATGGCATAATTTTTGCCCCGCTTGGGCCTTTCTTTGAGCGCCTCCGCCACCTTGTTTATGTCGTATGGAATTTCAGGTATCAGTATGGCGTCCGCATTGCCGGAAACTCCCACATTGAGGGCTATCCAGCCCGCATAGCGGCCCATAACCTCCACCACCATCACGCGGCAGTGCGCTTCGGCGGTGGAATGCAGCCGGTCCAGGCATTCAGTGGCAAATGAAACCGCCGAATCAAAACCGAATGTTATAACCGTCTTATCCAGATCGTTATCTATGGTTTTGGGCACACCTATAGCGCGTATGCCCTTTTCAGCAAGGACATTGGCTATGCCGAGCGAGCCGTCTCCGCCCAGAGCTATCAGCGCATCTATCTTATTCTTTTTGAAAGCCGCAACCAGTTCGTCCGAGCGGTCCTTTTCATAAAGCTTTCCGTCCGGGCCCCTGGTGGGATATTTCAGGGGATTGCCTTTATTGGTGGTGCCGAGTATTGTGCCGCCCAGATGCGTTATGCCGCGCACAGTCTTGCGCGTAAGCGGTATAAGCCCGCCTTCCGGATATTCTTCCGGTTTCATCAGGCCGTTATAGCCGTCGCGTATGCCCACGCATTCCCAGCCGCGGTTAAGCGCGGAAATGACCGTCGCCCTTATGACCGCGTTCAGCCCCGGAGCATCCCCCCCGCCGGTATTAATAGCGATCCTTTTAATTGTTTTTCCCATTATACCCCCTCCGATTGTTCCTAACTTTACATTTTAGACAATGACTAAAATGTAAAGTTAAGGTTTATTCACTATATCCCTACCAATGGCAGTTTCGCGTACAGGGCTTACTATCACTTTATCATCCGGGCGGAAATCTTGTTGGCCTTTTCCGCAAGCTTGAATTCATCCACATTTACTAAGCGGCCGTTTTTGACCACAACTTTGCCGTCGACTATGGTGTACTTCGTCCTGTGGGACGCGCCGCAGAACAGCAGCGAAGCCAGGGGGTCCGATTTGGAGCCGGCGAAGTCAAGTCCCGATACGTCAAATATAGCTATGTCGGCGGCCTTGCCCGGCTCGATGGAGCCTATATCGTCCCGGCCCAGCACTTCAGCCCCGCCGCGCGTGGCAAGCCTGAAAGCGTCGCGGGCCGGCATTGATTCCACGCCGCTTTTGACCCTGTGCACAAGCATTGTCTGGCGTATTTCGCCCAGCATATCCGAGGAATCGTTCGAGGCGGAACCGTCCACGGCAAGCCCCACCGGCACTTTATGCTTCAGGAACATCCGCACAGGCGCGATACCGGAGCCGAGCCGCAGGTTCGAGCAGGGGCAATGGGCCACACCGGTGCGGGTTTTGCCCATTTTTTTCGCCTCGGCCTCGTTTATATAAACGCAGTGGGCGAACCAGGAATTGCCTTCGGTAACCCAGCCGACCGACTCCATGTATTCAAGCGGGCGCATTTTAAAAAGCTTCTTGCAGAAATCTTCTTCGTCAATGGTCTCGGCCAGATGCGTGTGCATCCTGACCCCCCATTTTTTGGCCATCTCGGCGGTGATTTTCAAGAGCTCCGTTGTCACCGAGAAAGGCGAACAGGGCGCAAGCGCCACGCGCGTCATGGCGAACTTATTTTTATCGTGATATTTGTGGACCAGGCGCTCGCAGTCCTTCATTATGAAATCTTCGCTCTGCACCACGTCGTCCGGCGGCAGACCTCCCTTGGAACGGCCACGGGACATTGAGCCGCGCGTGGGGTGGAAACGCATCCCCAGCTCTTTTGCGGCCTCTATCTGTGTGTCGATGAACAGGCCGCTGTTCTTTTTGGGGAAAACATAGAGATGGTCCGTGCTGGTGGTACAGCCGGTAAGCAGCAGCTCGCCCAGCCCCACCTGGGTGCTTGTATAAACCGCCTCCGGGGAAAGACGCCGCCAAATTTCATAAAGGTAAATCAGCCAGTCAAAAAGCTTGGCGTCCTGCACGGCGGGAAGATTGCGGGTCAAAGTCTGGTAAAGATGGTGGTGGGTGTTGACGAAACCCGGCAGGACGACGCAGTTTGTAGCGTCAATTACGGTATCGGCCTTGATTTTAAGATTTTTGCCTGTTTTTTTTATCTCAGGGCCCTCTATATAGATATCGCCGCCTTTTATCTCACGGCACGCCGTGTCCATCAGAGCCAGCGTTAAAGCGTTTTTTATAAGCAGTGTTTTTTCTTTCATGGATTCTCCGGCTTCGGCCGTCTGATAGACATAGTCCCTGTTACGGCACAGTCGCGGACAGCGCCATAGGCCCGCGACAGTCCAGAGTCACTGCCATAGGCTTGAATTTCCCTGCGACAGAAATATTATAGTAAAATAGCCGTGGCGCGAAAGTACCGGACAGCGGTAATGTGATCGCCCTGTTTATTACAATTTTTTTGTTTTGACGGTTCCGGTGCTTAAAATTACGGCAAAGCGCAAACCCCGCACTTTGGCCCTTTTGGGAAAAAGTGCGGGGTAAAATCCAACCCAGGAAGGTGCGATACCATGGAAAAGACCTCTCAATTTTTAAGCGACGCCCAGCTTAAAGCTGAAGTGGATAAGTGTCTCTATTGCGCGGAAAAACCCTGCAAAGAGGCCTGCCCGTCGGACTGTTCGCCGGCCGATTTCATAATGGCCGTTAAAGTGGGTGAAAAATCTGATTTCAAGCGCGCCGCCGCCCTGATAATGGGGAACAATCCGCTTGGCGGAGTCTGCGGCGTGGTCTGCCCCGACAAGCACTGCATGAAAGCGTGCGCGCGCCGCACTTTTGACGCGTCGGTTAACATCCCCGCCGTGCAGGCCGCGATAATCAAAAAGGCGAACGAACTCGGTGTGATGCCGGAATTTGCAGTATCAAAATCCAACGCGAAAAAAGTGGCGGTGGTAGGCGCCGGGCCCGCGGGATTCGGCGCCGCGGCGGTCCTGGCGCAGAAGGGCTACAAAGTGGACATCTATGACGCCGACACCTCGGCGGGAGGGATGTGCAACCTTATACCTGATTCGCGGCTTGATAAGAAAACGCTTAAAACCGACCTTGATTTCATCACCGCGCTAGGGGCCGTGTCCGTCAAGTACGGTCACAAGGTTCCTGACCCCGCAAAACTCAAGGGCAGCTACAACGCCGTGCTGGTAACTACCGGCCTGGACGATCCGATACGGCTTAAGCTGCCTGGGGAAGAAGCGGCCGTCCTGTGGCCGGACTTTCTCAAAAAACCGGCGAAATATCGCCTTAAAGGCCGGCGCGTGGCCGTTATAGGCGGCGGAGCGGTTGCAGTCGATTGCGCCGAAACAGCCCATGCCGGCGGGGCCGCGCACGTCGAGCTGTTCGCGCTTGAAAAGCTGGGCGAGATGCCGCTTACGGCCAAAGAACTGGCCGGGATTCTGGACTGCGGCATACATGTGAGCGGCCGCACGCGCGTGACGCAGATCGTCGCCAAAGACGGGAAAATAACGGGCCTTCAAACTATAAAGGTGGCACTTCCCAAAGGGAAAAAATTCCATCCCCGGGTTATAGTAGACCTCCCCGGGACCGGGCAGTTCCGCAAGGATTTTGACTTCGTAATTATAGCCGTGGGAAGCCGGCCGACTTTCAAAACCGACGGCGTGCAGGGCGTCTTTTATGCCGGAGACCTTGCCAACGGGCCTACCACCGTGGTTGAGGCGGTGGCGGCGGGCAAGAACGCGGCGCTTACGATAGATACCTTCGTGACCGGGAGTAAAAATCAGCCTTTTGACAAGAATGTTAAAAGCCGCGTGGTCCTGTCCGGCAGAAAGCTTGAGCCAGTCCCGCTTGAGGCGGATTTCTTCGGCAGAAAGATACTGTCCCCGTTCCTTCTTTCGGCCGCCCCCCCCTCGGACGGCTACGAACAGATGAAGAAGGCGTACGAAGCCGGGTGGCCGGGCGGGGTCATGAAAACCGCCTTTGACAATCTGTCCATACATATTCCGGCCGAGTATATGTTCGCTTTTACGCAGTCCACCTACGCCAACTGCGACAATGTTTCCGGCCATTCCATTGACCGGGTCTGCAAGGAAATTCACAAACTGCGCCGGGAATTCCCCGACAGGCTGACAATGGCGTCTACCGGCGGCCCGGTCACCGGCAACGACGAAAGCGACAGGAAAGGCTGGCAGTCCAACACAAAGAAGCTTGAAGACGGCGGTGCCATGGGGATCGAATACAGCCTCTCCTGCCCGCAGGGCGGAGACGGCACCAAAGGCGACATTGTCTCGCAGGACGCCGAGCTGACCGCCAGGATAATCGGCTGGGTAATGGAACCCGGCGATCCCGAAATACCGAAGCTTTTCAAGCTTACGGCCGCGGTCACCTCCATCTATCCCATAATCTCCGCCATCAAAGAAGTTTTCGCGAAATATCCCGGCAAGAAAGCCGGGGTAACGCTCGCCAACACCTTCCCGACACTGGCTTTCAGGAAGGGCGCAAAGAAGACATGGGAAGAGGGGATCGTAGTGGGCATGAGCGGAGAAGGCGTGATACCCATAAGCAACCTGACCCTTGCCAATGTCTCAAGGCTCGGCGTCGCGGTTTCCGGCAACGGCGGCCCCATGGATTACAAGGCCGCGGCGCATTTCCTCGCGCTGGGCGCGAAGACCGTCCAGTTCTGCACCATAGTCATGAAAAACGGCTATGGCGTGATAGACGACCTGCATTCGGGACTGAGCCACCTTATGGAGGAGAGAGGCATAAAATCCGTCAATGAACTTATAGGCGCCGCTCTTCCGGATCCGATAAAGGGCTTCATGGAGCTTACGGCGACGAAAAAGATCTCGGACGTCAACGCGGAACTTTGCCGGCACTGCGGGAACTGCACGCGGTGCCCGTATATGGCCGTCAGCCTGGACAGCGACCTTGTGCCCGTCACCGACGCCTCAAAATGCATAGGCTGCTCCATCTGCGCGCAGAAATGCTTCTCCGGCGCGCTGTATATGCGCGAGAGAACTTCCAGGGAAATGAAGCTGCTCAGCGAAAGTTAACCCGAGAAATTCAGTTAAATTTTTCGGGAAGGCTGAGGGCTTAGGGCTTAAAGCTTAAGATTTACAAGGGAATTTTCCCAGCTTCAGCCTCTTCAGCCTTCAGCCCAAAGCCTTAAGCCTTGCGAAAGAGGAAAACCACATGAACCATACCGTCCTGATCAAAAACGCAACTATAGTCACTTTGGGAGAAAAAAACCGCGTCCTCCGCGGGTATTCAATACTGTGCGAAGACGGCAAAATAATAAAAATCGCCAAAGCCTCGCATTTTAAAGGCAGATACGCCAAAGTCGTGGACGCGCGCGGCAAGGTGGCGATGCCGGGCTTCATCAACTCCCATATGCATTTTTACAGCACCTTCGCGCGCGGGCTGGGAAAAGCAAAGCCCTCGAAAAATTTTGTTGAGGTGCTTAATAATCTCTGGTGGCGGCTGGACAAGAAGCTGACCAATGCCGATTCCTATTACAGCACGGTCATTCCCCTTATCGAGGCGGTGAAGAAAGGCACCACAACGATAATAGACCACCACGCCAGCCCCTTTGCCATTGGAGGCTCTCTGCAAGCCATTGAGAAGGCCGTCAGGGAAACAGGCCTTCGCGCCTGCCTGTGTTACGAACTGTCCGACCGCGACGGCAAAGAAACGGCCAGGGCCGGCCTTGAGGAAAACGCCGGTTTCATAAGATATGCGGCCAAAAAAAACGACAACTTCATAAAAGCCATGTTCGGCCTGCACGCTTCCTTCACCCTGACCAACGCCACCCTTGAGGAAGCCGCCGAAACGGGTCTCAAACTGGGCGCCGGTTTCCACATCCATACAGCAGAATCGCAATCCGATCAGATCTTCTGCGAAACCCATCACAAGATGCGCGTGGTGGAGCGCCTGAAAAAATTCGGCATCCTTGGCCCCAAATCCATAGCCGCCCACTGCGTGCATGTTAACGACGCGGAAATTGACATCTTAAAGGAGACCGGCACCGCCGTAGTGCACAATCCGCAGTCTAACGCCAATAATTCCGTGGGCATAGCCGACATAGTTAAAATGTCGGCCCGCGGCGTACTGGTGGGCCTTGGCACCGATGCCATGACGGTAAACATGCTGGAGGAAGTAAGGAACGGCGTGTGGCTGCAGCATCTTAAGCACGATCCCTCACAGGGTTTTATGGAGCCGGCTACGGCGCTGCTGGTAAACAACGCCAAAATAGCCAATCGCTATTTCACCGGCCTTGGCGAGCTGAAGGAAGGCTTTGCCGCCGACATCATCCTGATGGATTATTTCCCCCCGACTCCCATGGATGAGACCAACTTCTACGGCCATCTGGTGTTCGGCCTATCGCAGAGCGCGGTAGACACCACCATAGCGGCAGGCCGCGTGCTTATGGAAGGCAAGAAACTGAAACTGAATATTGACGAAGAGAAAGTTTCCCGCAAATCCCTTGAACTCGCCAAAAAACTTTGGAGCAGGTTCTAGTGTAGTGTCCCGCACTTTGGCCCTTTTTGGAACAAAGTGCGGAGCATAGGCCGAAAGTTGCAGTTCCCTATGCTGCAGGCTGACTCAAGTGTTTTAAAATGATATATTCTAGCTATGTCCGCGATTGACCACCAAATCATGTTTATTGCCAAGCTGAGGGAATTCACGGGCAGGGCTCCCGCAGTCTACGCCAATCAGACGGAATTATTCCTCAACTCACTGTGGAGCATGTCGGAGCATCTCATTAATTTAAAAAGAGCAATACTGAACGACGCGTGCGAGGATTTAGCCGGGAAGCTGGACAAAGGGGCTCTCTCTGATAAAACGATCGCGGAATTCAAGGACCTGCTGGAAAAGCTCGTCTCCGGCAGGGATTTTCAAATGATCTGCGGGAGCATGACCGGCAACAACAAAGGGCTGATCAAAGAAAGGCTCGCCACACTTGTGCCCCTCTCGCTGGTAGACGAGGAGAAAAAAACCGAGGACAGGGACATGGAGGCGGACCGGCAGATCGAGGAAACATACGCGAGGTTGAATTTCGCTCCCCTGGTCAAGGAGTTGAACGCCGCTCCTGAAAGCGGCGCGGTCGACGCGGTGCTCGCAAAAGCGAGGGTGGAGGTTGAAGAATACTGCTGTCTTTATCATATACCGCTGGACGAGGGAGACACCTTCACTCCCTTCTCGCTGTTGCGCGTGGATGCGGTAATCGCAGCGAGCTACCGTATTCTCTCGGAGATCAGTGAAAAGACAGGTTCCGTGAATTTGGGGGAAAAACTGATACTGATAGTTGACGATGACGAAGCGGTACGGGACCTGCTTGATTTTTTAGTGCGAAAAGAAGGCTTCAAAGTCGAAAAGGCGGCCGACGGGGAAGAAGCCATTCAAAAGGCTAAAACTCTTCATCCGGACCTTATCCTGCTTGACCTGATGCTGCCCAAATACGGCGGGTTTGAAATTCTGCGCGAGCTTCAAGGTGAAGACACCTCCGATATCCCCATAATAATCGTAACCGGCCGCAACCTCGACCACTCCACCTCGGAGATGATAAAACAGGAACCGAATGTAAAGGATTTTATGGGAAAACCGATAAAGCCCCAGGTTCTTGCCACCCTCCTGCACACGCTCCTTAAAACACAGGGAAAGAAATAACCGGGGAGGGCCCCGCTCTTTTGGCCCCAAGGCAAAGCTCTATGGCACTATGCTAAGCCTGTCGACTGAAGCTATGAGCCAAAAGAGCGGGGCGGGTTCTACGGCAAAATCTATTCTTGTTTGTCGCGGCATAAAATATTCCATAAGAATTCCAGCTTAATACCAATCCTTCAACAACGTCCCCTTCCCTGTGCTGTGGGCTGACTCAAGTGTTTTAAAATGATATATTCTAGGCATGGCAAAAATTGACCACCAAATCATGGTTATTACCAGGCTGAGGGAATTCACGGGAAGGGTTCCAGCGGCCTACGCCAATCAGACGGAGTTATTCATCACCTCACTGTGGAGCATGGCGGAGCATCTCATTAGTTTGAAGAAAGAAATGCTGAATGCAGCGTGCGCGGATTTCGCCGAGAAGCTGGACAACATGACCGCCACCAGAGAAACGATCGCGGAATTAAAGGATCTAGTCTCCGGCAAGGATTTTGACATGATCTGCCGGAGCATGGCCGGCAACAATAACGAGAGGACCAAGGAAAGTCTCGCCACACTTGTCCCCCTCTCGCTGGTAGACGAGGAGAAAAAAGAGGAGGGCAGAGACACGGAGACGGACCGGCAGATCGAGGAAGCATACGAAGAGTTGAACTTCGCTCACCTGATCAAGGAGCTGAACTCCGAGCCTACGCTCAACGCGATCAACGCGGTGCTCGCAAAAGCGAGGGCGGAGGTTGAAGAGTACTGCCGCTTTTATCATATACCGCTGGACGGAGGCAACACCTTCACTCCGTCCTCACTGTTGCGCCTGGATGCGGTAATCGCGGCGTGCTATCGTATTCTCTCTTACATCAGCGACAATATAGGTTCCGGGAAACTGATACTGATAGTTGACGATGATGAAGCGATACGGGACATGCTTGATTTTTTAGTGCGCAAAGAAGGCTTCAAGGTCGCGAAGGCGGCCGACGGGGATGAAGCTGTTCAAAAGGCTAAAACCCTGCATCCTAATCTTATCCTGCTTGACCTGATGCTGCCCAAACAGGACGGGTTTAAAATTCTGCGCGAACTTCAAGGTGAAGGCACCTCCGATATTCCCATAATAATAGTGACCGGCCGTTACCTCGACCGATCCACCAAGGAGATGATAAAGCAGGAACCGAATGTAAAGGATTTTATGGAAAAACCGATAGAGCCCCAGGGTTTAGCCACCCTCCTGCACACGCTCCTTAAAACACATGAACACAAGGGGCACGCCTGAAACCATAGGCGGCATAAAGCCCGTTATAATGAGTCCGGCAGGCCCTGCACTTTTTTTATAACGGAACCGGCCCCCAACCGGACTGTCTTGCGGACTGTACAGGAAAACCTCAGCGCCGGTCCTGTTCCCAAAATCACCTAAAAAGTTTTTGTTACTTTTTTCAGGCCTTTGGGGTTGTCGGGGTTCAGGCCTTTTTCCAGGGCGAGGCGCAGCGCCAGCATTTTCATTTTAACATCGGTCAGCAGGCAGTTGAAAGGAAACTTCCCGCCTTCCGGGAAAACGCTCTCGCAGGCGGTTCCTCTGGCCTCAAGGGCTTTTTTGACTTTCAGCAGATCCTCCGGCAGGTTTGAGGAAGGACTGAGAAGGAAAACAAAATCCTTTGAAGTATAGGCCCCCACCGGGCCGTGCAAGAACTCCGCCGCGGAATATCCCACCGCGTGAGAACGGCTCATTTCCCTGAATTTCAAGGCGGAATCCTCGGCCACGGCGTTATAGGGGCCCCTGCCCACAAAACCGATTATCGGAGCTTTTTTGAGCCTGGCCCAGTCTTTCGGCAGTTCGAAGCCGTCTGAGATAGAATCCTCCAGCGATTCTTCCGTCTGCTCAAAGATTTCTTCGCCAAAGCAGCCGCTCCAGATTTGCGCGGTCCACAAAACCGCCCATAACTGGAGGGCGAAGCTTTTAGTGGCTGCCACCGGCAGTTCTTTTGAATTTGAAAGCAAAATACGCGCGTCCGCCGACCGGGCAAGCGGATTTTCGCTCAGCAACGGCTCATTGGTCACTGCCACGGATGCCGCGCCCCATTTTTTAAGCAGCTTCAGGCAGGCAATGATGTCTTCGCTTTTGCCGGACTGCGAGAAGGCCCATACGGCCTGGCCTTTGAAATTAAGCGGTTTTTTAGCCTCAAAGATAGAATGCGGGTGGATGAAGTTCGTAATCACTCCCGCATAAACTTCCCAGATATACTTCGCAAAAAGCGTGGCGTTGCCGGAACTTCCCCGCCCGACAAGATAAACGCTGTTGTTTTTGCCTTTGAGCGCCGTTTTTTCAAGCCCGTGCGCCCTTTCGGAAAACAAATGCAGAAGCCTGGGTATTTCCATGATATCCGAATAAGTCAGAGTGTTTTCTATTTTCATTCTGAGCCTTTTACGATCTTGCGCTTTATTGAGCGCAGGCGGGTGAGGGCGTCCTCAACATTTTTCAAGTCCATTCCGGTGCTGCCGTAGTGGGCGTGCTCGATAGGCGAATCGGGACAGATATAGGTGCCGCGCCGCACGCCTTTCGGGTCGCGCTCCAGCCCCAGCCAGAGAAGCCAGGGTTTTATCACCGCGAAGTTTTTTGTCAGAATTTCGGGCCCGCTTTTTTGTATTTCCCGCGCGTCGCCGAAACCATCCAGAATCGCGCCGGGATGGTAACCGGCTTCCTTGGCGGCCAAAACATCCAGATGCGTATCGCCGATGACAAAAACCTCCCCCGGCCTTATCTTTGTCTTTGTCATTTTTTCGGCCCTTTCCACTGCCTTGCGCAGCACATCGCTTCTGTGACGGGAATCGCAACCGTAGCCGCCGAAAGAAAAATATTCCAGCAGGCCGGACGGCTCAAGCTTCAGAAACGCCCCCGCCTTCAGATTGCCGGTGCCAAGGCCTATAAGCAACCCCTTATTCCTTGAAAGTTTCTTAAGCAGTTTTTCCGCGCCTTTTATCTTGGCGTAATTCTTTCCTTTGATCGAAACGATTATTTCGGCCGGCAGGCACTTTACATAAAGCGCTTCTATTTTACGCGCTTCACCGGCTGTCGGCTTCCTGCCCCTGGCCCGCCTGAAGGCCGCGTCAAAATTAGCCTTGTCCGTAACGCCCTGCCAGGACAACTTTGAACAAACATCCGCCACGCCGCACATTTTCTTTATAGCTTTATTCAGGGCGCGCACACCCGCGCCCCCGGCTTTGATCAGGGTTCCGTCAATGTCAAAAAGCACTATTTTCATGGTTTAGTCACTAAAGGCAAAAAATATTTATCCATCCGCCTGTAGCCGCCGCACATCTTAAGAGTATACTCTATTACCCGGACTATATCAGCGCCGCGCAAGGACGCTCCGCCGCCTATGCCAAGCCTTTTGCGGGCTAAAGAGAGCGGCTCGGGCCATGCCGAAGCGGCAAGCGCGAAATTGCGTTCCATTTTGGCAGTATCGCCGCTGTCTGCGAAAAGAAGGGCCTTATTCAGGCACACCCATATATTGCAGCCCTTTCCGCCGGGGGAGGATCCGTCTCCGGCGGAAAGCCTGCCGGCCGCTTCAAGCTCGCGCAAAGCTTCACGGCGGCGGCCGCAGCGCCGGTAAGCCTCGCCAAGCCAGGTCCTGGCTTCCGCGTCTTCCGGGGCGGCGGCAACCGCTTTTTTAAGTTCAATTAAGGCGTTTTTAAACTCACCCATTTCCAGGCAGGCCGCCCCCAGCCAGCAGGCGGCGTGACGACACTTGTTGTTTTTAAGCAATCCGACAGCCCGGCGGTATTGTTTCAGGAACAAGCGCATCTCCCCTTCCCAGGCCAGCACGCTTTCCTTTTCCGGCCCCGGAGCGGAGGAGTAAGCGGCTTTAAACTGTTCCAGTCCCGCGCGTATCCCGCCTTTACATAATAGCGCTTCGCCAAGACTGCAATGAACCACCAGGTGCCGATAACCTATAGTCAGCATATTTTGGAAATCGGCGGCGGCCCTGTCATATCGGCCGGCATAAAGACTGTTCCACCCGGTCAGATACCTGGCAAAATCGTACTTTCCGGACCCTTTTTCAATAAGAACGCCTAATCGCGCCCGGGCGGCTTCCTTCGCCGAACCGTGTAAGTTCATGTTCAGGGTGCATTTAAGGTACGTCATAAAACCCTTCAGCCTCGGGCAAGGTTTTTCCTTTCCCAATCTGCGCGCGTGCTCCATGAAATAAGATTTCGGCAAGCTGTATTCGAGGCACCAGGGGTGGGCTATACTAAGCAGGCCGCACCGGCTCCTGGCTTCGCCGGGCAAGGTGAGCAGCGCGAGGATTTCACACGCCTTTTCATAATGCGAAAGCATGCAGTAGGCCTTAAAGAGTTCGGCGCTTGAACCGGCGCCTGCCGCGGCCGCAAAATCCAGGAGCGCGGAGCGCATTTCCCCCAGATCGCCTTTTTTATCGGCCTCCACGGCCAGCTTCCAGGAATCCGGCATTTCAATTTCACGCAGGTTCCACCCCGGGTTATTAAGCAGCAAAAATAAAAATATGCGGGCCTCTTTAAAGCCCGGTGAAAGTTCAACGGCTTTTTTAAGACAGCCAAGCGCGCGCCCGCGCTCCCCTTTCTGCGCGAGTATGCGCGCTTTCAGGTAATGCGCGTGGGCTATGCCGGGCTCTACGGCAAGAACATGGTCCACATGCGGCTCAGCTTTTGCCGTATCGCCTAAACGCAGCGCCACTTTGGCAAGATACAGGTCCGCCTGCGGAAGATTCACGTTAAAGCGTAAAGCCCGCTCAAAAAATGTTTCAGCCTCCCGCAAATTTCCCCGCTCCAGTGAAGACACCCCGTTTGTCATCGCTCTGAGGGCGACCGCTGTGTTTGGCATAATATTTTTGTCTAAATCCGGTGGACGGACGCACAATAGCTCTGAAGCGCTGAAGAATTGAAATAAAAAATCCAGGCCTGCAGACTTCAGCGCTTCAGCGCTTCAGCGCTAGTTTTGAACCGCAGCGCGCGGCCTTTCTTTACCGTCATCAGGTTAAGGCTGCCGCCGAAGTAGTAGCAAAGCTCGCGATAATCCTCAGCGTCAAAAACGGCTAAATCGGCCTGCTTGCCGGCTTCCAGAGTGCCAAGCCTGCCGCCCAGCCCCAAAGCGCAGGCGCCGTTTACGGTGGCGGCCGTTAAAGCCTCCTCCGGCCCCATTTTCAGGCGCAGGCAGGCAAGCGACAACACGAACTGCATGTTCCAGCAGGGGGCGGTGCCGGGATTGAAATCTGTGGCCAATGCCACCGGAATACCGGCCGCCATCAGTGCTTTTACCGGGGGATATTTTTCAACGCCCAGGTAATGGTTTGAGGCAGGTAGCAGGGTTACAATGGTACCTGAAGCTTTAAGCGCCTTAATATCGGCGGCGTTGATAAAATCCGCGTGGTCAACGCTTACGGCGCCCGCGTGCGCGGCCGCAAGCGTGCCGCCGTAGTTTGAAAGCTGTTCGGTATGTGCCTTGGGTTTAAGGCCGAAGCTTTTCGCGGCCTCCAGATAACACGCCGTCTGCGCCGGGCTGAAATAGCCCTTTTCGCAGAAAATATCTGCGAAAACGGCCAGCTTTTCTTTGGCCACCGCCGGCATTATTTTTTCAATGGTGTAAGCCAGGTATTTTTCAGCGTCGCCCTTAAACTCTGGCGGAACGCTGTGGGCGGCTAAAAGCGTTGGGATCATTTCAAGCGCTGTTTCGCGCCCGGCGTTTTTTACGGCCCGCAGCATTTTCAGTTCGGAGGCCAGGCTAAGGCCGTAGCCGCTTTTTACCTCTATTGTGCCGGTGCCGCACTCAAGGAACTTTTGCGCCCGTTTCAAAAGCTGGCCGGCCATGGCGCGCGGGTTTTGTTTTCTGACGGACGCTATGCTTGAAACAATCCCCCCCCCGGCGGCTTTTATTTCCTTGTAGGAAGCACCTTCAAGACGCATGGAAAAATCTTTAAGGCGCGGTTCCGCAAAAACCGCGTGGGTGTGGCTGTCAACAAAAGCCGGTATTACCACGCCGCGGGCTTTGATTTCGCGGGCTTTTTTGACAAGCGGGTGTTTTATTACATCTTTTTCCGGGCCGGAGGCGAGGATATGCCCGCCTTCAATAAGCACCGCCCCGTTTGTAATCAGGCCGATGTCACGCATTGCTGAGCCGGAACGCGGACCCGGCGCGCCTTTGAATGTGAGCAGTTGTTTAATGTTGGTAAGGATTAAGGCCATAGTTATTTTGATACAGCATCCAGCGGATAGGGGCTAGAGGCTAGGGATTTAGAAACTCCTTCCCTAATCCTCTATCCGCTAGCCCCTATCCGCTGCACTACCTGTAATTATCAAACTGCAGTGTCACTCCGAAATCGCCGCCGCGGAGAAACGTCATTACTGTCTGAAGCTCGTCTTTGGAACGGGAAGTTATGCGAAGGCTGTCGCCCTGTATGGCGGCTGTAACTTTAAGCTTGGCGTCTTTTATGGCTCTTACCATTTCTTTGGCTTTGTCAATCGGTATACCCTGCTGGATCTTGACCACCTGCCTGGCCTGCCCGCCGAGGGCCGATTCCACCTTGCCCGGCTGAAAATTTTTAAGCGGGATATTGCGTTTTGAAAGGCGCGTAAGCAAAACATCATAGAGGGCTTTTATCTTATACTCGTCCGAGGACAAAAGCGTTATGGCATTTTCTTTTTTATCGAAAGTCATCTCTGAATTGCTGCCCCTGAAATCATACCGGTTTATCACCTCTTTCATGGCGTTGGCGATGGATTCATCCACCAGATTCACATCCACTTTTGAAACCACATCAAAACTGAAGTCGGTAGCCATAGTTATTATATCCTCCTTAGATATCGTTTAGCGTTTAGGGGCGAGGGGCTAGGGATTAGGGAGTTAGGAATTAAGGAAATACCTTCGCTAACCGCTATTACCTATACGCTATCCGCTATTTAATCATCGGTATTTTCACGCCTTTCTTTTTAGCGAAATCTATCGCCTTCTCATATCCGGCGTCCGCGTGCCTGATTACTCCCATGGCCGGGTCGTTGGTAAGCACTCTTTTAATTCTCAAGGCCATTTCTTTTGTGCCGTCGGCCACGGTAACCTGGCCGGCGTGAAGAGAATAGCCCATGCCCACTCCGCCGCCGTGGTGGAAAGACACCCAGCTGGCGCCTGAAGCGGTGTTTACCAAAGCGTTTAAAACAGGCCAGTCGGCTATGGCGTCGGAGCCGTCTTTCATGGCCTCCGTTTCCCGGAACGGGCTTGCCACCGAGCCGCAATCCAGATGGTCGCGGCCTATCACTATCGGGGCCGAGATTTTTCCTTTTTTTACCAGTTCGTTCATGCGAAGTCCCATAATATGGCGCTCCCCATAGCCAAGCCAGCAAATGCGCGACGGCAGGCCCTGGAACTTAACCTTTTCCCCGGCCATTTTTATCCAGCGCGCCAGACTCTCATTGTCCGGGAAAAGCTCAAGGGCGAGCTTATCTGTAACGGCTATGTCTTTGGGATCACCCGAAAGGGCGGCCCAGCGGAAAGGCCCCTTGCCGTAACAGAAAAGGTCCCGTATATATGCGGGCACGAAACCCGGGAAATCGTAGGCGTTCTTCACGCCCTGCTTGAAAGCCATGGTGCGGATATTATTGCCGTAATCAAAAACGACCGCCCCGCTTTTTTGGAGTTTCAGCATGGTTTCAACATGGATAGCTATGGATTCCATAGCCAGCTTCACATATTTTTTGGGGTCTTTTTTTCTAAGCTCTCCCGCGGCTTTAACCGTGAACCCCTTAGGAATATAACCGTTCAGCGGGTCGTGAGCGGAAGTCTGGTCGGTGAGCACATCCACCTTTACGCCGCGCCGCGCTATTTCCGGCAATACTTCGGCGCAGTTGCCCAAAAGCCCTATAGAGAGCGGCTTTCCAGCCTTCAGAGCTTCACCGGCCAGTTCAAGCGCGTCATCAAGGCTGCGCGCCATGGTGTCAACATAGGCCGTGTCCAGCCTTTTTTTTATGCGGGTTTCGTCCACTTCGATGATCAGGGCCACGCCGCCGTTCATGGTAACGGCGAGCGGCTGGGCGCCGCTCATTCCGCCAAGCCCGCCTGAGACCACAAGTCTGCCGGTAAGGTCGCTTTTAAAATGTTTTCTTGCGCATTGCGCGAAAGTTTCGTAAGTACCCTGAAGTATGCCCTGCGTACCTATGTAGATCCATGAACCGGCCGTCATCTGGCCGTACATCATAAGGCCTTTTTTTTCAAGCTCGTCAAAGACCTCCCAACTGGCCCAATTGCCCACCAAATTTGAATTGGCTATAAGCACGCGCGGGGCGTATTCATGCGTGCGCAGAACGCCCACGGGCTTGCCCGACTGGACAAGCAGGGTTTCGTCGTTTTTAAGTTTTTGCAGCGAACTTATTATGGCGCGGTAACAGTCCCAGTTGCGGGCGGCCTTGCCGCGGCCTCCGTAAACTATAAGGTCATCCGGGCGTTCGGCCACTTCGTTGTCCAGATTATTCATAAGCATGCGCATGGCCGCTTCCTGCTGCCAGCCAAGGCATGAAATTCTTTTGCCCCTTGGCGCCCTGATATTTTTAATCGGTGAATTGATCATTGAATCACCCTCCCTGCGGCGGCGGTAATCGGTCACCGGTTACCCCCGTCTATTATCTTATCCCACGGCATTTGTTAACCAGGTCGCCCACAGTAACGGCCCCGCTGTTTTTGAAAGCGGAAACGAAATGCTCAAAAATTTTTCTGGTCATTTCCACATCCGCAAGCGCCCGGTGCCAGTGTTCGCTTGAGAGGTTAAGCTCCCCGGCTATGGTACCCAGACGGTTATTGGTGAATTTATAATGGCCGCGCGCTATTTCGAGGGTATCCACCACAAGCAGATCCGGGAATTTAAGGCCTACCCGGGAAAATTCCATTTTTAAAAAATTTGTATCAAAAGGAGCGTTGTGCGCCACTATCACCGAACCCTCAAGCAGATCCAAAAGCTTCGGCGCCACATCCTCAAAGACGGGGCTTGAACGCACCATATCGTCGGTGATACCGTTAATTCTTGAGGCGGTATGGGGGATGGGCCCGCCCGGATTTACAAGCGAAGAGAAATGATTGACGCGCGCGTCGCCTTTAAAGCCTATCAGCGCCACTTCGCAGACACGCGCGCTGTCAGGCGAGAGCCCGGTGGTTTCCACGTCAATAAAATTAAAAATGGCCGAGTCTATGGTTTGATCAAGCATGGTGTGGATCATAAGCAGATTTAAGGCTGTGATAACAACAGCGGCTGGCATATAGAGGCGAGAGGTCAGGGAATGAAGGACTCCTTCCCTATCCCCTATACGCCAGCCTCTAGCCCCTACAATCTATTCCTATACCGTGCCGTAGTAAATATAGCGGGCCCAAAAGCCGAAGCCGGCCGCAAGAACTACGCTGAAAACGATATTTAAAAGCGACAGGTCTATAATGCGCTTTTTCCGTATGTGAAACATCTGGAATATCCAGGCCGCCGCAAAAGGCAGCCACCAATAGCCGGGCACAAAAAAGAAAGCCCACAAAACGAGGCGTTCAAAAATCACAAAATATTTTTCGTCAAACCTGGGGAATTTTTTGCCGTAGAGGTCTTTTTCAACGAAATAAACAAGCACCGTGGTCACATGACTGACCAGCACCAGCATGGCGGCGACGCCTATCCATTTTTCCGGCCTCAGAAAATCATACCCCGGATAAATCACGGGCGATATCATGAAAAGCACATATATATGAAGGATCTGGTCCGTCAAAAAATTTACCGTTCCATCGCGGTAGCCAAGTTGTTTCATGCCGTATATGCGCAGTTCGTCTATTAAAAAATGGACAAAGAACATCAGCGACAAAGCCAGCCAGCCATTGAATTTAAGCGGGCCAAGGCTGAACCAGACCGAACCAAGCACATTCCAGGTAAGCGCGACTGACACGATAAAATGCGTAATGCAGTGAATAAACATGCCGTAAACGGACCTCCGCTTTAAGGTATTCACAAAGTCGAATTGCAGCGTATAGTCCGCAAGCAAATGCGATAGAAGCAGCCGCCAGAATATTGCCATATAAATTACCTGTTTTCCTCAGAGATTTCGACACGCTCGCCGCAACCTCTTACTGTTTGGAAGTAAGATCAAACGTTCCGTCCCAATTGTCTCCTTCTGTGCCTTGTGCCTGGCTTATTAATCATGGAACTTGGAAGTAAGATTAAACGTTCCATCCCATTCACTTGGAACAGCGGAAGAATATTTCTCGGCCAAATCCAGATAAAATCGCGAGGGTCCGTCCTGCGGAGCGGCGGCGAGCGCCGCTTCAAAGGCCTTGCGGGCTTTGTCATAATCGCCCTTATAGAACGCCTCAAGGCCATCGTTATAGGCCTCAAGCAGTTTCTTGAGTTCAGCCGACAATTTGCCCTTATGCGCCAGCGGCTCATAGACTTTAACGGGTATAGCTTTGCCGACCACCCGTATCTGCCCAAGGCGTCTGGCTTCAAGGAAATCCTTCGCCTCTTCGTAAGTGTATTCGCTCACCATTATCTTTGAGTGGAAGTATTTATTGGCGCCTTCAAGCCGGGAGGCCAGGTTCACCGAATCTCCCATTACGGTGTATGAAAGCCGGGTCTTTGACCCCATGTTGCCCACGACCATGGGGCCGGAGTTAAGGCCTATGCGCGCCGAGGGTTTAATGGTGAACTCCGTAAGTTCCGTGTTCAGGCGGGCTATTTCTCCCATGCAGTCGACCGCCGCCATGCAGGCCAGTTTGCGGTGGTCTTTCTGGTCAAGCGGGGCGTTCCAGAAAGCCATTATGCAGTCGCCTATGTATTTATCCACCACGCCGTCGTATTTAAGAATCACGTCCGTCAGGCCCGAAAGGTAACTGCCCAGCATCTTTGTGAGCTGCTCAGGCGTCATTTTCTCGGACATAGTGGTAAAGCCCGCTATGTCCAGAAAGAAGGCGGTCATGTCGCGCTTCTCGCCGCCAAGAGACAGCTTGGACGGGTCTTTGGTGATGACCTCGACAATTTTGGGCGAAAGGTACTGGCCGAAAGTGTTTTTTATCCACTTTTTCTCGCGGCCTTCCGCCAGAGCCTTATCCACGGTGATGTAGACAAAAGGCAGGAAAAGCGAGAGGGCCACCGTCATTAACGGGAAAACCCAAAGTTTTATAAGCAGCAGGTAATCTATGATAAAGAGCAGTCCCAATGAACAAAGAGACACCGCAACAATGGTCTTTATGGAGAATTTCCGCAAAGAAACCGGAAGCCATGGCAGCGCGAGGATGAGCAGCAGCGCATACCCGCCGTATACGGGCGCCATCATATCGGAGCGCATCAGATTGTCTATAGTGGTGGCATGGACTTCCACTCCCGGGAAAAGTTTCTGAAAGGGAGCGGGAAAATGGTCGTAAGTTCCAAGCGCCGTAGAACCGATAAGGACAATACTGTCTTTAAGCACCGCTTTTTCTTCCTTGCTGAGCCGTCCCTCAATGATGTCCGCGATGGAAATATGTCTGTAACTGGCGCAGTAAAAATCTTTTTCATCGGTAGACCAGCCGGGGTGCGACTTCAGGCATACAGGTTCCCTGTAGTTCACGAATATGGGCGACTTGCCGTAGCGCTTTTGCAATTCAGCGAGCGTCTTGCCTGAATAAATAGAGTATGCGCCCATGCCAAGCGACACTATACGCACATCCGCGCACTCCTTCCCGCATTTCAGGCGTGAATTTATTTGCGAGTATGTTACATTTTTAACATTTTCGTCAAGCGTATCGGAATCGGTGCCTGGATAAAAAAGCCAGAATTTTCTTATATGGCCGTCGAGATCCATGCTTATGTCGGAATTCGGATATGCGAGCAGCCGGCTGTTCTCCATTACTCCCTTAAGGGGAAGCTTCAATTTCTTTGTAACGCTGTCTATCGCCAGCAGATTGACCACATTCCCCGCCCTCCCGACGGCTGAAAACATCAAATTATCGCTTTCCTTGTTGTCAGGCTCAAAGAACATCACATCAACGCCTATGGCTTTGACGCCCAGCAGATTCATTTTTTTTATAATTTCGCCGTAATACTTCCGTTTAAACGGAAAACCGTACTTGCCTATGGTATAATCGTCAATCGTGGCTATAATAACCTTGTCATAAGACGGCTTATTCACATACTTTCCGAAAAGGAAACTATAATTCAGATTGTCGGTAAAAACCAGGGACAAATAACCCGGTAAATTAAGCCTAAAATCGCCCCATTTGTTTTCAAGGCTCTCAAACATGTTCAGTGCGTGCGTCAAAGCGAATATCAGTGAAAAAACGGCTATTGCCGCGTACACGACTTTACTTTGTTTTTTAGCGCCTTCTGTTTTCATTTAAACCGCCCTTTGCAGCCGCTGTTTTACGATTAATTGTTCTATATTATCCGGCGGAGCCGTTGTCCGCGTTCCGCACGGGCAGCGAAACCTTAAAAACAACACCGCCTGAAATTTTCGACTCGGCCCGGATAGTGCCGCCGTGCAGTTCCACTATCTTCCTCGCTATGGCAAGCCCCAGGCCGAAGCCGGACTCGCCGTCTCCCGGTTTTAACTGCTTGTATTTTTCAAAAATATTCTCAAGCTGAGCGTCCGGTATGCCGGGGCCGTCGTCGGCCACCTCAAAACGCAGGGAACGGCCTTCCGCCGTGACCAAAGCGCTTACTTTTCCCCCCGCCGGCGTGAACTTCCAGGCGTTGGAAAGAAGGTTCTCTATTACCCTGCGCATAAGCGAGCTGTCAGCCGAAAATTCCGTATTTTTAGCGCCGGAAACGTCAATCTCAAAACTGATGTTTTTTTCCTCAAAAAGCGCCTTAAAACCCTCGGCCGCCGAAACCAGGAAGTCAGCCGCGTTTATTTTCCGCAGGTCCGGTTTAAGCTGGCCCGCTTCCATGCGCGAGATGTCCAGTATATTTTCAAGCAATTTAAAAAGCCGGTCGCTTGAATCCCGCACACTTTTAACATAGCCGGCCTGTTTGGCGTCAGGCGCGAATTCCCGTTCCAGAAGCTTTATGTAGCCCTGCATGGTAAGCAGCGGGGCCCGCAAATCGTGCGCCACGGCGTGAAAAAAGTCCTCTTTAACCCGCTGTATTTCACGTTCCAGCGTAACATCCCGCAAAATCATAAACACGGCCGGCTTCTGTGTTTTGGTTGAAAGCGTCTGCAGGCTGATCCGGTAGTATTTTTTTGCGCCCGAGGAGTCCAGTTCCACAAACCCGTCGCGCGAGGAAGATTTAGCCTGCACAAGCCCGGCTATTTTCCAGCGCAGCGCTTCCCCTTTAAGGCCGTTTTCTCCTTCTACGCCAAGCAGCGTGTTGGCCGAGGCATTGGCGTAAAGCAGATCACCCTTTAAATCGCAAAGGATAATGGCGTCATGGATAAGGCTGATAAGCAGTTCAAGCTTGCTTTTTTCATCGAAAATCTTTTCAAGCTGAAGGCCGTGGTAGCGGTCCGATTCCCTCATCATGGAGTTGAACGCCTGAAGCAGGGCGTCCAGTTCGGAAATGCCGGAAAATTTATCCACCGGCGTTTTAAAATCCTGGCGCGCCACCCGCGCGGCGCCCGCGGCCAGCGCCTCCACCGGGCCCGCAAGGCGCCTGCTGAAAGCGAGAGCTGAAAAATAAAAAGCCGTGATTATGGCAAGCAGGAAAAACGCCATCAGCCAGGTTATGCGGCTGATGCCCGAGAACGCCTCAGCCCGGTCCTGGAGGGTTACGGCGTAAAGGTCAAAGCCGTGCGCCTTTTCTATAGCGCCGATGTAGCGCGCGCGGGTGCCGTCGAGAAAAAATGTTTTTTCCTTTTTACTCTCAAGAACCCCCTTAAGCCTTTCGCGGCTCAAGTCGTCAAAACGGCGCCAGACGGAAACAAAATTTCCGTCTCCGTCGGCCACTAGCACGCCGCCCGATGCCCCCAGACGCTGAGCCTCCAGTTTTTCAAAAAGGTCCCTCATGTTGACCAGCGCAAAAGCGTAGTAGCCGCCGCCAAGCGGATAGACCAGCCGGCACACCGGCATGTTAAAGAGCAGTTCAAAACGCCCCGCCTGATATACGCCCGTGGCCGCCGCTTTTTTAAAAAGCGGTTCGTTCCCGAGGTCGACATAGCCGAAAAGCCTTTTCAATTCAGGGGCCCCGCCGCTTAATATCTCCCGCCCGTCGGCTCCGGTAAAAGCGAGAAAAATAAATTCAGGGTTGTGCCGGAGCGACTTTTGAAGGTTCTCCCTGGTTACATACGAAGCATCGGGCCCCCACATGTTTTCAAGCCGGCCCGCCAGTTCGCCGGTTTTCTGGGTTATTAGCAGCGCCGCCATCTGCGACACATTTTCGTGCAGAGTCAGGATATTTTTTTTGGCGGCCGACTGGTAATAATAAAGGAAAATTCCGGTGGGTATTATGGGGATGAGGCCCGCGCCAAGAACTATAAGCAAAAGTTTATTCAGCAGTTTCACGTTTAGACCTTGTCACACACTGCCTTAGGCTTTAAGCCATAAGAGCGCAGCCCGCCATAAGCCATATGCTAGAGGCCATAAGCTCTATTAAGGGAACTCCTAAAAAGCGTATGGCATACGGCTTAAAACTTACGGCACCTTTCTCCCTAAGGCTTACAGCCTATGGCTTTTCCCTTAAGCGCCTCGATCAGTTTGGGCAGTATTTCGTGCGCGTCGCCCACTATTCCGTATGTGGCCACATTAAAGATGGAAGCGGTTGAATCTTTATTGACGGCGATGACAATATCCGACGCCCGCATACCGACTATATGCTGGACGGCGCCGGAAATGCCGAAAGCGAGGTAAAGCCTGGGAGAAACCGTAGTTCCACTTTGCCCCACCTGGCGGGCCTTTTCTTTGAAACCCAGATCTACGGCCGCCCTTGAAGCCCCCACCATGCCCCCAAGCAGGCTCGCCAGTTCTTCCAGCGTTTTGAATTTTTCCCTGGTTTTCATACCGCGTCCGCCGGAAACGATGATTTTGGCGTCGCTTATTTTAAGGGTTCCGCATTCGCGCGTGATTTTTCTTTCCAGCACTTTAACGCGGCGCAGGCTCTTGTCAATTTTGATATCCGCCCTGATCAGCACCGCCGTTTTCCCGTAAACTGGCTCCGAGAGTTTCATGACGTTGGGGCGCACGGTGGCCATCTGCGGCCTGGAATTGGGACTTAAAATGTCAGCCATGATATTACCGCCGAAGGCGGGGCGTGACTGCAGCAGCAGGCCGTCTTTTATAGCGAGCCCCGTGCAATCCGCCGTCAAACCGACATAAAGCGCGGCAGCCACGCGCGGGGCCAGGTCCCGGCCCTGGATAGTGGCCGGATAAAGCATGACCGCCGGTTTATGCGTGTTGACAAGCGCCGTGATGACGGTGGAAAAAATGTCGGTATTATATTCAAAAAGCTCGGGGTTTTCCGTCAGGTACATTTTATCGGCGCCAAACGCGCCCAGTTCTTTTTCATAGGCGCGGTTCTTGTCGGTCAACACCACCGCGCAGAGTTCCTGGCCGAGGTCGTCCGCCAATTTCCGCCCGGCCGACAACAACTCAAAAGTGACCCGCTTTATTTTTTGCGCGGAAGTCTTATCTTCGGGCTCCGACATTTCCACAAAAACCCACACGCCTTTATAGCCTGAAAGGTCCCTTGTGGACGCTTCCTCTCTGGCTATGGTTATGGCTTCCACCGGGCAGACCTGCACGCAGACGCCGCACAAAGTGCAGGCCTCGTTTATAACGGCCTTCTTGGCCATCATCTGTATCGCCGCGAAAGGGCAGACCGGCACGCATTTAGTGCAACCTATGCATTTTTGTGAAACATTGATCATAAATTCTTCGCAACTACTCAGGTTATCAGGTTCACGGTTCAGGGTTCACGGTTATCTTTTCCTTAATCTTCATGCTTTTTCAAGGCTATGCCAGTGCCGTATCAGAGGCCATGCCTATCAGACGGCCAACCGTTGAACCGTTTCCGCCGGAGGCGGATCCGCCGGGTTGTTTGGCGGAAAACCGCTGAACCGTGAACCTGAGTAGCTACAATTCTCCTTATTCAGAAATAAAGCGCTTTTCTTTCATTATCTCAAGCAGTTTTTCCACCGCCTGATGAGCGGAACCATGCGTCATCTGCGCCTTGCCTTTCAGCGGCGGCGGATAAATTTTGTTTACCTGCGTGGGCGAGCCTTTAAGGCCAAGGTAGCGCTCTTCGGCCCCGATATCCTCGGCCGACCAGACCTGGTAAGGTTTAGCCTGCGCCGCGTGGATCTCCCGGAAGGAGGGATATTTGGGCGCGTAGTCATTAGGCATTATCATGGTAAAAAGCGCGGGAGGCTTTACTTCAACCATTTCATAACCGCTGTCAATGAGCTTTTTTACGATAAACTTTTTCCCATCCAGGTCAATATGTTCGCAAAAAGTCACCTGCGCTATTCCGAGCTGCTGCGCCACGCCCGGCCCCACCTGCGCGGTGTCGCCGTCTATGGCCTGCATGCCGCATAAAATAAGGTCAAGCTTGCCCGCTTTTTTGGCCGCGCGGGACAACGCGTAAGAAGTGGCCCAGGTATCGGAACCGGCAAACGCCCTGTCGGAAAGCAATATCCCCTCGTCGGCGCCAAGAGCAAGAGCCAGCTGCACCACGCTTTTTGCCTGCGGCGGCCCCATTGAAATAACCGTGACCCTGAAATTGTGCTTTTTTTTAAGCTCAAGCGCGCTTTGCAGCGCGAAATGGTCGTAGGGATTTATTATGCTGGGTACGCCGGCCCTTATAAGAGTGCCGGTTTCAGGATTTATTTTTACTTCGGTGGTATCAGGCACCTGCTTGATAAAAACGGCGATGTGCATGTTGATCTCCTTGATAAATCTAATTCGTTAGCGAATAGGGGTTAGCGAATAGCGAATAGGGAAGGAGTTCCTTATTGCCGTCTCAATCTGCAGCGTGCATTTGCTATTCGCTATTCTCTGTTCGCTATTCGCTGCTGTTGTGCTATTCGCTTCTTCACTATTCGCTGCTCTTAGCGCGCCTTGAACGTCTGCTTCAGTTTCGCGGCTACAAGGTCCATGTCCGCCGTAAGGCCTTTTTGAACGGCGGCGGCGCCCGCGAAGTCAACCGATAGATTAGAAACGCCCTCTACGGAACCTAAAACCAGCGCCGCGCCCTCCGTAGTGATCGTAAGCGCGGCCTCTCTCGCAAAAATACGGGCCATGGCCTGCCAGCCCTGAACGTCAAAGCGCACAGACTCGGTGTATTGCTCTTTGGCGGCCGCGCCGGAAAAGACATACGCCGACTCGGCCATAGCTATAAGCCTGCCCAGCTTGAAGGTTACATGCTGGTGGCGGGTTAGCTTGTGCAGGCGGCACTCTTCAAGCAAAGCCGCAAGCGAGCGCAGCGAAAGTGCGCAGGCGTCCGCTCCCACACTGGCATTATCCGCGTGTAAAGCGTCCATTTTATCGGCCAGATCCAGATAATACCGGCCCCGGGTTTTCAGATGTTCCTGCCAGCGGCCCCGGTAAATGGTCATTTCCAGCACTTCGCTGGTGCCTTCATAGATACAGGTTATTTTAACATCCCGCTTTATCTTTTCAACCGGGAAATCGCGGGTGTAGCCGTACCCCCCGAGGGCCTGTATGGCGTCTTCGGCCGCCTTATTTCCTGACTCTGTGGCGAAATATTTGGCGACCGCGCCCTCGGTCTGCAGGCCATGTTCGCCTGAGTCAAGGCGGTTCGCCGTTTCCTCTATGTAGGCGCGGGCGGCCTCAAGCCTTACGATGTTCGGCACCAGGAATTTGTGGGTATAGCCCTGCTTATCTGAAAGCGGGCCGCCGGCCTGTATCCTCTGCTGACTGTAACGCGCGGCTATTTCAATGGCTTCCAGGCCCGCCCCAAGGCCGAAAGCCGCCACCATAAGCCGGGTGTAGCCGAAAACAGCCTGCGCCTGTAAAAGACCTTTGCCTTCTTCAAGGCCTATAAGATTTTCAATCGGGACATAAACATTGTCAAGTGAAAGCCCCGCTGTATTTGAAAGCCGTATACCGTGCTTGTCTTCATGTTTGTTGGGTGAAAAACCTTCCATGTTCCGCTCAACTATAAACCAGCACGGGCCGCCCGGCGCAAGAGCAAGCACGGTGTAGAGATCGGCCACCCCTCCGTTCGAGATCCATTGCTTGGCACCGGTCAGATGGTATCCGGCGAGCTTGCCGTTTTTCACCACATGCTCGGCCCTTGTTTTTAAGTTAACCAGGTCGGAGCCGGCGTCCGGCTCGGTGGCGGCGTACGCCACAAGCAGCCTTTCCTCCGCTATTTTTTTAAGCCATTTTTCTTTCTGCTCCTCGGTTCCGCCCACATTAAGCGGGTCGGTGCCCAGAAAAGTGGCGAACACCGAGGTGGCAATGCCGAGGTCTATGTGCGCCAGCGCCTCGCAAAAGCGATAAATGTCGTAAGTGCCGCCGGAAACCCCTCCGTACTTGACGGGGATCATCAGCAAATGCACGCCCAAGATCGCGGGGTCGGTCATCTCTTTTAAGATTTCGGCCGGGAACTCGTTATCGGCGTCATGTTGGCGTATGAAGTCATAGGGCAGACGCCTTTTAGCGTAATCACGCAGACTGTCCAGCATCAGGTTCCTTGAAATAGTGTCCATGCTAGGCATTTAAATCTCCTTGCAAAATCCAATCGTCAGGGTATAGGGGTTAGCGAATAACGAAAAAGTAAATAGTAAGAAAGCAAATAGCAAATAGTAACAGCCAGAGAGGTTTATTTTCATTGTCAAAGCAGTCTCATTTTTCCCACTATTTGCTATCTTACTATTTGCTATTTGCTTCTTCTCTATTCGCTGCCGTTATATAACCTTTAACTTCTCTCACCAGTTTTTCGCCGTAAGATTTGTCTTCCAAACCTTCAGTGTTTATAAAAACGTTTTCGGCGACACAGCGGATAGCCGCCTCAAGCAGGTAGCGGGCGCTTCTGTAGTCCGATACCACCTGCGGCGACACAGCGCCTGAACAAACTTCAAGCCCCGCCAGGGCCTCCGAGGCCAGGCGCGCCGTCTTAAGCGGAACCTCGGCCGCGTACTTAAGAGCGGCCTGCATTTTGGCTTTGCGCGCCGGATCGTCCTTTGGCAGTTTCATGGCGGCCATGAAAACGTCAAAAGAAGCCGAATCCTCGCTTACGCAATTCTGCAGGGCTGCCTTATATTCGCCAAGCTTCTCCCGCAAGGCGTTCAGGGCGGGTTTCTTGGCCTCATCCAGCTTTTTCCCGCGCAAAGTTATACCCAGCGCCATCTGGCCGAGAGCGCAGCCCATGGCCCCGCTGACCGCGCCGGCTGACCCCCCGCCCGGAGTGGGGTCGGTATTCGCCAGCGCATCCACAAAAAGACCGGCGCCCGACTGCCAGGAGCTTAGAAGTTTTAAAAGCTTGGTTTCCAGCACCTGGGTATCCTTGCTGAAATCTTTGACATTAAGGGTCTCAACGGCATAGTCGGTAATGGCTTCCTGCGTGGTAAGGCCTATAAGTTCTGTGCCGGTAACCGCTATATTTTTCGGGGCCAGATCCTTGGCCATTTCATCCATTACGCGCTTTATGGAAGTGGTCCGGTAATCCGTAAGCACGGTTGAAATTTGCACCTGTCCCTTGGATTCCAGAAAAATCTCCTTGGCGCGGAGCGCCGGCAGGCCGCCGCCGGAAGTGCGGATCTTTTTTGCCAGAACTTTGGCAAAATCCATATCGGTAGTGGCGAGGTTTACATTGAAATTGACTATCTGGTTTCGGGCGCCCACGGCCATTGCGCCGGCGGTGGGATGTATTTTATCAGGTCCGAAATCCGGCACGCGGTCCGGATTTTTACCTATTTCTTCGCGCAGGCCCTCAAATTGCCCCTTGCGCACCTTGGCCAGATCCCTCCGGTTTTCATTGCGGGCGGCCCTGTCATAGAGATACACCGGTATGTTCAATTCCCTGCCTATGCGCTCACCAGCGATTTCAGCCAGCTTTACGCATTCCTCCAATGTGGAGTCCATGATGGGAATGAACGGCGCCACGTCAGTGGCCCCCATTCGGGGGTGTTCGCCTTTGTGATGGTTCAGATCTATCAGGCCCGCGGCCTTTTTAGTAACGGCAAACATAGCATCGGCGGCGGTTTCAAGAGGGGCTATAAAAGTGAGCACCGTGCGGTTGTGGTCGGCGTCTTTTTCCACGTCCAGCACAAGCACGCCCGGCACGGACCTGGCGGCATCCACGATCTGGTTTATCTTCTCAATGTCCCTGCCCTCGCTGAAATTAGGCACACACTCGACGAATTTACCCATACTGCCTCCAATATCTGCCCCGCTCTTTTGGTGCACAACTCCGGGTTCTATAACCAAAGTGTTGCCCTATAAGCCTTGTGTTGCGGCCAAAAGGGCGGGGCCTGCGTAGGTACCGGAACAAGTCAGCGCTGAAGTTTTCCGCTCTCTTCCACTTCAGAACTTCAGCTCTAACTCACAGACAGCCCCAAAAAAGCCGGAAGACGCCTTCATACGGCGCGCTATATAAAACTATATTATTAAAATTATACTAATTTTAGGAAACCGGTTAGCCCAGAAAACCGGTTTTATCGCGAGCCCTTTAGGAGTTCCCGGTAATAGGCCAGTGTACGCGCGCCCATTATTTCAACGGTAAATTTTTCCCGCACCAGCGCGACGGAGTTTTTGGAAAGTTCGGCGCGCAGCGCTTCGTTTTTAAGCAGAGTTTCCAGCCGGTCGGCAAGGGCGCCGGCGTCGCCGGGAGGGAAGAGCAGACCGGTAACTCCGTCCTTTACTATTTCAGAATTCCCGGAAATATCACTGGCGGCGGCCGGAACTCCCATGGCCAGCGACTCCCTTATGCTGCCGCTCAGCGCTTCGCCTTTCACAGCCGCGTTCACGCTTACCGAAGCGACAGAAAGCAGACGCTCCACATCGTTCCGCTGGCCAAGAAAGCGGGCTTTTTCCGGCGGCAGCCCTTCAAGGGTGAAAAGCGCCTTAAGCTCAGGGGAATCCGTGTCGCGGCCCGCAAAAACAAGTATAAAATCCAGTCCCCTGGAGTAAAGCGTTTTGGCGGCTTTCAGCAATACATGCTGGCCCTTGTGGGCACTGAAGTTGCCTACCAATATTATAACCGGCAGACCTGGCGGCAGGCACAGTTCTTCCGTTATGGCAGGCGCCGGCGGCTGTGGAAAAAAGAGGGCGGTGTCGGTGCCGCTGTAAATGGTACGCACACGATTTTCGGGCAGGCCATAGGCCGTAAGCAGGCCGCGTACCGATTCGGCCACAGCTATAAAACCGTCTATCAGGCTGCTTTTGTACTTTAGTTTGGCAAAGAAAGTGGTGATAATGGGGTGAGAAACCCTTCGCGTTACCAGGAAGACCGGTTTATGCCGCGCCCGAAGTTTTGCTATAAGGGCCATGGCATGGGCCTTGGGGTGATGAGCATGCAGGATATCCGGCTGCCTCTCATTTATCAGGCGGGCGAGCGCAAAAGCGGTTATAAGGTCATAGTCGCGGCAGGGCTTAAAATGGACCACTTCAAAACCTTCCGCGGCGGCCTTTCGTCCGAGGTCACCGTCAGGGGGACAGGCAAAAATATTAAGCTGCCCGGCTTTGCGCAGTTGGCGCGCCAGGAAAAGGGCCTGAGCGGCGCCGCCGGTCCAGCCGGAACTCTCCGTTATATGCAGTATTTTTAATTTATGAGCGCTCATTTTCAGTTTGACATGAAAAGGTCCAATGCACGCGGTAATTATAGTAAATAAGCCGCACCGCGGAAAAAAACCGGCAAAAGACTTTCAGTCCCCAAGAACCCTTATATAAACGAAAAACCCGCTTTTGGCGGGTTTTCGCTTCCCCTTTTTCGGGGAGTTCACATGTGGCGGTCCCTTTTGAGGTTAACAGCCATACATAGTATGGCAGATACTGTTTGACTTGTCAAGGGGTAAACTATAACCAAGCACTGACTACGAACATCAACCCTAAATTATCGGCCGAATCAAGGTTAAAACCACCGCCTTTCATATTAAAAACGTGCTGCCAGCGCGCTTCCAACGAGGCCCTTGAGCCGAACCAGAACGGATAGCGCACCCCCCCGCCAAGCAATATGCCGGGACTGGCGCCGGAAGCCGAGGCGCAGGAAACCCCGGCGATTTTAAATGAATTTTGCGTCCACTGATAAAATCCTGCGCCGACAAAGCTGTAATAGGAATGCCCGCCCTTCAGATACGAAGCCCTCAGATAAGCCACAAGCGAGAATATTTTTATGTTCAGGTCAGGTATTTTTTTGTTCTTATGGCCCGTGGACATTGAACTGTCAAGACCATAGCTCAACAAATCATCCAGCGGTTTTTCAAGCGACACTTTAAAAGCCGGGGCAGACCTGAAACCGGCGTTTTTATCTCCCCAACGCCCTCCGAACGGGATATCGGAGCCGTAACCTGCGGACAAGCTGTAATCCGACGCCGAAGCGGGAGCCCCGGCGCATGCAGCCGCAAGGCAAAGCAGAAACGATAAAAAGACATATTTAACAGTCATCGAAAAAAGGACCGGGCTGCCGGCGGGCCGGAGACAGAATTAAGTTTGATTTCCAGCCGTTATTTTTTATCTGTTTTTTTGATATTCTTTACCAATTCAGGGTGGTCTTTCCTGAACTGATTCATTTCTTTCTTTTGAATGTCCTTCAGGAACTTCACGGCTTCTTTATATCCCTTTTTTTTCGTTTCCACGGCTTTGTGAATTTCCTTACTGGAAGAGGCCTTCATCTGTTCCTTCAGCTGCCTGAGTTCTTCCTGCTGTTTTTTCTTCAGTTCGGCCATAGCCTGGCCCTGCTTCATTTTCATCTCCTCAATGCTGGCGGGCGCGGCAGGCTTTACAGCGACTTCGGGGACGGCGGCTTTTACATGAGCCGCCACAGTGCCCAACTCCGGAACGCCTGGATCGGCCTGAAGCAGATTGGGTTGGAGTTCAGCGGGAGCGGAGACGTCTTTTTGCTCCTGCTTAGGCTCGGGGCGTGCGGGGGCGGCACCGGCCGGCGGCACACCGGAAACAGGCAGGACCGGGGGATTCTGAGCGCAAACGCCGGCGCTTAAAAACCCAAGAACCATCAACAATACCGTCTTTTTCATTTTATTCTCCTTGAAAACAACCTGGCTGAACGTTAGAAAGGCTATTAGACTGAAGGAAGAATAGGCTGAAGGCAAAGCAGACTGAAAACTTCAACCTTCAATATAAACGCCTCTCTTTCTAACAGCCTTCAGTCTAAACAACCTGATTTATTTAGGAACGACCCCCGTGCCTGCCCTGATTTTATCAAGGTTATAAACCCCGTCGCGCGAAATAAATCCGGCCCCTCGCATGCCGCTGTCTTTTATAAAAAACGGCGTATCCAGATCTATAAAGTCAAACCCGCCAAGCCCGCCGGCGAACTGCGCGGCTACTCCGGAGGCGAGTTCGGTTTCAAGCATTTCGCCCATCATCAGCTTTACGCCTTTTGCTCTGGCCAGCGTCCAGACCTCACGCGCCTTGAGGAAGCCGAATTTGGTAAGTTTTATATTTACCGCCGTAACCGCTTTAGCGGCGAGCAGGCGAAAAACTTCATTAACGGAATAAGCGCTTTCGTCGGCGCACACGGGCATTTTAAGTTTCTTTGAAAGCCAGGAGAGGCCCTCAAGATCATTTTTAGCCACCGGCTGTTCAAAGACCGCCGGCACAATGCCTTTTTTCCCGAGAGCCGCAATGAATTTCTGCGCCTCAGCCGCCGTATAGGCGCAGTTGGCGTCAAGGTAAATATCGCAGCCGGGCGCGGATTTATTCACCGCTTCAAGCCGCCGCATATCCTCATCAAAGTCAATCCCCACTTTTATCTTGAAAATTTTAAAGCCCGCGCGGCGCATTTTCAGCGTGAAGTCACGGGCCTCGGCCGCGCCGCCTATCACCACGGTAATGTCGGTTTTAAGGCGGGCCTTGGCGCCGCCAAAAAAGCGCCAGAGGGAAATATCCAGCCTGCGGCAGGCCAGATCGAGCAGAGCTGTCTGCACCGCCGCCAAAGCCGCGCGGCGGGAATCCAGTATTTCCTCAAGAGCGCAGAAAAGCTTTAAATAATCAGCCGAATCTTTGCCCTCAAGATACTTTGCGGCCATATTCAGGCCTTTACGCGTGCTCTCAAGGGTTTCGCCGGTAATATGGCTTGCCACCGCGGCTTCCCCCCAGCCGGTAAAGCCGTCTTTTGACTTGACGGAAAAAAGCGCGTTTTCAAGACTTTTATGGCTGCCGCTTGAAATGGTAAAGGGAGTAAACAGATCCGCCCGCAGGACGCGTTCGGCACAGCCGGTTATAAGCGAGGTTTTCATATCAGTTAAGGCTCCAGTTCTTCTTGTACTGCCGTTGAAATATATTTAAATATATAAGACGGGGCAAAAGCAAGGCGGCGGATTTCCGCAGTTTCTTTCGGCTTGAAATAACGCCTGTCAGTCTGCTAAACGAAAAACCCGCTCGTCGCGGGTTTTCGCTTCCCCCATAAGGCAGGGGGACTTGCCATTTGGCGGACAGCCTTAGGCTGACGGCCAAAAGAAGTGTAGCACATGAATCTTGACTTGTCAAGGGGGCACGGACCGCTAATTTTTATACCACACCATGTAGTCATTGCCCTGCGCGGTCAATGTCCAGCCGGGGCCGGGATCCCAGCTCTGCCCGCCAAGCTTGACCGCCAGCTTATTGTCTATTACAGCAGCATAGAGATTCTGCGAAGCCTGTATGATGCTTACGCTGCTTGAAGAATTTATTCCCAGGGATTTTCTTATTTTGGCAAGCCTTGTTATTTCGTCTTTCAGTCCCCAGTCAAAAAAATGAGACCAGAAGATGCACGGGACGCCGGGATGGGTCAAAATATAAGCGTAGCCCTGCATTACCTTGTCGGAAGGGAAGGGCCAGGACTTGGAAGAACTCGCATTGAGCGTGGTATCATGGTTGTCCACGAAAGTCACGGCGTTGTCCGGCCACCAGCCGATAAGGCCGGACGGGCGGCCGCTTGCGTCTTTCAGCCGCCAGTATTCGCCGGAAGCGACGGCCTGCTGAAGTATGCCCTTGGTCGTAAAATCAAATACTTTTATTTCGCCGTTGACCGAATCCATCCAGCTGGCTAAAGCCTGCCTGTGAGTATCGGTATTGTTAAGGTCAAGGTCGTCCCATATTTCGGCCACGGCAAAAACCGGTTTTGTGGCCCTGTTGTACATAAGCATGTATTTGGAATCGTAGCCGCGGGCAAAATCGTAGCGCCAGCCGTCGTAGCCGACGGAAGTTCTCAGCCAGGTCATCCATGCGGTTATATCCTTCTGCACGGCAGCGTTGGTATGATCCAGGTCACGCGCGAAAGGCACTCCCTTGCCGGTATCCGGCGCACCCCTGCCCTTCCCCCACTCGTCATCGGAGCAAACCGATTCCGGACCCCACGCCGGGTCGGTGAAGTCGGCCCAGCCCTTGGTTCCCACACGGTGGTTGATAACGATGTCGGCTATAACCCGCACCCCTTTGGCGCGCAAAGCGGTTATGGCCGAGGCAAGTTCGACCGAAGAACCGTATTTGGAGTCCTGTATATAAAGCCTTCTGGGCAGATAGCCCTCGTCGCTGGCCGAGTCTGAGGAAGGCGGCAGCCAAACCAGGTTTATTCCCGCCCGGGACATATCGCCGGCCCTGCTCTCTACCGTGTTCCACCAGGGAGAGGTTTTCCATGAAGTCCAGTTAAAACCCTGAAGCATGATGGTGGAATCAAATCTTGGGACCGATGAGCCGGGGTTATGAACGGAAGCACAAAAAACTCTGCCGCCTGAAAGAGGCAGCAGTAATAGCACGGTGGCCAGCAGTTTTTTCACTTTCATAACCCTATATACATTTCTATCACATATAAAGATTTTGTCAAGGGCCAATTGGGCAGGGGGTAGGGACTCGAGACTAGGGGTTAGCGGTTGGCGGTTAGGGAAGGAGTTTCTTACACTAACCGCTAGCGGCTAGCGGAGAGGGCGAGGAGTAAAGAACTCCTTCCCTAAACCCCTAACCTCCAGCCCCTATACCCTGCTTTATGCTAATTTTTTTCTCAGGTAATCAGCCCGCAAGGCGTCGCGTTCTGACGGGGAAAGCTGCCCGCCCCGCACTTTGGCCGATCCCATCGCGGAAAAAGTGCGGGATTTTCCGCTTGCAAGCTGCACATGGGCCGGCTGCATTAAAAGCGTCAGCTGGTTAAGCGTGTTGAAATCAAGGCCAAGCCCCGCACTTTTGGTTCCCAGACCATCGTCAATAGCCGCAGTCTCGCCGCTAACCGGCCGCTTTTTATCCCAAAAGGGCGGGGTAAACCTGCAGCCCATGGCAAGCCCCAGTCGCACCAAAGAAACATGCCGCATAAATTCCTGATAGGACATGAGCCTCGCATTCTTCAGCATACCATAGGCGCGGTAAACAGCATCCTCCGTTTTCAACCTGTCCCCGCCCTTAAGAAGGGTTTCTCTGGCGGATATCTCCCTGCTTATGAGGTTTTTTATTGCGCGGTCCAGGCTTCTGCAGAACTCTTCCTCGCTCTTTCCCAGGCAGACGGCGTTTGAGATCTGGTAGAAATCACCCAGAATATAGGTGCCCTCGCCGTAAATGCCTCTTGCGGTAACGCCAAGACTGGAAAGGCTTTCAAGAGTTTCGGGTATGTATCCAAGGCGGGAAAGCGCGGGCAAATGGGCAAGACACGACACCCTGAGTCCTGTCCCCGCATTTGCGGGGCTGGCGGTAAGGCAGCCGAATTTATCGCTGCAGGCGTAAGGCAAAATCCTGCCGAGCGAACTTTCAAGTTTTTCCGCCGCGGCGAAAGCTTCTTCTATTGCAAGGCCGGCGACGATGCTTTGCACGCGCAGATGATCTTCTTCATTTACCATCACGGAAAGGCTTTCGTCGCCGCTGATCACAACGCCCGCGGGCCGGATCATGGCGGACAGGGCATGCGAAATATGGTGGCGTTCCGCCAGAATTTGTTTTTCGAATGGAGAAAGCGTTTCGGTTTTAAGGTAACATGACCCCGGAAAAAAACCGCAGGCTTTTACAGCCTTGAACGCCAGGTCACGCGCGGAAAGCAGGGAGGAGGCGTGGGCGCGGTGCGGAAACGGAAAACCGGAAAAGTTGCGCGCGAAGCGCACCCGGGTTGAAAATATCATTTCCGGGCAGCTGCCGCGCGAATTCGCCCAGTTAACGGCAGACCCGAAAGAGTCGGTTATTTCCGGCATTTATTCGCTATCCTAATTTCTTTATCTGGTCGCGCAGCCGGGCGGCTGTTTCAAAATCTTCCCTGTCAACGGCCGCTTTGAGCTCGGCGTTAAGCCCTTTAAGCCGGCGCGCGGTTTGTGCTTTGCGTTCCCGCTTCCCCGTTGCCGCACTGTCGCATTTTTCAAAGCTCTTTGCAGCCCGCGTCGCATAAACCTTTCCGGTATGCAGGCAGGAACCGTACGCGCGGGTAAGAAGCTCGCTTAACTGCGCGTCGAAGCTCACGTAGCACACGGAGCAGCCGAGTTTGCCCGTTTCCTTGAACTCTCTGTAGGTTAAAGCGCAGGCAGGACAATGCAGGGCCTTTTTCCCCGCCGGCAGGAATTCCTTGAAACAGCCGTTTATGCCGCCTAATATATCCGGTATGTTCAAGGAACCGCTTTCATAGCCGGCGGGTACCGCCCCGCCCTTTTGGCCCGGAAAGCTGGGCTTATCACCCGACCTGTAATCTCCCACGCCGGTAGATTGTTCCAAAAGAGCGGGGCCCGCCCCTTTTTTGGCGGCGCATACGGCGCACAAATGGGCGTCGGTAACCTTGTTGTTTACCGCCATTTTAAGAAAAACAACGGCCTCGCGCCGGCCGCAATCCATGCAAAGCATTATGTTACGGCCTCAAGCCTGCCTCCTGAAAGATGGAAAACCCGGTCGGCGTAGGAAGCTGCGTCTTCGTTATGGGTCACCATAAGCACAGAAGCCCCGATAGAGTTGGCTTTTTTTAGATCGTCCAGAACTATTTTCGCGTTATGCCTGTCCAGATTGCCGGTGGGCTCGTCGGCTATCAGCAGGCCGGGATTGTTTACGAGGGCCCTTAAAATAGCCGCGCGCTGTTTTTCTCCGCCTGAGATCTCCATAGGAAATTTGTGCGCCAGCGCCTCAAGCCCGAAGCGCCGCAAAAGTCCGACTGCACGCGAGGTATCCCCGCGCCCGGCAATCCTTAGGGGCATGTCAATGTTTTCAAGCACCGTGAATTCCGGCAGGAGCGAGTCGAACTGAAACACGAAACCTATGTTTTTCAGCCGAAGAACCGCTTTTTCGCTTTCGCTCAAAAGCTCGAGCTTGCGGCCATAAAGGCGTATTTCCCCGCTATATGAATCGTCAAGCAAGCCTATCAGATTGAGAAATGTGGATTTGCCGGAACCGGAAGGACCAAGGAGCACGATAAATTCCCCCTTACGGGCAAAGAAATTTATCTCTTCAAGTACCTGTACCTGCTCGTGCCCCTGCACATAAGCCTTGCTCAGACCGGTTATTTCTACGATTTTATCCATAGTTAAACGGCAGAGAATAGTGGCGAGAGATTAGCGGTACTCCTTCCCCAACCTCCAGCCGCTAGCCTCTATCCTCTGCCCTACCCATACCGTATGGCATCCACGGGGCTGATCTTTGAGGCCCGAAGCGCCGGATAAACGGCGCTGAGCATACAGAGCGCGTAGCTGATAAAAACCGTGCCGAGCACATCGCGCAGTTTTATTTCCACCGGCACCCGGCTGATATAGTAAATGTCTGAAGGCAGTTCAACTACCGGATAGCGTCCGATGAACAGCGAGAGCGCGAGTCCCAAAAGCACGCCGAGGCTTATACCGCTTATGGCTATAAGGTTGCCCTCCCAGAAAAAAACGCGCCGTATGAACCCGGGGCCGGCCCCTATCGAGCGCAGTATGCCTATATCGCGCAGTTTTTCCACGCTCATCATCAGCAGATTTGAGGCAATATTAAAAGTGGCCACCAGAATTATAAGCGCGAGCACCAGAGACATCATAAATTTCTCAAGTTTCAGGGCCGCAAAAAGCGTCTGGTTCATGTCGGCGTAGGTTTTCACCGTATACTGAAAACCGAGGCTTTTTTTAAGCGCGGCGGCCACCCGCCCCGAAAGTTCTATATCGTCCAGCTTCAGGCCCATGCCGTTCGCGCCGCCGTCAAGATTAAAAAAGTCTCCCGCATCTTTAATCCCGCAATAGGCCATGGTATTGTCAAACTCATAGTAACCGGTGTGAAGAAGACCCGCCACTTTGAACTTGCGCATTTTCGGGAAAATGCCTATGGAGGTGGCTACGGATTTCGGCGACACAAGAATAACCTCGTCTCCCAGCCACACGCCTATGTTCTTTGCCAGTTCTTCGCCGAGTATGATGGCGGGAACCATGGAGCCGGTTTCTTTCAACGCGTTCCAGGAGCCGGTTTTAAGCGAAGCCTTAAGGTTGTTTATTTTAAACTCGCCCTCGGGGTCAAGCCCTTTCACCACCACGCCGGTGGAGCGGTTATCAAAGGTAAGTATCCCCTGCCCAAGCACGAAAGGGGAAAAGGCGGTCACATGGCCCTGTTCGGAAAGCGCCGAGGTCAGGCGCGCGCGGTCCTGGGTCCGCATGGGACCGTAAATTATGATATGCGCCTGGGCGTCAACTATTTTTTTCTTGATGTCGGACTGGAAACCGTTCATTACGGAGAGGGTGGTAATAAGAGCCGCTACCCCCACGGTAACTCCGGCCACGCCTATAAGCGTGGTTACCATGGAAAACAGGCCTTTTCTCTTGGCTTTCAGATACCGGTAGGCGATAAAGAATTCTGCGGACATAATTATACGGCAGCGGCTAGAGGAGAGCGTATAGCGTAGAGAGCAGTTTCCCCCCTTCTTACAGGTCCGGGGCCTTGTACTTTGCGGCTTCGGGTTTCAGCAGCGGGAACAAAATCACTTCCCTTATGGAAGGCTTGCCGGCAAAAAGCATGGTAAGGCGGTCAATGCCTATGCCGATGCCGCCCATCGGAGGCATACCGTACTCCATGGCCTCAATAAAATCCTTATCAAGAATGTCCGCCTCGCCGTTATTTTCCTCTTCGCGCTGGCGGAGCTGCTCCTCAAGGCGGCTTTTCTGATCCTCGGGGTCGTTCAACTCGGAGTAGGCGTTCGCTATTTCCTCTTTCCCGGCAAAAAACTCAAAGCGTTCCACTATGGATTCATCTCCGGTCTTACATTTGGCCAGCGGAGTTATGGCCGTGGGATAATCCATAACGAAAGTGGGCTGATCCAGTTCCGACAGTATCTTCTCGTCCATGATCCGTTCAAAGATCTTGGCGGGCGGGGTGTCGGCCGCGGATTCTATGTGAAGTTTGGCCGCCAGTTTTTTCAGGTTTTCCTTGTTAAAGGACTTGCCCTTCAGCACTTCGTGTATGTTCTCTCCTGTTTTTTTCAGCCATTCGCCGGGCAGGGACAGACGTTTGAACGGAGGCTTCAGGTTTACCGTCATCCCGTTGTAGTCAACAGTGTCCGCGCCTATGATAAGCGAGCATTTTTTAAAGATCGTTTCCACCAGTTCGGCCATGCCGTTGTAGTCGGAATAGGCCTTATAGGCTTCCAGCGTGGTAAATTCCGGATTATGGCGGGTGTCCACGCCCTCATTGCGGAACACGCGGCCTATTTCGTATGCGCCGTCAAAACCGCCGATGATAAGTTTCTTAAGCGGCAGTTCCGTGGCGATGCGCATGTAAAGTTCATATTTATACGCGTTGTGAAAGGTTATAAAGGGCCGCGCCGACGCGCCGCCGGCCTGGGCGCAAAGCACCGGAGTTTCAACCTCAAGGTAGCCGTCCGCGTCAAGCACGCCGCGGATGGCGGATACCACCTGCGCGCGCCGCACAAAAATAGTACGCGCTTCCTCGTTGGAAATAAGGTCAAGGTAACGCTCGCGGTAGCGGGCTTCCGGATCCGTCAGGCCGTGAAATTTCTCAGGCAGCGGGCGCACGGATTTTGAAAGCACCGTAAGTTTTTCCGCGTTCACGGTCAATTCCCCCGTATGGGTCAGAAAAAGTTTTCCCTCCACCCCCAGAAAATCCCCCACGTGCATCTGCTTCTTAAAAAGTTCATAAGCCGCTTCACCCACGGCGTCCTTTTTAACGTAAATCTGCATCTTGCCGGTGCCATCCTTAAGGTGGGCGAAAGTGGCCTTGCCCATCACGCGCATAAGCACTATGCGTCCCGCTATTATAACGCTTGTATCGGCCGGGGCCTGGCGGGCCCTGTCAATTTTATGCGTCAGCCGGAACCTGTGGGGGAACGGATCTATACCCTGCTCCCGTATGGTTTTTATTTTGGCGTAATTATTGGCGATTATGTCGTTTATCCCGGAGTTTGGGGTGATGTTCATTTTCTAGCCTATGGCTGTGCCGTATCAAGGGCTATGCCCATCAGACGGCTTTGATGCGATGGCGTCCTTTACGATTTTTACCAGGTTTTTGGGTTCGAACGGCTTTTCCACGAAAGCGAAAATATTGGAGGACAGCTCAAAGAGGTCTTTCATCTGCCCCTTGGCGGTCAATATAATTATGGGTATGTGGCTAAGCTCGTTAATTTCCTGGAGTTTTCCCTGCAGGGTATAGCCGTCCATTTCAGGCATCATGATGTCAAGTATCAGGACGTCGGGAATAATTTTCTTGGCGGCGTCAAGGGAGGTAAGCAGGTTAAAGGCCTCAAGGCCGTTATACGCCTCATGCACTTCCAGCTGCTCCCGCTCCATAAGCACCTTGATCAGATACACCACATCTTTCTCGTCATCCACTACCATTACTTTAGCCATAAATCCCCTGTAAACCGCGAAAAACCGTCGAAAGACAAAACCGCGGATTTTCCGGCGCCTGGCGGCACTTTGCCTGCCAGAGGCGGGGCCGGACCGAATTCATTATTATAGTATATAATTTCTCGCAGTTAAAAATCCCGCTCCGGAGCGGGACCGGAGAGAAGAAAAACCGGCGCAAAAAATGTAAAATGGATATGCAGCCTGAAACTGCGGCTGGAAACATAATCATTTCCTGGAGATTCAAAATGGCACTTGAAAAAACCCTTATCCTTATCAAACCTGACGGCATTAAACGGCGGCTGACCGGCCTGGCCATTGACCGGCTTGAAAACGCGGGCTTTGAGCTTGTGGGCGCGAAAGCGGTAAGCGTCACTGAAGATTTGGCCAGAAAACATTATGACGCCCTCAAAGACAAACCGTTCTTTGAAAACCTTATAAAATATATACGCGGAGAGTTTCACGGTATTTCAAAAAACCGCATTATCGCTTTGGTTTACAGAGGCGAGAACGCAATAAAAGGGGTGCGCGCCGTGGTGGGGGCCACAAATCCCGAGGAGGCCGCACCCGGTTCCATAAGGGGCTCGTTTGGAAGGATAAGTTCAAAAGGACAGTTTGAAAATGTAGTCCATGCCTCAGGCGATGCTGAAGACGCCAGGCGTGAAGTGGCCCTCTGGTTTAAGCCTGACGAAATAATTGAGTAAAGAAGGCCATAGGCCATACGCCGTAAGCCATAAGTTTAAAGGTGTTCCTTAAAAAGCTTATGGCAGTAATTCTCTTTCGATATGAAACTTAAACTTTTATTCCCGTTTGTTTTTTTCTTCAGCGCCCCACTTTTCGCACAGCAAGCCGGCCGGGAACGCGTCGAGGAGCGCGTAACGCTTGAAACGGACGACGGCTGGAAACTGAATGCCCGCTACCTGAGAGCCGCGCAGAGCGCGCCCACCCTTGTACTGCTGCACACTCAAAAAAGCGACCTGACGGAATGGAACCTTTGGTTCCCCTACCTTAAAAAATACGGCTACGGCTACCTGGCGCCTGACCTGCGCGGGCATGGTTTCAGCTTTATTATGCCCAACGGCTCCACAGCCACCTACAGATCCTTCGCTATAAGCGGCCCCGACAACGAATTCAATAAAATGACCAGGGATGTGGAAGCGGCCGTGGCGTATCTGTCAACGAACTCCGTAACCTCCGACAGGATAGTTCTGGCGGGTTCCGTGCTGGGCGCGAACCTGGCCATAAAAACAGCCGCCATACATCAGGATATCGCCATGGTTATAGCCATTTCTCCTGCGCTCAATATAAACGACGTGCTGTCAATAAACCCGCTCAGGGCCTACGGTAAAAGGCCGATCCTGCTTGTGGCCGGCGCCGACCGGGCCAGGCAATACAAGGAATTCCAGCTTATAAATGATATAGCGAAATCGGCCTGCGGAAAAGAAAATGTAAGCGTGCTGGTTGAAGCAAAAGGCATAGGGCCGGAATTGATCACAAAATACAACATTAAAAGGGTTCTGGACTGGCTTAAAAATCCGCGCCTGCCGGAGATAATTCAGCTGTCAACCGGCGCCGTGCAGGACGCCGCGCCCAAGGCCTTATCGGACGATGGAAACGACCGGACCGAAGAAGAGCAGGCCGCCTACAAGGATGGCAATGGAGAATAAATTCTTAAAATATTCAAAGCTCCCCACCGAACAGGTAAACCCGCGCACGGCCGACCTTGACCGGCTGCCGCTCCGGCGGGTGCTTGAGAAGCTGAACCGCGAAGACTCCCTTATTCCGAAGGCGGTCAAAAAAGCCATACCGCAGATAGAGAAAGCGGCGCGGGCCGTATCGCGGGCGTATCTCTCCGGCAACAAAATATTCTTTATCGGCGCCGGAACCAGCGGCCGGCTGGGAGTGCTTGAAGCGGCGGAACTCCCCCCCACTTACGGCGTAGACTCGGCAATCTTTACGGCGCTTATGGCCGGGGGCGACAAGGCCGTGTTCCACTCAAAGGAAGGAGCCGAAGATGTTTTTGACGACGGACGGCGCGAAATTTACAAACTCGCCCGCAAAGGAGATGTTGTTATAGGCATAGCCGCAAGCGGCATAACGCCGTATGTGCGCGGAGGGCTTGTCGCAGGCAAAAAGAAGGGCGCGGTAACAGCGCTTATTACCTGCAACCCCGGTGAAAAATCCAGGGAAACCGACGTGGTAGTGGCGCTTGACGTGGGGCCTGAACCGATTTCCGGTTCCACCCGCATGAAGTCGGGCACGGCCACCAAGCTTGCGCTGAACATGATTTCCACTTCTGCCATGGTAATTTCAGGCAAGGTTTACCGCAACTGGATGGTGGATGTAAAAACCACTTCGCACAAGCTCGTATTGCGCGCGGAGCGCATTGCCGCCACCCTGGGAGAAGTGCAGCAGGAAGAAGCGCGGCGCCTGCTTACTATCACCGGCAACGAAGTTAAGACGGCCATCGTAATGGCTCGCCGCGGGATAAGCCTGGAAAAAGCCCGCACCCTCATAAAAAAGCATAAAGGCTTCCTAAAAGCCATCCTTGGCTAAGGCAGATGCATAGCAGTTTAGATGCATAGCAGCTTAGAAGTTGAAATTCTTTGAAATTTCAGCCCGCTTTACATCCGTGCATCTCTACGTCCGCTCCTTCTTGCAAAATGAAACCTTTTCGCCGGATTATCCGTATGTTTTCATGGATGCCAAAAATATGAGATACCACAAGATTACAAGACTGCTTCGCGCTATGGCAGTTATGTTATTTTTTTCCCCGCTCGGAATTTATGCCCAGGAAGCCGCTCCGCTCTCTTTTGACGAAGCCGCCAGACTCCTGCTTCAGAACAACCCGCAGGCCATAACTGCCGAACGCGCCATAGACTCGGCCCGCAACCGTTCCTTATATTACCGTGCCGGCCTTTATCCGCAACTCTCCGCCAATGCCGGTTATAACCGCGTCGAAGGAGACTTAAGCCCGGCAAGCGAATCCTATTCATACGGTTTTTCCGCCACCCAGCCCATTTTCTCCCCCGCCCTGCCAGCCGCGATCCGCTCCGCCCTGGCCTCTTACCGCAAGACCGAGGCGGACTACGACCTGCTTAAGTCCGCTTTGCTTTTTGATCTCAAGACGACTTTTTCCGACCTCATCAAGGCGCGTGAAACCCTTAAACTTTCCGAAGTGACCCTTAAACGCCGGGCCGAAAATGTGGAGATAATCCGTATCAAATACGAAGCAGGCCGCGAGAACAAAGCCGCGCTTCTTGAAACCCAGTCCGTATACAAGACCTCCCAGTGGCAGCACGAGGGCTATAAAAAGGATCTGCGCCTCCTGGAACGGAAACTGAACCGCCTGCTTGGCCGCCCGCCCATGGCGGACACGCAGGTGACAGCCCTCCCCTCCTCACCGGTCCCGCCGGAAGAGTTTAATTCTTTTTCCGGCAGCCTGGAGAAACATCCATCGCTCCGCTCCGCCCGCGCCTTGCTGGAAGTAAGCCAGGCCGGCGTTGACCGCTCCAAAAGCGGATTTCTGCCCGAAGCCGACGCAGTGGGCAATTATACCTGGGCCGGCTCCGACTGGCCCGACAAGAACAAAAGCTGGTCGGCGGGCTTTACCCTTTCACTTCCATTATTCACCGGCGGCAAGCTTTCGGCGGACCTGACTTCCGCGCAAGCCGATAAAGCCCGCGCCGAGGCCTCTCTTAAAGACGCCCGGGACGAAGTTTATATAAACGCGGAGGACACCTTTCTATCCTGGCGCCAGGCCTGGTCCTTTATGGACGTGGCTAATACCGTCCTGGAATCGGCCAATGCCCGCGCCTGGCTTCTGCGCAAGCAGTATCTGGCCGGCCAGGCTTCATATTTCGAATGGCGCAATGTTGAAGAGCAGCTTATCAGCGCCGAGAATCAGCTTTTGTCGGCCAAGCGGGATCTCGCCGTAGCCCACGCAGCCTTCACCAGATCTTTAGGAGAATTCTAATGAAAAAGAGCTTTTTCAAAACCAAGAAATTTATATTCGGCGGCATCATCCTGGTACTGATCGGCGGAGGCTGGACCGCCTGCGAACATAGCCGGGCCAAGAAGGAGCTTAAGAAGCTGGAAGATCTCTCTCCCGTGAAAGTCGCCAAAGGGCTGTTCGTAATAAAGACCCAGGCTATAGGCGTAGTTGAGCCGGAAAACCGCGTGCTGGTAACGCCTTCGGTAAGCGGCCGGGCGGAGGAAGTACTGTTCCGCGAAGGCGACCTGGCGAAAAAAGGCCAGATACTTGCCTGGGTAAGTTCAAGCGAGCGCACCGCGCTTTTAGACTCCCTTAAAATGAACGGTTCCACTCCCGAGGAGAAGAAAATGGTGGAAGAAGCCTACAATCTTACGCCCGTGGTCTCCCCCATAGACGGCATGGTGATAAAACGCGCCGTTGAGCCGGGCCAATCCGTCAGCGAAGCAAAGGAAATAGCCGTTCTCTCGGACCGCCTCATCATCAAGACCTATGTGGACGAGACCGACATCGGCAGCGTGAAAGAAGGCCAGAAAGCCGAGTTCTACCTTGATTCTTTCCCCAAGGACAAGTACGAGGGAAATGTGCTTTCCATCGCCAGAGAGTCCATCCTGAAGGAAGGTGTGACTGTTTACGAAGTGAAGATCCTGGCCTCTAAAAATATCCCGGTACTGCGCTCCGGCATGACGGCCGACGTGCGCGTAATAACAGACGTGAAACCGAAAGCTCTTTACCTGCCCAAGAAAGCCATTACTTACAAGGATGGGGACGCTTTTGTGACTATTAAAGACGCAAAAGCAAAAAAGGTAACCGACAAAAAAGTGGAGCTCGGCGCCTCCAATGAGAAAACCATAGAGATACTTTCGGGTGTCAGCGAGAACGACACTGTCTACTACTCCACCTCGATCGCCAAAGAGCGCTCCAACATAGTAATAAACGCCAATTAAATGGAAACGCTGATAGACATACGCAAGGTCTCCAAGACCTATCTCACCGGCTCATTTACAGTGGAGGCGCTTAAAGAAGTCTCCCTCAAAATAAAAGCCGGCGAGCTGGTATCTCTGACAGGCCCTTCCGGGTCCGGCAAATCCACTTTAATGCACATCCTGGGTTTTCTGGACCGGCTGGACTCAGGGGAATACTATTTCGCGGGCCATCCGACGTCCAGCCTTGATGAAGGCCAGTTGGCCGCCATCCGCAGCCGCATGGTCGGCTTCATATTCCAGTCTTTCCACCTTCTAAAGAGGACCACGGCCAGAGATAACGTCATGCTGCCCATGGTCTACAGCGGCCTCGGAACGGATGCGCGTAAAGCCCTGGAGTGCCTGCGGCTTGTAGGCCTCTCCGATAGGGCAAAGCATAAATCGAACGAACTCTCCGGCGGACAGTGTCAGCGTGTGGCGGTAGCCCGCGCACTTGTGAACAACCCGCTTATTCTGCTGGCCGACGAACCCACCGGCAACCTGGATGCCAAAAGCCGCCAGGAAGTGATGCAGGTAATAAAAGACCTCAATGACCGCGGCCTTACCGTGGTCATAGTCACGCATGATGAAGAGGTTTCGGCGCAGACCCGCCGCGTGGTGCGTATGAAGGACGGCGAGATAGTTTCCGATGAAACCCGCCCCGCTCTTTTAGGCCGGGAAGCGCGGCTTGAAACCCAGCCTGAATCTTTTGCGCCCGGGCAATTGAGCCAAAAGGGCGGGGCCGCGCGGCTGCCCAAAGCGCGTATGGGCTTCACCCCTTCCGAAATCGGCGAACAGTTAAAGGTAGCTTTCAAGGCCATCTGGAGCCACAAAACACGCAGCGCTCTGACCATACTGGGCATCTTTATAGGCGTGGGCTCCATCATCTCGCTTATGACCATAAGCGAAGGTTTCATGAAAAGCCTGCTCAGCGGCGCCAGCGAAGACGACGCCAAAAAGGTCTACGTCACGCCTCGCCAGGAACACCTCAAAGCAAGCCGCCGCCTTACATACAGCGACGTGGAGGCCATAAGGTCCGGGGTGCCGCTGGCGGAAAAGATCACGCCCATAGTGCAGGGCAGCGCCCAGGCCTCTGTAGGGAATAAACACGTTGACGCCAGCATACAGAGCAGCGAGGGTTTTACCCTGGAAGCTCAAAAGTCAAAAAAGAAATTTTTTGAGAACCGCAGCCTGGAAGGCCGCTTCTTCACTCCGGCTGAAAATTTGAACCGCGCGCGTGTGGCGGTTATCAATCAGACTTTGGCCAAAAAAATGTTCGGCTCGGGATCGGCGGTCAACAACGAGATACGCCTAAAGGATATAACGTTCACGGTAGTGGGGGTCGCGGAGGACCAGAAAGCGGAACAGATCTTCGGAGGCCGGCCTACGGCCTATATCCCTATCAACACCGCCTCCAAGCGCGTGTTCGGTTCTACCCGCCTGGACTATATAGAAGTGGTCGCGCCCACCCCCGCCGACTCTGTTGAGGCGCGCAAGCAGATAATCCTGGTCCTGCGTAAAGCGCACGCTCTGCGCGAAGACAAGGACGATGACTTTGAAGTTAAAACTTTTGAGGCGCAGATAAAGATGTTCAAAGACGGCATGGGGAAACTCTCGCTGGTGGTCTACGCGATAGCGGGCATTTCCCTTCTTGTAGGCGGCATAGGGATTATGAACATCATGCTTGTCAGCGTCACTGAACGCACCCGCGAGATAGGATTGCGCAAAGCCCTGGGGGCCAAGAACTCCGACATTTTAGGCCAGTTCCTAATTGAGGCGGTCACGCTTTGCCTTATAGGCGGGGCATTGGGCATAGCCCTGGGGTTTGCATTGGGCTGGGCGGCTTACTTTTTTATTAAGGTACCTCCGACGCTGGGGATAGGCACCATTTCTTTCGCTTTCGGTTTTTCCACTATTATCGGTGTAAGCTTCGGTTTCTGGCCGGCGCTGCGCGCGGCAATGCTTGACCCCATAGAAGCGCTCCGTTACGAGTAATGTATAGGACAAGCGTGCGCGCATACCGCTCACACTCCGACAAAAAGCCCGCTCTTTTGAGCGGGCTTTTTAGATAAACTTGCTTTATTATATTTAGAAAAGATAGTTCAGGCCTGCGCGGATTATGTTATATCTATTATCTGAACGCCTTGTATGGGAACGATATGTCAGGCGTTTTTAAGCGGCCGGGGTCAGAGCAATGCTTTCTCCGTAATAGGCAGCCTCGGGGGTAAGGATAAGGCTTTCTCCGTAATCGGCTGTTTCGGTGGAAAGGGTCAGCCGGCAATTACCGGAGCGGCAGATTATGCTGAAAGCTCCTTTCTGCGGTTTACTCCTTTCCAGGATATCCATGCCGCCGAGCGCTTTAAGCCTTGCAATCACCATGGCGCCGGTAATAAGGGTAAAGCGGGTAAATTCTTCTAAAGCGTCCGGCGCGCCTGCCCGGACCAGATAGCAGTCCCCCTGCACCTCTATGCGCGCTTCGGCGGTCATTTCTTCGGCCAGGAACTGCAGCAGCCTGCCTGTAAGATATTTAAGGTGCGACGCATTTATCTCATTTTGTACGCCTTTTGCCGCCGCCCTGAGCCGGTTCAGGGCGGCTTCTTCTATGACCATTCCTTCGTCGCCGGGGATCTTCTGAATGTCCGCTCCGGCGGGCGAAGCCAGTGTGTAAAGAGCGGAAATATTGGAGGGCTCGGTTATGCCGAATTCGAATTCAGCGCCCATGATGCCGCGTATCAACTCATGGAGCTCAAGGTCGAAAGGGTGGCTTATGGCGAGCAGCGTTGAAGCTCCCGGCGCGGCCAGCGCCGCTATATTGTTCTGCATGGCGAATTTTACCGGCAGCACGCCCGGTTTAATGTCCTCCGGATTTATCACCGGAAAATACGGAAGCTTAGAGAAGTCTGCTATAAGGCGCGCCACCCGGGCGGAGGTGATCCCAAGTATTTCGGCCAGCTTGTAGATATCTCCAAGCTGCAGCGCGGCCACGGCTTTAGCGCCGGCGCCGTCCAGCTTGAATCTGTCTATTATGCTTAGTTTGAAGTCAGTAAACGTGTAATGCCCTTTTCCAGCGGCGGCGGGGAAGCTCCGCACTCCCTGCGACGGTATATATGCGCCCCAGGCGGTTTTTTTCCCCGCATAGCGCTTTGTGATTTCCAGCAGCGATTCTTTGTCGAAAGGTTTTGTGAGATAATCCACTCCGCCCGCCGCCAGCGCGCTTACCTTGTTCTGCGGCTGATTAAGCGCGGACAGGAACACAACCGGTATTGTTGAAGTCCTCGCGTCCTGCTTAAACACCTTGCATACCTCGTACCCGCTCATTGCCGGCATCATAATGTCCAGAAGTATCAGATCCGGATTCAGTTTTTTCGCTATGGCAATGCCTATCCTGGGGTCCGAAGCGGAATAAACCAGGTAGCCTTCCCTTGTCAGCATAATTACAAGGGTCTGGATTATGTCCTTATTGTCGTCTATACAGAGGATTGTAAGCTGGTCGGCAGCCATGTATTCTCAGACCTCGCGCCGCGTATTTTGCGCGGATAAACTTGTGGAGCAATTATACTAAATCACCGTCAGCCCGGGCGAAGCATTTTCTAATTCATTTTCCGACTCAAATCCAAGGAACGGTGTGCATCAGAACGCCAAACAACGAAGGAGTGTCTGACGCACCACACTAGCCCTGAACTGCGGCGCCGGCGACCTTGTAGAGCAGCATGGGCCGGGTTTTGCCCTTCATCAGGACCGGACCGCACGCCGTGAATTCAATTCCCGGGAAGCGGCCGCGGTCCACCTCCTGCAAAAGCGCTTCACTGACCAAAATCTCGGTCAAGAATTGCTTGGTCTGCCCCTCCACGCGCGAAGCCACGTTGACCGTATCGCCAAGCACCGTATACTCAAGCCTATTCTCAGTACCCACATTGCCCGCGATCAATCCGCCGGTGTGCATCCCCACCCCGAAGCTCACCGGCTCGTGATCGCCCGTGGCGTTGAAGCGGCGCAGGGCGTCTTTCATGCCCAGGGCCGCGCGCAGGGCGGCCTCGGCATGGTCCGTCACCCCGAAGACGGGCGAAAATATCGCCATCACCGCGTCGCCCATGAATTTGTTGATGACGCCCTGATTATCCGTGATGGGCCTGGTCACGGCCGTAAAGTATTCGTTGAGGAACCGGATCAGCTCGGTCGGGGGCAGCTTTTCGCTCAAAGGGGTGAAATTCCTGATATCCGAGAAAAGTATGGTGGCCCGGATCTCCTCGCCCGCGAGATTCACTTTGCCGCTCTTCATTATCTTTGCCGCGATCTCGATGGAGACATATTTGCCGAAGGTGTCCTTGATCCTCTCGCGCTCGGCCAATCCGTCGAGCATCAGGTTGAAGTGGCCCTTGAGCTGGCCGATCTCGTCGGCATAAAGCACCGAAGTCTTGCAGGAAAAATCCCCGGCCGCCACGGCCCGCATCCGGCGCACCAGGGCGTCTATAGGCTTCTGCACGCTCCATTTGAAAAACGCCACGGAAGCCAGTTGGAGGGGCAGGACGACCACGACAAGCAGCGCGATTATAAGGCAGGGAATCAGCGCCCGATGGTTCTGGAAAAATATTGTCCACTGGAAATTATGCCGCAGGCCCGATATGGCGTCTATGTTGAAGGACACAGGGACATAGAGGCTTAAGAGCAGCGGGACCATGGCCAGGGAAAACATCATCAGGCCGTGCCTGAGGGTCAAGCCAATGGCGAAGCCCCGCTTAAGGCCGTGCGGGTTGGTCTCCAGGAAGAAGGGCTTGGCGATAAAGCGCCGGATATAAAGCTGTGTGAGTTCCAGGTTAAGGTAGCTCACGAAGGCGCCGAAGAGCAAGGCGGCGACCGCAAATACCATCTTGATCCTGAGGCCCGGGACTCCGTACTGAGCGGCGAAGGCCGCAGTCTTGATGAAATACTGCTGAACCGCGATAACCCAGACCAGGGCGAAAATGACCAACGGCAGGTTGATTATCCTCCTCTCCACCTGCGCGGGGTCTGGCTTCTTGCGAAAGAAACGGTATCTGTATAGCGGCCAGAGCCACAGCACCAGCAGCCAGCCGTACAAGCCGGCGATACTCTGCGAACTGCCGAACGATACGCTGATATCCTGGTCGGATTCCTTGGCCATTGTGAGGTTGCTGGCCTGGCCTGCTTCCCGCGTCCCCTCCCGGCCCTTTTTATCGGAATAATGCACTCCGCTCTTTTCAGTCTTGAGCGGATGGAATATCTTCTCCACCAGTTCCCGGGGCGGCTCATTATTGCGGCCGGCGGCCATTGCTTTGCTCAGCTCCGCCTCCAACAGGCGGATGTCAATAAGGGAATAGCTCATGAACACGCTGCTCGTGATACCACCCAGGTTTATCATGAACCAAAAGAGGATGTAGAGCGGCAGATGGAGGTTCCGCACACCCCTCCAGAGTCGGGTTATGATCGTGGTCATCGCGAATACCGTTGATCTATAGGAGACATAAGAGCGATCATTGTGTGTTTCCTTTGTGGTTGAAGCTTCTGCACGCCTCCCGGAAAAAGCCGCAAAAGCGAACCTCTATCGCAATAATTCATCGGATACACTTCTCTTTTATAATATTCACCAGAAGTTCTTCGGAATAATCCACCCCCTGTTTATATTTTTTTTCAAGAGGCTGCTTGAAAGGATTTCTTTTTTGCCTGCCCGCAATGCACAGATGCATATGAAAAGAATAGCAATGCTGGCAATGATGATTCACAGGCTGGGGCAGAACAAAGTTATCTCCCAGGATCGGGAACACGATTTCATTGGACCTGATTTCGTTATGCAGGATCACAGCCGGCTTCCTGTGGAAGGCGAACAAGTGCATAGGAGCTGAATTAGGCCCTATAAAAAGATCGGCCTGTTTCATTAAAGCCGCCGCTGTTCCCAAACTTTTCACATCCCAGAGCCGTTCATGACAGGGAATTTTTTGATCGCCCGGAAAGCCGAACTGGACCCAGTGGATCTGATCCCTGGTCTTTTTAAAAATTCTATTCCAGGCGAACCAGGAAAGAACATTTCCGACCGTTCTTCCCGAAGTATGCACCAGCAGCACTTTTTTATTTTTGGGAACTTTAGATCTCCATTCCGCGGCGGCATCCGATTCCCGTTGAGAGCAATACAATTCCGGGGCCGGTTCCTCTGTCGTGTAAATGCCGAAAACCCGGAGCCTGCGCTGATGTGAATTTCCGAAGCCGAATTCCCGGAAGGCTCCCGCGGGTTCCCGTCCCGGAATATCCCTGATGGAGTCGACATAGGGGTTTAATTTAAAGACCTCTTCGGCAAATCTATGCGGAGCCGCAAAAACCCTGCAACCTTTATATTTTTCTTTTAACATTCTGGGAACATTTGTATAAGTGAGATAATCGCCTATATGGGATTTCCGTTCTCCGATAAAAAAACCCTCTTTTAATCCCGTATCTATTTCTTCCGCGGAAAAAGGTTTATCCGCGAATCTGTCTTTCCATGTTTCCTGGTAACGAAGTATTTCTTTTTCATAATCCGAAATGGAATAGTAATTTAAAACATCCTCGGTTAGCGGAGAACTATTCATTATCGGCTGCTCCTTTTTCCTCTGTCGGATTTTGGCCGGCACGAACCTGCAAGTCTCACCCGGTAAACCCGGCAAGATAAGGATATCCGGAACGCTGCGTCTTTTACTGAATTATTGTTTATGTTGTTTCGGGCTCGTTTCTTTACGGATACCGGGAACGGTTCTCAAATTATCGGTATTCGCGGTACGGCCTAATAATTGTTCGCCAATTCCACAAGCAGACTCTCGTGGAGTTTATCAATTTCGGCGGGGTCGGCCGAATAGTTGTTGATTATAAAGGTAAATGCCAGGCTGCGGCCTTTTTTTGTTTTAAGGTAGCCGGTATAGGCACGCACGCCGGTAAGCGAGCCTGATTTAATGCGCAGGCCTTTGGCCAGATAAGTATCGTTGCCCATGCGCTTTATATGGCCGGTGGCCTCGGGGTCAGCCGGAAACACCAGCGTATCCCCGAAAGCCTCAAAATATTTCTTCTTTGAAACCGAGCAGAGCAGGTCCGTAAAGTTCTCCGCCTTGACCATATCCGCCTGCGACAGCCCGGAAGCGTCTATAAGCTTCATTTCCGAGATGTCCACTTTCTGCGCGGCCAGGAAATCCCTCAGAATTTTTATGCCGTTGTCATCCGTGCCTTTAAGGCCCGACGCTGCGGCCAGCTGCCGCAGCATCAGTTCGGCGTAAAGGTTGAAACTGCGCTTATTGGTCACGCGTATTATATTTTCAAGCGCGGCGCCCTGTGTTTCAGTTATAAAAGTCAGCCGGGCATCCTTAAGGGGTTCGGCTGTCTTATAGGGTTTTTTATTTGAGTTTATTCCGGCATGCATTAAATAAGCGTTAAAGCTTTGCGCAGCGAACAATGCCGGGGCCGGTAACGCGCCCTTAATGGCGAATTCTTCGGCACCCTGCGGAATGGAACCGCGCAGCACCGCCATATTTTGCTCCGGAAAGGCGAAAACATAGCCGTTGTCTCCGGAACCCTTCGGGCCGGTCAGCATATAATTTTCGAATTTAAGGTCCGCCAGGTAGGGTTCGGTGCGCAGGACTTTAGCTTCCCCGCCTACGGAATCGGACGGTTTGAAATAGAGTTTATAAAGGTTGTCGTTTATGGTGAGAGCCGAGGCCTGGGCGGCGTAGTAATTGCCTATATCTTCCCAGGCCCAGGAGCCGGGCTGAACGCTTTCAAAGGCGGACTCGTCGCCCACAACGGCTCCGTTAATGACATTTATGCCCCTGGCTTTAACAGCATCAGCCCAAAGCTTGAAGGTTTCCTCCAGCGGCCGGGCGTCTTTTATCAGTTGGGAACCAAGGGATGGATCCCCGCCGCCTTTAATATAGATGTTGCCGTTCAAAAAACCGTTCACGACAGCGCCGTCATGATAAACGGCGGTTTTGATCCTGTAATCCGGGCCAAGCCGGTCAAAAGCGGCGGCGGTAACGAAAATTTTAAGTATACTGCCCGGCGTCAGATTTTTCTGCGCGTTGTAAGCGGCCACGCTAATGCCTGAGGCGGCGTCCTTCACGCTTATCCCCCAGGAAGCGTTCTTGATTCCCGGCCGGGAGGCCAGTTCCTTTATTCTGGCGTTAATATCCGCCGCGCCCGAGGACCCCGCGCACAGCAGAACCAGCGCAAATAATATCACGCTTTTCATAAATAAAAGTATAGCAAATCAAAGAATTGTCGGGTTACCGCAGAGTGTTCAGTCCGAATTCTTCACTTATGAAGAATTCCCCTTCGCAGTGCTCAGGGGTCGCTTCGCGACGGATACACCCTTGAGAATTTTCGCACATAGTGCTGAAAATTCTCAACCCGCTACTGCGGGGAATCCTGCACTTTTTTGTCCCCTGATTTTTCAATGGAAACCGGCTCTGAATGCAGGATTCGGGTTAACAAAGCGCGGGTTTCTTTGTCCGCGGGATCGGCGGAGAGCGCTTTCCCGTAAAACAAGATCGCGCCGGGCGTATCTTTACGGGAGAGAGCGAGTTTGCCCAGATTGAGGTAAGCGGCGGCATAAGCGCTATCGCACTGCGCCGCCTGGGTATAATATTGCGTTGCTTTTGCGGTCTCGCCTTTTAGCAGGTAAATATTGCCCATATTATTAAGCGCGGGAGCGTGGCAGGGGCTGATCTTCAGCGTTTGCGCGAAATACTCCTGCGCTTTGGCGAACTCTTTGTTTCGGGCGTACAGGAAACCTAAATTGTAATAGTTGTCGTCATTTTCCGGATATATCAGTATCGCCTGAGAAAGGCAGACCTCCGCTTCATTAGTCATATTCGCCTGTATATAGGCGCCGCATAAATTGATGAGCGCGGGGGCCGCCTGCGGCTGTTTTCGCAAAGTATCTCTCCAGAGCGAAACGCCGTCTTTCCACACCGCGCAGCGGACCCGTGCCGTTACCGCAAGCGCCAGCACCGCGCTTATCGCGCATATCGCCGTTATGCCCCTATGCGCGGGACCCAGGCGCCGCCACAGGCGGCGGGCGCATACCGCCCCGATAATAAAAATCCCTATTGAAGCCAAATAGGTGTAGCGGTCGGCGGAAATGATAACCGGACCGACCGGGAAGAACTGAAGCACGGGTAAAAGCATGATCGCAAAAAAAGCCGCGCCGAAAATTATCTCTTTGTCCCGGCGGAAATATTTCCACAGCAAAAACATTACCGCCAGGGTCCCCGCCGAAAAACAGTACAAAGCCGGTTTTCCCACCGCCGCGAAACCATATATGGCCGAAAGATTGAACGGCCACAGCAGGGTGTAAATGTAAAAACCCAGATTATAAAGCGGGGCGACCAGCCGTTTCGCCCCGTGCATGCGGAGACCGCCCGACAGCGACATGGATATGGAGGCGAAGATGGCCGCGAAAACAAAAAACGGTATTTTATCCAGCCAGCGCCTGAGCCCGATTTTCCCGGATTTAAGATAATCCATCAGAAGCAGCGTCACCGGCAATGTTACCGCCATTGATTTGGATAACAGCGCGCAGAGAAAAAGAGCCAACGATAGGAACCAGGTCTTTGCCCCCCTGAGCCGCAAAGCGTAGGACGCAAGCGCGGAGAGATAAAAAAACGCGTAAAGCACGTCTTTCCTTTCCGCCACCCAGGCCACGGATTCCACATGCGCGGGATGTATGCCGAATAAAAGAGCCGTAAAAAATGCCATCCATGCGCCGCCGAATAAAAGCCTCACCAGGAACATTACAAGCGCGGTATCGGCCAAATGCAGAAAAAGGCTGGTCGCGTGATAAATTCTGGGGTTAAGCCCCGCGAAATGATACTCCAGCGCATAGCTGAGAGTGGACAGCGGTGAATACATTCCAAGGTCCGGCGTGGAAAAAACAGTTTTTACGCTTTCCCAGGAGAGCGTTTTAATTTTGGGGTTCTGGATTATATATTGGGTCTCATCCCAATTGATAAAACCGTTGTTAAGGCAGGGACTCATCGCGATCCAGGTAAATAATAGCGCCAAAAAAAGCAGGGGGATAAACAGCTCCATTCCCCGGATACCTGGCGTAAATAGTTTTTCTTCCTGTTTCATATTATATCTTCGTCCGTTTACGGCTCAGCCCGCGCGGATGATCCTTCCGCCCTTTTTTCCGGCACCGGGCCCTATTTTGATGATCCTGTCGGCGGCGCGCGTCAGCATCGGCTCATGAGTGATGCAAAGGATGCTGCCGCCCTCACCGATAATTTCCTCGAACAGCGCCAGGAGCCTTGAAATATCTTTATAATGCAGCCCGCCCGTAGGCTCGTCGAGAAGATACAGGGTATGCCTTCCTTTTCCCTCCGCCATCCCCGCGGCAAGTTTCAATCGCTGCAATTCGCCGGCCGATAAGGTGTGTATGGGCTGCCCCGCGGATAAGTAATCCAATCCCGTCTTTTCAGCCAGAGCGATTATTTGCAGCACCTTCTCCCTGTTTTTCCCCTTAAGATGTTTTTCAAGGAACAAATGCAGCCCGCTAAAAGACATTTTCAGCAGTTCCATGATGGAAACGCCGTCAATTTGCGCCGCCCGGATCTCCGGCCTGTAACGCGAGCCATGGCAGGTTTCGCACAGAACCCGGGCATCGCTCCAGTAATCCATGCTGACCTCATGAAAACCTGAGCCATGGCAGTCCGGGCACCGCCCGTCCCTGGATAAAAAAGAAAAATGACCGGCTTTCCATTTATTTTTCTTCGCCGCTTCGCAATCCGAGAACATATCGCGCAAAGGTTCAAATATGCCCAGGAAAGTTGCGGGAATGCCGGAATAAGATACCGCCGGGATATCCTGTTCCACCATCACCATATGGTTAAGCGCTCCGGTAATCCTGAATTCCGCGCAATTGACAGGATTACCTTTCCTCCAGGAAGCGCTGATAACTTCGCTCACCAGGCTTGTTTTCCCGCTGCCGCTGACGCCGGTGACGGCAATAAGTCCTCCGCCCGGAATATCCACATCCGCGCGGACAAGATTGTTAGCAAAGGCTCCGCGTACCTCAAGCCCGGGCTGCAGGACCCGTTTTCTTTTGCCGGCAAAATCCGCATGTTCTTTCGCGCTGATAAAAGTTTCAGGATTCCCGTCGGCAATTATCTTTCCGCCTTCCGTGCCGCCTGCAGGCCCTAATTCGATCACCCTGTCTGAAATGGCAAGCATGGCGGACGATTGTTCCACCATAAGCACGGTGTTGCCGCTGTCACGCAGCCCCTCTACGATCCCGCTCATTCTTGCCGCGTCAGAAGCGTGCAACCCGAAAGAAGGCTCATCGAGCATATATGTAATACCGGTCAGGCCGGAATGTATCTGCGTGGCTATCTGCAGCCGCTGAAACTCCCCGCCTGACAGTGTGGAGATAAGCCTTGCGGGCGAGAGATAATCGAGCCCTGCCTGCGTCAGTGATTCCAGTTTACGAAGTATTTCGGCGGCCAAAGGATCCAGAACGGCCTTTTTTGAGGCTTCCCGCAAATGAATATCCGCTGTGGTCTTCTCTTTGAAGAAAGAGACCAGTTCCGATACTTCAAGCTGAGAAAGCCCTGCGATATCCAGTCCCGCGAGCGTCACCAGCAAAGGCCTTTCCTTAAGCCGCTTTCCCTTACAGGAAGGACAGTTATCGTGCTTCATCAGCGCCAGCATCGCTTCGCCCCGGTAGTCGGAGTGTTTTCGCGCGTATTCTTCTTCAACCAGGACGGCGAAACCTTTCCATTGCCCCTTAAAGGTATGCACACCTTCGCGGCTGCCGCGTTTGTAACTCCATTTTACTTCAAGCGTATGGCCGGGAAAGCCGCGCATGGCTGTTTGCTTCTCCGTCGGAGTCAGCTCCTGCCACGGTTTGCTGAAATCAATTCCCGAAAGCTCGCCCGCCGCGCGGAGAGCGGCCGTATACTGGCCATGCTGCTCGCCGTAGAACTTTCCCGTTTTAGTGCCGTCAAGCGCCCCGGCGGTCAGGGGCAATTGCGGGTGAGTCACTAATTTTTCCTGATCGCAGACCGTAATATATCCCATGCCGCCGCAAGCGGGGCACGCGCCCTCTTCGCTGTTAAAGGAAAAAACGCTTGATAAAAGCGGCTCCATTCCCGCCGGATATTTACCCGCGCGGCTGTATAAAAGACGCAATAAGTCATATAAGCCGGTATAAGTGCCTACTGTTGAGCGGGGAGTATTGGTTGAAGCTTTTCTTCTGACAGCCACCGCGGGTGTCAGCCCCGAAACAGATTCCACCAGAGGATCGCCGGTTTTGCCGATAAACTGGCGGATATAGGAAGACAGTCCGTCGCTGAATCTGCGCTGGCTTTCGGCATAAAACGTATCAAATACCAGCGATGATTTCCCGCTGCCGGAAACGCCGGTAACCGCCGTAATACTGTTTAACGCCACGGAAAGGTCGAAGCCCTTCAGATTATTCGTGGTTATGCCGCGAAGACTGATAGGAGCGGAAGCGCTCTTTTCCATTACGCCAGGCGCCGCCTGAGAGCGGCTGGCGCCCGCCGCTTTACCCGAAACATGCTTTTTCAGTTCACTGCCTGTAACGCTTGTTTCGCATTCAAGAAGTAAAGAGGGAGCGCCAGAAAAGACCAGATTTCCGCCTTCCTCGCCGCTGCCGGGCCCCAGGTCAATAACCCGGTCGGCGGAAAGGATAAAGTCCTGGTGATGTTCTACGGCAAGAATGGTATGTCCTTTCCCGGTAAGTTTGCGCAAAGCCGCGATCAAGACGCGCACATCGGCCAGATGAAGGCCGGTGGTGGGCTCGTCCAATATATAGAGTATATTCCCGGAGCTGGTTTTTGAAAGTTCGGTCGCCAGTTTTACCCGCTGGGCCTCGCCCCCCGAAAGCGTTGTGCTCGGCTGACCCAGCTTTAAATAACCCAGCCCGAGCCCTATCATTGTCCGGGTTATGCGGGTGATCTTATCATGGCCTTTGAAAAAATTGTCCGCGTCGGTAACCGACAACTCCTGGATATCGGCGACGGATTTGCCGTTCCACAGTATTTCCAGCGTTTCTTTGGTGAACCGTTTCCCTTCGCAGACTTCGCAGGGAACGTCGATATTTCCGAGAAAATGCATTCCTATCTGCTGTACGCCCGCCCCCCCGCAGGTCTCGCACCGGCCGCCCTTCACCACGAAAGAAAACTGTCCTTTTTTATAGCCGCGCTGTTTTGACTGCGGCAGCGCCGCGAACAAGTCGCGGATATGATCGGACATCCCGGTATAGGTGGACGGGTTGCTGTTAGGCGTGCGGCCAATGGGAGATTGGTCAATATGGATTATCCGCTTAAACGGGTTAACGGCGGGGTCTTTTTTACCGGACAACTGCTCCAGCAGGTCTTCCACAAGGCTCGACTTGCCGCTTCCGGAAACGCCGGTGATAACATTGAACTTTCCTGCGGCAAATCTGGCGCTAAAACCTTTAAGATTGTTTTTTGCGGCATTATCAACGCCGAAAAGCCGCGCGCTTCCTCTTTCGCCGCTGTTTACTTTTTCATGTGAATAATCAAATTTTTCATTCCCTTTAAGAAAATCAAGCGTCCGGCTCCCCGGTGTATCGCCGCCCAGGAACTCTTCATAAGGGCCGCTGAACAGAACTTCTCCCCCGGCTTCACCCGGCCCCGGGCCGAGCTCGATTATCCAGTCCGCGGAACGGATAGTCTGCTCGTCATGTTCAACCGCGATAACCGTATTGCCGTTCTTTACAAGACCGCGCATCAGTTCCAACAGCCGCCGGTGATCCGAAGGATGCAGCCCCGCGCTGGGCTCGTCCAGCACATAAAGCACGTTGCGCAGACCGGTTACCGCCTGGTTCGCCAGCCTTATGCGCTGCGCTTCCCCGCCTGAAAGCGTTGTGGATTCGCGCTCGAGAGCGAGATAGCCAAGCCCGAGCTGCTCAAGCATCCGGCTGCGCTTTAAAATAAGTTCCCGGACAGGTTCCGCGACCGCGGCTTCTTTTCCCTCCAGTACAAGTTTTTCAAAAAAACGCTGAAGCTGTTTCAGGCTCATGGCGGAAAACCCGGCGATATTCGATCCCCATAATTTATATGAAAGCGCTTCCGGGTTAAGCCGTTTTCCCCCGCAATGCGGGCAGGCGAACGAACGCACAAATCGGAGAATATTCGGATTGCGGTCGCGCTTCAGTATCTCGTCCATTATCGGGATAATGCCCCTGTAACAGCCTTCCTGGCGGGGACGCGCCGTCATGCCCGTCCAACGCATCCGTGACTCCAGGGTATGTTTGCCGAATGGAATGGTTATTTTATCGGAACCGTAAAGCACCACGTTTTTCTGGTATTCGCCGAGGTCCTTCCAGGGGATATCCACGGAAAACCCTTCGGAGCGGCACACCTGGTCGAGCACGTCTATCGTCACCTGCGAATATATAATATAGCCGTTCGGGGTCGATAACGCCGACGCCCCCTCGCGCAATGTTTTTGAAGCGTCGCCGATGATGAGCGCCGGGTCTATCCTGTCTTCCACGCCCAGGCCTTTACAGTGCGGACAATAGCCCGACGGCGAATTAAAAGAAAACAGGCTGCGCTCGGGTTTTGTTTTCACTCCGGGAGAAACGGCGAGCCGGGCGAACAGCAGGCGCAGGTAATCATAGATTTCGGTAAGCGTTCCGACCGTGGACCGGGGATTGCGCAGCGCCGTCTGCTGGTTCACCGCGATAACAGGGAACAGGCCGCTTATCGCATCGGCTTTGGGTTTGCGCAGTTTTTTATCAGGGTTTCTGCTTCCCGAAAGAAAATTTTCCAAAAACAGCCGCTGGCCTTCGCGGCAGAGGACATCATATACCAGGCTTGATTTCCCGCTGCCCGACACGCCGGTCACGACTATCAGCCGGTAATGCGGGATTTCAAGAGAAACCTGTCTAAGGTTGTTTTCAGCGGCGCCGGATATTATGATTTTAGGATTCATTCACGGGCATTATTCAGGCGCGGTTCGGCAACCGGGCCGGCGGGCTTATTATCGTTTTTTTCAGGGAAAATATACGAGAATATCACGGCCATCAGAAAGGCGAATATAAAACTGGTCAGCCTTTCGGAGATCCCGGTGCCTTTCTCAAAAAAAGATTTCCAGATTATTGTGCCGGCGGTGCCGGATATCAAAGACGCTACAACCCCGGACCTTGATATCTTACCCCAGAACAGGACCAATAACAATGCGGGGCCGATGGACGAGCCGATACCCGACCACGCGTAGGAAACCAATCCGAAAACCGAGTCTTTTACCATAAGAGCCATTATAAAAGCCGCGAGTCCCACAAGCAGGGTCATGATCCTGTTAAACCACAGGGCCGCCTTCGCCGACAACTGCTTTTTCGAGTAATTCCCGTATAAGTCCTGGGTTATGGCGGAGGAACATAGTATGATCTCCGACGACGCTGTGGACATCATAGCGGATATCGCGCCCGCAAGCAGCACGCCGGCCACTATCGGGGTGATGAAGTTGTTCACAAGCACGGGGAATATCATTTCAAACCCTTTATTATTCACATCGGCGAGTCTCGCCGCGGAGTCGCCGCCTATCAGCCCGCCGTTCACAAAAGCGAACCCCAGCCAGCCTATAAGCAGCGCGCCGCCGTAAGCTATCAGCGTCCAGGCGGTGGCTGTCCACTTGGCCGTCTTTATGTCTTTTTCATTTCTGACGGCCATCATTCTTATGAGAAGCTGGGGCTGCCCGGTATATCCCAAAGCCCAGCTTAAACCGCTGATAATTAAAAGCGCCGCGCTCAGCCCGGTTTTCCCGGCGGTAAGCGAGCTGTAGGACAGGCCCGCGTTTTGAATTGCGGCGGCGACATGAATATTATTTTTTGAAGCGATAAAGAACAGGATCGCCGGCAAAACTATCAGAGAAATTATCATCAGGACGGCCTGGAAAACATCCGTCGCGACGACAGTGATAAATCCGCCTATCATGCAGTAAAATACGACTATCAGCGAACCTATGACAGTGCCCCATATAGGATCGATCCCGAAAGTGTCGTACAGCACTTTCCCTCCGCCGTAAAACTGCGCTTCGATGTAGAACAACAGGAAGAAAATAATAATAAGAGAAGACAGCGTTCCGATGGTCCTTTCCGCGCCGGGGAATCTGTTTGACAGCAGGCTTGTGATGGTCAGCGCCCCGGTTTTTTCGGTTTCAAGCCTGAGCCTGTTGCTCATGGCGAACCAGATAAAAACTATGCCAGCCACACAGCCAAGCGCGAACCAGAACGCCTGCATGCCCAGCAGAAAGGCCTCGCCGGTCAGCCCCAGGATCAGCCACGCGGATTCGCCGGTGGCTCTTTCCGATAAAGCCAATGAAAGCCCTGAGATCTTTTTGCCGCCCAGAACAAAATCAGAAGCGGTCTCGGACATGCTTGCCGTGAAGAAAGTAATCCCCAGCAGCGCCGCCAAATAAAGGACGAAAACAATGATCGTTGCGTTCATAAATCCTCCTGAAATTATAATACAAAAAAGGCAAGCGGCGGGGCCATTTTGGGCTCACGCATTTTTTCGCTGATAAGCCGGCTGTGTTAAATGGAGGGACCCCGACTTGGCTATCGTGCAATTCTATAACCAAAGCGAAAAAACTCCGGCCGTTTTTTTCTATAAGAAATTTCCGCGGGCGGGAAAGAAGTGAAAATGGCGCAGCGAGGCGGGCATATGCGAGCCGACGGAACCGATAACCATTACCGCCGCAAGCATACCGACGCGGCGCTCCCAAAACACCGGGACCAGCGCCAGAATGACAAGTTTGACCAGCACCATGCCGCCCGCGAGCTGGAAGGCCCAATCAAAACCGGCCCAGAGTTCCAGCGCGATGAGGCCGGCGCCTGAAAAAATCGCCCAGTACAGACAGGGCATAAGCTCGGCGCGGGGAAGGCCGAACCAATGTCCCCCGAATAACACGGAAAAGCTCAACAGATGAACCGTGCGCAGCGTGATGCGCAAGGCCCGGCTTCCTTTCCACTTCCTTTTCTTGGGAGGAAATAAAATTTTTTCCAGACTTCCCATATTTTTTCTTTTACCGGTTACTCTTTACCGTCCGCATCCTGGTTTCGTCCATCTTCTTCCATCGGCGCTTGAGCCGCATAAGCACCGGTTTAAGCTTCATGCGGGTAATGAAGGGCAGCCTGTCCACAAAAAGCACCCCGTCAAGATGGTCCAGCTCATGCTGAACCGCCTTCGCCAAAAGACCCTCAGCGTTTATTTCTATAGGCAGGCCTTTTTCGTTCAGCGCCCTGGCCTTAACCCTGGAAAATCTTTTTATCCTGGCGAACAGTCCGGGAAGCGAGAGACAACCCTCTTCTTCCGTCATGGAACCGGACTTCGCCACCAGTTCCGGATTGATAAGCACTATCTTCAGGTCTTCTTCGTTATCTTTTTTTATTATAATGATCGCGAGCCGCAGGTCCAAACCTATCTGGTTAGCCGCGAGTCCCGTGCCGTTAACGGCTTCCGCAGTCTCGAACATGTCCTTTAAAATGCCGGGCAGGTCCTTTTTAGCTTTTTCAAAATTCACTTTCCTGGCGCTTTTTTCAAGTATCTTTTCTCCGTATTTACAGATTCTTCTTATAGCCATAATAGACCTCGCTAACGGCCGGAATTGGATTCACTGAAAATGCCGATCAGATTTATTTTATTTTACTATAAATGCCGCTTTGATAGATTAACCGGGCCGTGATATGATAGATTATGATTCATATGAGGATAATAATCTCTTTGGCGCTGCTGCTGGCGGCGGGTTCCGCTTTTGCCGAAGAGCCGGCGGAAAAGAAAACCACCTATGAACTTGAACTGGACCCGTACTACTCGGCCTTCGGCGTGTATAACAGCCTTACCGGCAAACCCATACCGCACATGAAAGTGGCCTCCGAAGCGGAGATTTACAGGGAACTCATCCGGAAGTTCTATCTGCCGCGCACTTTTGTGGTTGAAGCCAGTATTAACCCTCTGCCTTACGCCGGAACCCTGATAAAGAAGCACCAGTCCGGTTTTTACAATAACATGCAGCTGAACAGCAATTTTAACGCCGTGCAGGCCATTACCGCCGGCTTTGAGGAACCCTGGGCGCTGTCGTTTTTCTTCGGGAATGTGGTTTCTTTTGACTCGATAAAAAAAGCCTACGAGGGCAAGCGCAACGGCTATTCCGGTATACTTATAAACATAGGCAATTACCACATAAAGGACAACGTTTTAATAAAGGACAACTGGGTGGAAACCGAAGCCAAGCTTAAAGGCGAGCAGATACTGGCTGACCGCGAACTGCGCTGGAGCTTCCGCGTAGGGACAAAATTCCATGCCAATCCGTACATAGCCGACTCATTTTATATAGGCTTCAGGCGCAGCCGCACGGATTTCAAGGAGAGCGGCAAAAGCAATTTTTGGCTGCACAACAGCGGGATCGAATATATTTCGGATTTTTCGCAGAAAACATTTAAACCCATACGCCACTACTTTCTGGTGGATAAGAAATTCCCAATGAAGAATTCGCGCCTGGCCTTCAGTCTGGGGCTTGGCTTTATATGGACGGCGGACGAGAAATATTCCGGCCCTCTTTCCGACGCCGGGAAAATGAAAACCACCAGCGCTTTCCAATTCATATTACAGCCGAATCTGGTGTTTTAGGTACAACAGGGGCCGGCGGCTAGCGGATAGGGGTTTAGGGCAAGGAGTTCCTTATATCTTTGCCCTCTCCGCTAGCCGCTAGCCCCTGCACTATTGCTTTTCATGGTGTCAAAATATTGAACCTCGGCCTTTGACAGGAATATAGGCGTCAGCTTAAGCGCCTTCATACAATCCAAAATATAGAAGAGCGCCGTAAGCACTTCGTTTACGGCTGCCATTTCCCCACGCCCCTCAAGCGACTCCGGGCCGCAATACAGAGCCTGGTCCGGCGAAAACACATTTTCAACCATGAACCGCACGCCGTAATGGGCAAGGCGGGCGGTATTATGCGGGGAAAGAACAGCCGCCGGCGCGATGACCGGGTAAGGCGGCAGACAGAGCCCGCGCCTTATGGTGTCATTTACCCGATCGCTAAGTTCCAGAGCGCCCGAAACGCCCGCGTTGGCCACGGCAAGGCCATGGTTGGCAAGAAAGAAAATTTGAGGCCCGCTGGCTCTTGCCCGGTCGTTTATTGCCGCGCATAATTGCGGCCCCGGGGATCTATAATGGATGAACTCCGCATCGGGAAACATTTTTTTGCCCAGGGAGTGACCTTCTGCGCTCATGTTAAGTATATTGGCGTAAACCGAATGAGTATGTATAACCGCCGTATTTAAAAGCGAATGGAAGCCGGTCTCAATGGACGGCTTGGCGGCTTTCACACCTTTAACCGGCAGGGACTGGGAACAGATGTAATCGGAAAACTCCCCCTCGCCGCCGGGACCGGAAGCTATGCGGCGGCGTATATTGCCGTAGTTTACCAGGGCGTAACCGCCCTCAGGCGACACATCTTTTAGTTTTACGCCTGAAGCCTTAATAAGCATGCGCTCGGAATTCAGCTTCAGTGAAACATTGCCGCCGCCGCCCTGCGTTAAATCCGGGCGCGCACCGGCGGCCCGGGCCAGGCGGGCCAGTATTTCGGGGGCATTGTCTAATGAGGTGTCAAAAGGCATATAAGGGCAGGGGATAGCGGATAGCAAATAGCGAATAGTGGTTTAGTGCAGCGGGGAAAAGCAACATAAATTTACACCGATTTTTAACAGCCTTCCGCTTTATTCTCCGGTCTTTCCTTTAATTCAGCGTTTAATACCATCTTAAACCCTATCTTCTCACCCCTATACGCTATTTTTTTGCCCTCGGATGCGCCTTATCGTACACTTCCTTAAGGCGCTCAAGCGACATATGGGTGTAAATCTGAGTGGTGGCCAGGTTTTTGTGGCCGAGCATTTCCTGCACTGACTTGAGGTCGCAGCCGTGGTCCAGCAAATGCGTGGCGAAGGAATGCCTTATAGCGTGCGGGTTAAGAGTGCGCGTGAAGCGGGCCCGGCGGGCCATTTTCTTGACAATGAACGCGACTCCCGCGTCGGTCAGCCTTGTGTTTATATGGTTTAAAAAAAGCGGCAGGCCGGGAGAAACCGGCTTTGGCCTGGTGTCGAGGTAAACCCTTAAAGCCGTCAGCGCCTTATCCCCCACCGGCACAAGGCGCTCTCTTGAGCCCTTGCCCATCACGCGCGCGAACCCTCCGTAAAAATCCAGGTCACCTATATTGAGGCCCGACACTTCCGAACGCCTTAGCCCGCTTGAATACATAAGCGTGAAAATGGCAAAGTCCCTTGCCGCGAAAAAATAATTTTTTTCTTTGGCGTTTACCTGCCCGGGGGCGTTAGAGTCCTCAAGGCGGCCCACTTCGCCCTCGGTAAGGAAGCGGGGCAGGCGTTTCTCCGTTTTTGGTATGGTTACAAGCTCAAAGGGGTCGTTTTCCATTTCACCGTTTGAAAGCAGGTGGGACAAAAAAGACCGCACGGCGGAAATTTTCCTTAAAAGGGTGCTGCGCGACACCTTGCGCTCGCTTATGAACGCGATATAGCCGCGCACTTCCATGCGCCCGATTTTTTGAGGGGAATCAACGCCCAGACCTTTAAGGTAGCCGGCGAACTCTTTAAGGTCAAAGCTGTAAGCCTTTACCGTGTGCTTTGAAAAATTCCTCTGCGACTTTATGTGCAGCAGGAATTTTTCTATAAGAAAGTTCATGAATCAGGTTGGTAAATGCCATATGCTTTAAGCCATATGCCATAGGCTTGCAAGGAACTCCTTAAAAGCATATGGCTTAAGGCATACGGCTTAAAGCAGTTATGCCGCCTTGCCCGCGCCGCCGGTCAGCTTTTCCACCTCTTCGGGGGTTACTTTTACTATGTTGCGGCACTTCGGGAATCCGGAACAGGCGAGAAAAAATCCGCGCGCGCTTTTTCTGAGCAGCATGGCGTTTTTTTTGCATTTTTCGCAGGTTTTTTCGGTCTTGATGGGCGCAAAAAATTCCTGTTTATTGCCTTCCCTGTCCAGGGGCACCTTACCCTTGCATTTCGGAAAGCGCGAGCAGGAAAGGTATTTGCCGAAGCGGCTTTCCCGCAGGTCCATGGGCGACAGGCACAACGGGCATTTTTCTTCGGTCTTTATCACAGTGGGCCGGGTTTTAATCATGTCCTTTTCCGCCTTGGCAAGCGTTTTAGAGAAGGGAACATAAAATTCCCCCATCAGCTTCACCCAGTCCACGGTGCCGTCGGCCACGTCGTCCAGTTTGTCCTCGATGGAGGCGGTATAGGAAATTTCCATGATCTCGTGGAAAAAGCCTTTCAGCTTTTCGGTGACCAGCGCGCCAAGTTCGGTGATAAGCAGTTTGCGGTCTTTTTCTTTGTTTATATAGCCCCGTTCCACGATATTCCTGATTATGGCCGAGTAGGTAGAAGGACGGCCGATGCCGTTCTTTTCCAGCGTTTTTATCAGGCTGGCCTCGTTATAATTGGGAGGAGGGCTGGTTTTATGGGCGGTGGCCTCCACATCCTTCAGGTTCACGATATCCCCCTCTTTTAACGGCGGTATCGCGGCCTCTTCTTCGCCCTCGGCGTCAACATCCTCTTCCTTTTCCTCTATATAAACCTTCAGGTATCCTTCAAATTTAACCGTGCGCCCGCTGGTGCGCAGAACCGCCGCGCCCTTTTCGTCCGAAAATTCAACGCTGACGGAGTCAAAAACGGCGTCTTCCATCTGGCTTGCCACGAACCGCCGCCATATAAGGTCATACAGTTTGGCCTGTTCGCCTGTCAGGAACTTGCCCATGTCTTCGGGTTTTCGCGCTACGCCGGTGGGGTGTATCGCCTCGTGAGCTTCCTGGGCGCCTTTTACCTTTTTCAGGTAAAGCGGCGGCTTGGCGGGCACAAAATCCTTGCCGTAGAACTCCCCTATGAACTTTGCGGTTTCTTTCTGCATCTCAAGGGCGACATTAAAAGAATCGGTCCTCATGTAGGTGATAAGGCCGGCGCTTTCGCCGCCCATTTCCACGCCCTCGTAAAGGCTCTGCGCCACCTTCATGGTGCGCTCCGAGGAAAAGCCGAGTTTATTGTAAGCGTCCTGCTGGAGCGTGCTTGTAATGAACGGGGGTTTCGGCTTCTGCCTTACTACCTTGGCTTCAAGCTTTGAAACCTTTAAAACGCTGCGGCGCAGAAGCGTGGCGGCCTCGACCGTATCTTCCATTTTTTTGAAAACAGAGGTCTTGTAGCGGTAATCCTCGGCGAAAAGCTTAAGCGTAATGGTCTGTTCCACCGGCTTTGCCTGCCAGCGGACAAGCTTAGCCTCAAAGGGCTTGCTTTCCCCCTTGGTCAGCATACCCGCCAGCGTGTAATAATCCTCTTCGTTGAAAGCCGCTATTTCTTTGGCGCGCTCTGCGATAAGGCGCACCGCCACCGACTGCACGCGGCCGGCCGAAAGGCCGCTTTTTATCTTCGCCCAAAGAAGCGGCGAAAGTTTGTAGCCCACAAGGCGGTCTATCACGCGCCGCGCCTGCTGGGCGTTTACCATGTTCAGGTCAAGCTCACGCGGAGATTTAAGGGAGGCCGCGATGGCCGTTTTGGTTATTTCATGAAAGGAAATGCGTTTAAATTTGGCTTTGTCCGCGTTCATCACTTCGCGCAAATGCCAGGAAATGGCTTCCCCCTCGCGGTCGGGGTCGGTGGCAAGATAAATGACGTCCGCGCCCTTGGCAAGCGTGTTCAACTCCGCGATTATTCTTTTCGCGCGCTCAATTACCACATACTTCGGGGTAAAACCGTGTTCCACATCCACCCCAAGCTCCCCCTTGGGCAGGTCGCGCACGTGTCCGTACGAGCTTCTGACCGTGAAAGCGCCTTCAAGGAACCGGCTTATGGTTTTTTCCTTGGTGGGAGACTCGACAATAACAAGACTTCTGCCTGTTTTATTTTTTTCAGCCATAATATTTGTATATTCTAGCTTTTTTCCCGTGGACGGAATAGGAAATTATAAAAAATGTAGCTATTTTTTTAAAATGTCATACTTGTATTTTATATAGATATCAATAAAAAAAATTGCAACTAAAATCATTTTTTATTAAAAGTTACCTTTGCTTATCTAATCCTTTAACATATTCGGGCAAATGCCCTGCTAATTATAAGGCTGGCTGCGACTATTGGGTGGGCAATTTAGATGTATCGTAAAAAGGGCGGGACAAACACCTATTAATTTAAAGAAGTGCCGGAGAAACGTGATAACTGAAAGGGGTGGCGAGGGTGTGGGTTCGGAGGGCCTTCACGCAGACCGAGGCTTGCGCAGCGCCGAGGCCGAGTGGTGAGGCGCGCGCACTGTGTGCGCGACGCCGTGCCCTCCGGGCCCACACCCTCGACAGGCCCCCAACCAACATATATACTTCAACCCAAAGCCATAAACCCGGCGTTACAATTTCTAAAAAAAGTTGAAGGTTAAACGGAACGGGAATATTTGCCGCTTTTTAACACGATCAATTCCGAGGTTTCAAGCTCAAAAAGGGCCGCTCCCGCGCGCTGGACACCCCAGGCCGCGGCGCCCGGCGTTCCCGCCATGGAAAGCTTCAGCATCACTTCATCGGCGCAAAGGCCTTCGGGCGATTCTTTGAGCACGGCCCAGGCCGCGTTGGCGTCTTCCGAAAGCGTTTTTAGAATACCGGCGCCGCCGTCCCCTTCCGGCTTTGAAAACGCCGAGGTTTTAAGGCCGAACATAGCTTCCGGCGGAAAGCTTGAGATAATATCCAAAGCGTCTTCGGCCGGCGCGGCGCCGTTTTTAATAAGATAATTGGGCCCCCGTGCCACCGGGCAATCCACCTGCCCCGGCACCGCCAGCACCTCCCTGCCCTGCTCAAGGGCCGCGCGGGCGGTAATCAACGCTCCGGATTTAAAATCGCCCTCCACCACCACTACGGCGCGAGAAAGCCCTGATATAACCCGGTTGCGCCTTGGGAAACTTACCGGCAGTGCGCCCGCCCCCATAGGGAATTCAGAAAAAACGGCCCCGCCTTTTTCAACTATTTCACGGGCAAGCCGGGTATTCTCACGCGGATAACAAATATTCAAGCCTGTGCCGATAACGGCCCATGTGACGCCGCCCGCCTTAAGCGCGGCCTCGTGGGCGGCCGTGTCTATCCCTCGCGCGAGCCCGCTTACCACGGTAACGCCGGCGCCGCAAAGTTCACATGCAAGCCGCGCGGCGGTTCTCAGTCCATAGTTCGTGGCTTTGCGCGTACCCACCACGCCCACGGCAGGCGCCGCCGCGCTGAATTGCCCCTTTACATAAAGGACAAGCGGCGGGTCGTAAATGTCTTTAAGCAGCTGGGGGTAGTCGGGGTCAAGCGCGGTCAAAGCGCGCGCGCCGGCCTTAAGGGCAAGGTCAAGCTCTTTGACGGGGTCAAAAGTTTTAGTTTCCCTTACAAAACGCTCCGCGGTTTCAAGACTTAAGCCGCCGTCCGAGGACAATTCAGCCGGAGTTCTGTAAAGTATCTCGCGCGCCCCCCCGTAAAGCGCGATAAGGCGCAGCGCCCAATCGCTTCTCAAGCAGGAAAAAGCGTTTATCCTCACCCTGGCCAGTTTTTCTTCTTCAGCTGAAACAGCCATATTCCCCTAGATACTTTCCATTTTGCACTTTACACTTTGCATTTTCCCCCGCCTCTATTTCTTTTTCACCAGCAGGCCTTTGCGTATGGGAGTTGAAGCGTCCAGCACTTTTGCATTTACCCGGCTGCCGTCCACGCTTAAAACCTCAAGCATACCGGCGCGCTGCAGTTCAAAACCCAGCCTTTTGCCTTTTTTATCGTAAGCGGATGCCCCTTTTAGATAAGCGTCAAGATAATCGCCTTTTTTTACGGAATCTTTCGAGCGCAGGCCGACCAGCACTGTCTCACCGCTCAATGAAAAGCTGTCTTCCATTTCGTTATTAGAGGCGGCTTTCGCGGTTATAACGCCGTCTTCGCGCCAGTTATCTCCGACTATTTTAACACCGGAACTCCATTCCTTCTGACCCTGAGGCATATCTTCAGAAAGATCGCCGTCTTTGAATAATTCCTCCAGTTTTTCTGCCGGCTGCGGGAGCGGCTTCGTCTGAGCTCCGGTTGTGACGGCATCCGGGTTTGCGGGCGAGGAGGCCTCCTCCGCTGCTATAATTTCGGAGGACCTCAGCTCCGGCTCTTTTAGCGTTTCATCCTCGCCTATTATTAAGTTTTCGGTTAAGTCCGGGATTTCCAGCTTATTTTTAGGATAAATGAGGTCTGGATTTGAAATGGAATTGCGATTGGCGTTGTATAGCTTCCCCCACTTGAAAGGATCGCCGTAATATTTACGGGAAAGATCCCAAAGCGTGTCACCCCGGACCACGATGTGCCGCTTATTAACGGTGAGGCCGCCTCCGGTTTCAGGCTTGGCCGCGGCCGCAACGGGCCCGACCCGGGCCGCGGCAGGTTCAGTTTCCGCTTTTACGGCGGCGGTGGAAAGGTTTATGGCGGGTTTAACCTCAGGACCCGCCGGTGCGGAGCTTACGGCAACCCCGGCTTTGGATTTGTCAGCTGCTAATTCGATTTTCAGCGGTTGCGCCTGCTGCGCGTTAAGCCCGCCGCATAAAGCGCATAAAAGCGCCGCAAAAATAAATCTTTTCATATAGCCTCCGTACATGCGAACAATACTGCGAATCGATGAAAATGCGAATTTATGCGAATCAGCGATTTGTGACAGTATTGGAATTTATTCGCATATCCTTCAATTCGCATCTGATTCGAATGAAACACTTACCTCAACCCCGACAACTCCGACGCCCTGTCAAGCATCCGGTATTGTACGGCTTCTATTATATGTTCCCTTTTAATCTCTGCGGCGCCTTCCAAATCCGCGATGGTCCTTGAAATTTTGAGTATTTTGTCAAGCGAGCGGGCCGAGAAGCCCAGTTTGTTCATAGCCATTTCAAGCACGGCGGAAGCGCCTTCAGGAACGCGGCAATATTTTCGTATCTCCGATACGCCCATGAAGGCGTTGGCCCTCGTTTTTGAAACCGCGAAACGCTCCCGCTGTATGTTTATGGCTTTGAGCGCCCGCTCCGCTATGGCGCGCGAACTTTCGCCTTTGGGGATGGCTTCCCAGTCGGCGTATTTTATAGCGGAAAGCTGTATATGCAGATCTATGCGGTCAAGTATCGGCCCCGAAATTTTGCTCCTGTATTTATGCACCTGCAAAGGCGTGCAGGAGCATTCCTTGGTCGGGTGGCCAAGATAGCCGCAGGGGCAGGGGTTCATGGCGGCGACCAGCAGGAAGCGGGCGGGATAGACTACCGTTTCTTTAACGCGGGATACCGTTACTTTCCAGGCCTCAAGCGGCTCACGCAAGGCCTCTATCGCCGGCCTTGAGAATTCCGTGAACTCGTCCAAAAATAACACCCCGTTATGCGCCAGCGACACTTCGCCAGGCCTCGGGTTTGAGCCTCCGCCTATAAGCGCGGCATCCGAAATAGTGTGATGCGGCTCCCTGAAAGGGCGCTCGCTTATCAGGCGCGAGCCCTTAACCAGGCCGCTGGCGGAATAAATTTTAGTGGTTTCGAGTTTTTCCTCAAAACTGAGCTCGGGCAAAAGCCCGCCGAAGCGGCGCGCCAGCATGCTTTTACCGGCGCCCGGCGGACCCACCATGATGACATTATGGAAACCGGCAACCGCTATCTCAAGGGCGCGCTTGGCGAAAACCTGATTTTTAACTTCGGAAAAATCCCCCAAAGAGTTTTCCGCGCGCGGCGCAGTATCCGCTTCGCAGGGTTTTAAAGGGCTGGTGCCGTTGACATAAGCCGCCACTTCCTTCAGGTTAGCCGCGTATAAACACTCAATGCCCGACGCCGCGGCTTCCCGGGAGTTGCCTTCCGGCACTATCACGGCTTTTACGGCTGTTTTTTTAAGTGAAACCAGCATTGGCAGCACTCCGGCCACGGGCCGCAGGCTGCCGTCAAGCGCAAGCTCGCCTATAAACGCCAGATTTTCAAGTTTTTCAAGAGAGGGTTTCTCAATTCCACCCGAAGCCGCAAGCACTCCCAGCGCTATGGGCAGATCGAAATGAGTGCCTGATTTTTTAAGCTCCGCCGGGGAGAGGTTCACCGTAATTCTTTTTGAGGGAAAGTCAAAACCGGAATTCCGCACGGCGGCTATCACCCTGTCTTTAGACTCTTTTACGGCGGCATCAGGCAGGCCCACCACGGCGTACGCCGGCAGTCCCGCGGCAATATCAACTTCGGCGCTTACATTGAAGCCGTCTATGCCCCGAAGGGCGAGAGTTCGTATTTTTGCCAGCATAAATCAGATCTCAATCAAATCAGCTCTGAAGCCCTGAAGCGCTGCTTTCCTACTTTGCCAACCGGCAGATATCTTTCGCCTTGGCGCCCGCGCTCGCGGCGCGCGTCAGTCTGGCTATAGAGCAATCCCCGGAATCGCCGCAATAACGGTCCACTTCCACCGAGCCGATATACTCTTCCCTATGGCCTATTACCAGATTGGAACCCGGGTCGCGTATTTCAGAACCCTGGTGGAAGCAATCAAGTTTCATGCCGGGCTTAACACCGGAGTCCTGTCCCGCGTTAAGGTAGAGCTCCTCACCGGAAGCGTCCGCTACCATGCAGGACCAGGCCTTTTTGTTGAGCTGACTGGCTATGTTGTCCACGAACTGCGCTATGGAAGCCCGCAGGGCCTCACCCTCAAGAGTTTCGTCATAGCCGCCTTTCGTGCCCATGCCGAGGAAACTCTTTTTTTTGGACTTAGCCTGCCCCTTGCCGGAATCGGCCATTAAAACCTGCCCGCTCTGCGTATCTATCAGGCGGATGTCCACGGTAACATCGGCTACCTGCTGCTTTGACTGTGTTATAAGATAATCGGACCCTTCCGTTTTCACTCCGAATTGGGATACAGAGCCGACAATTATGGCCTCAAGCCCCATTATTTTACCCAGCTGCACCGCCGTCTGGGCGTCTATGGTACCCTGGGCCTGAAGCTTCTGCTCCTCCATTATTTTATTCATCTTGTCGCGTTCCACCACTATGAATTTGCCCGACTTTACCAGTTCGGTTATAAGGATGTCCGAGGCTGCCCCTCCAAGGCGCCCCTGGCCGTAGGCGGATTTATTTTCAAATTCCACCACGCCTATACGGCGCTTGGGGCCGGTGTATTTTGACTCGAGATGTTCTGTTTCATTGGCGCTCAGCGCCTGCTGCATTTTGACTGTTTTTGAAGGCGCGCAAGCGGCCGCCAGAATTACAAATCCGCTGAGTGCCACAAGTTTATTTCTAATCATTTTCTCCTCCGGTAATTTTGATTTTGCTAGCAGGCTAGTATGCGAGTAGGCTTGTAAGCCTAATTTAGTAATCCCACAAAAAGCATACTAGCATACCAGCCTACACGCCTACCAGCTCTGCTTCCTACCTTTTTGGCATCCTGTCAAACACATGGTTTACCGCCAGTTCAGCTTCCTGATGCAGCGGAGATTTGAAGATGTTTTCCACCAGTTTTACCGCCGCGTTTTCAACAAAAGCTTGTTTGGCATCTTCTTTATGCAGGTAGAATTTTATGTCCTTGCCCGCGCCCGAGGCCTCAAAAAGCGTCTCGCCGCTTGAGGCTGAAACGATTTTAAGCCGCAGGACCACGGACTTGCGCACCACGAATGCCAGATTCTGGAAAGTAAAGTCCTCAACATACCCATAACAAAGCAGATCCGTCCCCAGAACGGCCCCCAGCCGGGCCGGCGTAACAGAGGGAAGCTGGCCGCCGTCCGAGATGCCCATGCTTTTCAGTTTTTCGTCGGCATCCTCAAAAGCGACCGGCGCATATCCCCACTTTGAAAAATGCTCTCCGGAAAGTTTACGCATATATTCCGGGGCCGTAATATCGGTGGACTGGTTGTCAAAGGGCAGAACCGCCACCCTTGAGTCCGCCGCCGTGCGCAGATTGGGGGAAACAAAATATGCCCCCCCCCCGGAAGCGCAGGCGCATAGTATGCCCAAAACTGAGGCAAAAGCGGCGTGTTTACCAAAATTCCGATTTTTTTTTTGCCTCATATCATAAGACAGCGCATAGCGAATGGCAAATAGCGAATAGTGTGCAAATCCAGAAAATGAACATTAAATAAAGAACTCATTCCCTAACCGCTATCCCCTATTCGCTATTCGCTGCCGTTACTTATTTGCTGAAAAAACCACTTCAGTCTGCGTCGCGCTTTCAAGTTCAAGGCCAAGTGCATCCTGACGCAGAAGAGCGCTTGCAAGCTCCTGCGGATCGGTATTTGCCGGAGAGATCATAAACACCGCTTCTCCGTCCGAGTAGCTTTCCAGTTGGAGGCTTTTGGCCCCCAGCTTATCCGCCTCGCCTTTCAGGATTTTAAGATTCTCAAACCCTCCCAGCTTTCTTACACGCAATGTTATTTCAACTGATTTTCTTGCCAGCCGCTCAAGGTTTAAGGCCGCGCTTTGGGCCATAAGTTCTCCGGTCGAGTAAAGCGACTTCGCGCCGGAAGCGGACTCGGAGGAGTCAAGAGCGTTGGCCTGGGTGGACGCTTGGAAGAGCCGCTGCCCCGAGAGCGCGTCGTAAACAGACAGCTTCGCTTCCGAATTTATCGGGTAAAATCCGGTGGCTAGACCCGCGCCCGCCGGACGCGCCTGCGCTTCTACGTAAAAAAGAAGATCGGCTCCTGAATCCCGGGCCGGGATTAAAAGTTCTTCAGGCGGCTTACCCGCGGTGGAACCATCCTTCAGCCATGGGTAATTTTCGAACACCACCGCCCTGCCGCCCATGCTTTTTTTGAAAGCGGCGGCAAAGTTGTCTCCCGCGCCGGGCCCGCTCTCCGTAACCGCAAGCGCCGCCCTGGTTCCGGTCCGGCTCACGGCGAGCGAGGTGCGTTCGCGCAAGTCCGCGGCTATTTTTGAAAGTTCTACATAAGCCCTTACGCTCACTCTGTATGAACCGCCCTCCCTGACCTCGGAAAGCAGTTTATACTTCCGCATATAGGGATGAGGATTTGCGCCCAGGGCCGCAATTTCAGCGGGGTCTTGCGCAAAAAGCGAAGCGGCCGCAGTTACCGCGTTTTTAAAGGCGTCGGCCAACGCCGCGTTTTTTGAGGCGGCCAGATCCTTCTGGTTAAAATCGGCCAGGCCCCGCGTCTCAACGGGCTCAACAGACTCTTTAACGGCCAGCCGCGAGGTATGGGCGCAGGAAGAGAAAACCAGCGCCACAAAGCAGGGGAAACTTAAACTTTTAATATTTTTTTTCATATTTAAAACCGCCGTTTTAAGTAACTTCTCAGACGGATAGGCTGATAAACCGCCATACGGCTTAAAGCAGTTGCTCTGCCTTCAGCCTTCATCCCTTACATCCCGCGTATCAGCCGGCAAGGCAAAAAAGAATTTGGCGCCCTGGCCCGGCTTTGATTCCAGCCAGATCTTGCCCCCGTGTTTTTCGATTATGGATTTTGAGATGGCAAGGCCGAGTCCCGTGCCGGGCACCTGATTGGCTCTTGTTTTGCCGCGATAAAATTTCTCGAAGATCAGTTTTTGCTCGGCCTCCGGTATGCCCGGACCGTTGTCTTCCACGCCTATTACCGCCGCTCCGCTCTTATCACGGCCGGTAACCATAATATTTGAGCCTTTGCCGGAATATTTTATGGCGTTCAAGATCAGGTTGTCTATCACCTGGATTATCCAGCGCGGGTCGCCATGAACGGCAGGCAGCGCGTCGTCCACGGAACTTGCGAGCGTCACGCCGCTTTCGCGGGCTTTAAGCATCATGTTTGAAACGGAAGTTCTAATCAATTCGCCCAGGATCACCGGCTGGAACTCCATTTCCACTTTGCTGTTAAGGCGGGAGATGTCAAGCAGATTTGAAATAAGATGCGTGAGGCGGTTGACGGACTGATCCGCGATATTTAAAAAATTCGACTGTTGCTCGTTTAAAGGGCCCACCTCGCCGCTTAATATCACCGAAACAAAGCCTTTTATGGTGGTAAGCGGGGTTTTAAGCTCGTGGCTGACGGTGGAAAGGAACTCATCTTTCAGGCGGTTAAGCTGGGCCAGTTCCTCGGCCTTGCGCGAAATATTGTCGTATAGCGTGACCATTTCTATTATTATGGCGAGCTCGTCCGCTATAATGGTAAGGAACTCCAGATTATCCTGCGTAAAATAATTAATTTTGCGGCTGCCCACGCGCAAGACCCCTATAACGCGATCGCCGGTGGAGATCGGCACCAGCATCAGCGAATGGATGTTAGAACGCTTGGAGTAGGTGCTTAAAACCTCGGGATCGTTCTGCGCGTCGGGAGAGATAAAGGGCTTTCGCGTCAGGAAAGTCCGGACCGAAGCTGAAGCGTTGTTTGAAACCGGTATGCTGTAGAACGCGCGTTCCGCGTCCAGAATGCCGTAAGGGCCGGGGCCGACGCTAAGCTCACCCGCCGCTTCGTCAAAAAGCAGGCAGGCCACCACATCGGCCTCCACTATTTTTGCCACTATGTTAAGTATGGCGGAGCAGCCGACCTGGGCGTCTTTCTCGCTGCCGGTAACCTTAGTCACCACTTCATAGAGCGCCTTCCGCTCCTTGGCCCGCTGTATCAAGCGGGAACCGGCCATATCAAGCTCCCTGACAACGGCGTTAAGCTCGGCTTTCAGGTGGTCGGTTTCCTTTTTCAGCGCAAATACTCTCTCTTTTATTTTAAAAACCGAGTTCAGCTGCAAAGCGATGAATTGCAGGTGTGTTTCGGCCAGTTCAAAATCCGCGGGCGTTCGCGCCCCGAAAACCAGCAGCCGCTGGTAGCCTTCCGGCGCCGAGGGCATGAACGGGCAGATAACGGCGGCCTGAATGTCAAAAACGGCCAGCAGTTCCGCCGACGACCCTGCGCCTGAAATGGAGTCAAGCCGTATGGTCTCGCCGTGGCGCGCGCTGCTGTCAAGCGCGGCCCAATTACAGCTGCTCATAAGTTTCGGCTCAACCTTGAAATTTTTAAGGTAATTTATCAGCTTCCAGCCGCCCTCCTCTTTTTCAAAAACCAGCATGGAACTGTCGGGGAAAAGCTTGTGGAGTTTGATCAGATAGTAGTTTGTGATATCGCCGTAATGTTCAAGGGAATCCGGAATATAAGTGTGGTCCAGTATTTCTTTTGAAAAAGCCATGAAGCCGGAAAAGGCGCGCTCGTATCCTTTAAGGCGGCTCTCGACCGGCAGCAGAAATCTGAATTTTATGTACCAGTAGACGGCAAATCCTAAAACCGCCCCAAGAACAAGTACGGGGATGAAATAGTTCATAGTTGTAACTGCTCAGGTAGCCAGAAGTCAGAATTCAGGAGTCAGAATGAGAACGCAGACGACGAGAAAGGTTCCGCTATTCTGAATTCTGACTACTGAATCCTGTCTACCTATGTAGTAACTCATAGTTCTAAATGAGGTCCATGAGCGTTTTAGTGTAAACGGCCTGTGATTTGATCCGTTCAGCCGGTATCCACGCGCCCTTGAGCAGATAGCTGTCAAGGATCTTGAACGTGATATGCTTGAACTCCGCCTCCTGCGAGCCCAGAGCGGAAGAGGGCTGGGGACCCAGCACTATAACCCCGTTCACGCCGCGCTCCGCGGCGTAATTCCCTATCTTGAAAGGAATCCCGTAAGTTTCGTCGGAATTGTATTCCTCCATAAAAACCTGCGTCCATTCGGCCCTGAGACCCAATTCAGCTGCGCGTTCGTGCATTTTATAAAGGACAAATCTCGCCTCCCTTTCCATAGACTGGGGATAAAAAATCCCCCACTTGAACC